>NZ_JAVJSQ010000004.1:370653-741306 GCF_040219335.1 Gimesia sp. | reverse complement strand
GGAGATCGCACAGCGTTTAGATTCACTCTGTGATCAGCTTGCACGCGTGTAGTTACGGGAGACTCATTACCACACTGCCTGGGGATATCCATCTCAGATCGCGATGTTATTTCAGAGACCTGAAAGAGGATTTAGCGTCGCTAAAACGGTGAAGCTGGTATCACCGTTCGTGCGGGCATCGCTCCGATCGGCCTCATGTGTCTTGGAGGGTCCTGTGTGGAATCTAATCTCACAGATATGAAACCACGACGAGCAGATCGGGCAGTTGTCTGTGAAGAAGCAGATTGCTTTTTTAAAGAGCGCCCCAGAAGTCGTTGCTGTGATTTTGGAGAGATAACTAATCGAGCGCCTGGACGCCCTGCTCGGATCGGCCCTTGGAGATTCGGGAATGAGTGTGCGCACTGTTAACTGTCTTGAGACAAACAAGGTCGCCACGATCGGGGAGTTGGCTCAGATGACTCAGGAGGAGTTGATGAAGATTCCCAACTTTGGAGAGATGACTTTAAGTGAGTGTATTGATCATCTGGATCGCCTGAAAGTTCCTCACCCTGAATGGAGTCTTTCTCGTAAGCAGAAAAAGAAGAAGAGTTAGGTATTATTCCAAGTTTTACGAGCGAAGCGTAAGCGTAGCGAAGTAAAACTGTATTACCTTTAGGTAATTATATATAGACAAGAAGAGATGTTTATATGCTATATAGATATCTTTTATCTATATGTGAGTTGAAAAAGTTGTCTATATATGTTTCACTGGGTTTTAGAGAGATGTCTATATGCCATATAGACATCTTTTATCTATATGGGAGGTGTTATGTCAGAACTTGCTTATCAGTTTGAAGTAGAAGACGCAACCACACATGAAAAGCATCAAATGACCGTCACTTCCGATCAACACGGCGGTCTCGTTGAGATTGAGGGTTCGGATCAGTTGATCGTACTCGATGTCTGTGCGGGCGATCTGCGTGTGTTTGTCGGGTCGCGGGAAGAGGATAGGGTGGACGAGCATCCGGTAGCTGTGTTGCCGTTAAAGGGGGAATCGAATGGCGAAGGACAAGCAGTACAAAATTCTGGAAGTTAAAAACGGCTACGGCGATCAGGCCTACTGGCGAAGCGTCGTGGTGTCCAGTGTCTCGAAGAAGTTTCACAAGCAACCGAAGAAGTGTATCGAGTTGTTGCAGAAACGCTGGCGACAGGTTTTGTTACCTAAACTGCGAGAGGCTGGTTACGAACCAGCGCGTAAACACTTTGTGTTTGGCCGTAATTGTCCCCCGGTAAGCGTTACCACGGATCAAAGGTCCTACGTGTGTCAGCTGCATAAGGTCTGCCCTTTCTGTTGGGGCAGGCATTACACGTTCAAGGTCTGGAATCATCTGCTGCCAGTGATGTTCCCCGCCAAGAACCAGTTGAGCACTGGCGGGGGTGTGCTCGCGTTCTGGAAGCCGACCGTCGTTGACAGTCTGCAGGAGGCGTACAGCATCTCAACCGGTTTCCGGCTGTCTGAACTGGATGCGCTGCAAAAGCAGGGAGTGCTCGTTAATGGGTCATTCGTGTTTACGTTCGTGCGTCCTCGACCTGAAGCGGGAAAGTGGCTCTCCTGGCGGTCAGGCATCGTTTTACTGGGAAGTCCCTACGAAAACCAGCTGGAGGCGTCCTGTCATCCGGAGTACATCCCACACGTAAAGAAGTCTCAACTGGTGAACCTGGTCGCGAAGACCGTGCCTTATCCGGCTTCCATGTTTAAGGTAGAGCCGGACCGGCTGGTTACGTGCCTGGAAGCTACCAAAAGCATGCGCTATCTCTCGTTTCGAGGTAGCCTGCGTTAGATTTAGAAAGTGGTTTTGAATTGCTAGACAACTGTGCAAATGGTCTGGTACGTCACAATAAGTGGCTACGGATCTTCAAAGTAAGTTGCTTTTGAGTGAGTAAAAGCGCTGCTGAAGACGTCGCAGGAGTTATAAATGAACCGCTACAGCGCACAATCTGAAGCTAAATAGATATTAGCGGGGGCCAAAAATGCACGCCAGCGCGCCCCATTGACCTAATTCACTGAACTATAAACAGATATTCTGTGTGTGAAGAGCAAGATTTGGTAACTCTTCGTTATGTGGAAATGTGCTTAAATTGTTGAGTATTTCATAACATTCGAGAAGGATTTACTCCATAGCGCTAATCTCTCGTGTAAGTGAGTTGTTTGTTGTAGATTTTCAATACAGCTGTGGGCAATGTGTCAGTGTCGCCTGATCATATGGGCATGTTTCTGGGTGGCAAGATAATAAGCCTGAATCCGGTTCTGAAGTGGAATACAGAAGACTGGGAGGAAATCCCGGCTGATTGTTGACGGAAGTCGTGAAGAGTATCTGGGGCATCTGACAGGGACTCTAAAACGACTGGGGAAAGGTCTTGGATACTGAATCCTGGAAGGTAAGCCTTATTCACAAGGGAACCAGGTAATTGGTGTTATTTCAGGCTGACTATTCAGTAGTGAGTTGATCGATCAGTTCATCCAGCTGCTGACGGTGCTCTTTGGTATGTTTTTTGATCGTGGGAGTTTTTAGCAGAGTCTTGATGTCAGTTCTCGAACATCCTTGATACTTTGACATGATCCAGGCGAATTCCACGGTGTAGTCAGCGGTCATTTTCAATAGTGACCGGCGAGCTTCTGTGATCTCGCCAGTCTCGGCAGGTATCCATTTCCCGCCGTACTTCGCCAGCAGATGAATTAGTTTAAGCTTGTTGCGTGCAGTCTCTGTATCATATTTCCTGCCATGATCGTCCCTGGAGCTGTATCTCATGAACATGCATGTGTCTAATGAAACCAGTAAGGATTGGATAGCAGAACAGCCTCCATTGTCCTGCTCGTTCGGATTCATTCCCTGTTTGAGCAGATCATGGATCAGGTCGTAGCCTTCGTCTCTGTCGGCATATTTCAATATCTCGTAGACCGCGGGATGATCGGGGCTGATCTTGATCTGTTTCAAGGAGAATACTTTGTAGTTCCCCCAGAGTGCTGCAAAACCGAGGGCGGATAGTCCGCCATCTTCGGGATCAATTTCCCTACCTGGCTCAGATTCACCAGGGGTAAACGGGTCAGCGCCTGCCCACAACAGGAGTGAGACCCACTTCAGGTTTCCTTCCTGGCAGTGATGGCGCAAAGCCACATTCGCCTGTTCCTGAAAACTGGGAAAACGCTCCCGGTATTTTTTGAATATCCTAAGTGCGGTCCGGGTTCGATTACACAATGCAGTCGCCAGTGGCATGCCAGTTTCCACGTCGGCACCGTTATCGATGAAAAACTCCATGATTTCGGGTTCCCATGACTCAAAGACTTCATCCATGTTGATCTCAGACGCCTGAAATCCGCGATCTGCGATCAGTTTTACCAGGTCCAGCCTTTGTTTTGAGATCGCCAGGCTCATGGGACAGTAGCCATATTCAGTGCCGATCGAGGCCCCCCCCCTCCAGCAGCACTTCTACCAGACTGTGAAAACCACGCTCTATCGCGTACCGTAGCGGGGTATGTTTTTGATTACCTCCATTGGCAGGGGCTGGGGGATCGACTGGCCTGTTCTCAATGATCCATTCCTGGACCTGGAACACCTTGCCCTCTCTGCAGAGTTGGACCAGGGGTTCAATTTCTTCACGTGACTGTGCCAGACGGTACCGAGTCGGTGTTAGAACCACGATCGAGGCTCCTCCGGGATATCGAGGTCGAGGATCGAAGACGGAGACTCTTTGAGTGGGTCCAGGCGGTCAGCCTGATCTTCGGCCCAGGACAGCCATTGCTCCAGTTCAGGAGATAAAGTAATAGCCCCTGAACTGGATTTGTTCGATTCACGGATGAAATCCAGGTACTGCCGAATCTCACGACTGGTTTTCCAGGATCTGGCTTCCTGAACCAGACTATTTACCCGATCCTGCTCCTCTGCCTGTTGTTGTCGCAGCTCCGCTCGCTGTTGTTTTTCTAACGCACGTTGTTCGGCAGCTTGTTTGTATTCTCTTTCACGTTCTTCATCCTCCAGTCTGACTTCTCGCTTGCGAGCGGCAAATTTGACTAAGCCGCTGACGAATTTGTTTAAGCAGTCTTCGACCCTTTGTTTTTTGGTATCTCTCCATTGTTTGCGGTAACCACTTATTCGATACGAATTCGGTTCATCGATATAGACAGATAATTCCCCTGTGGCGATTTCGTGCGTCACGTAGTTTTTATAGGCAAAGTGGTAAGCACCGGTCAGGTCATGTTCTTCAGGTAGTTCCTTCGTGACTTTGATACGTTCCTTGATTCCAAAAGCAACAGATTCCCCGAAGATGGAAACAGTGGGGCCCTCAGAGACGATCAGGTCTCTGAGCTCCAGCGCTTTAATGAGTGCATCCATCACTAAAAACGCACGGTGAAGGCAGTTTCGAGTGACACTGATGTTCAAGGATGGATTTTGATCTGGAAGAAGGATTCCAGCATCACCTGCTTGAGCTCCGATAAATTCTTCCTTCGTTGCAGTAATCAGCTTATGAGCGCCTCTTAAACTGCTGGCAACTTCAATTCTCTTCTCAGGCTTTTCTTCTTCCGTTTCACTTTTTTGAATCTGCCCTCTCAAGCCTGATTTTTCGTAGCGTTCTGGTTCTACATAGGAAACGATGATCTGGTCGTCATTTTCGCCCGGAGGGAGTGGGGTTTGTGCTGGAGCTCTGCCAACTTCTTTCTTGGCCCAGTAGCCACGTGGGGGGCGGGGGATATCATGGCGTTTACAAAGCTTTGCCAGCCCGACATCAGAAAGCCCAAATTCTGTCGCCAGACGAGAGGCTGGGACGGACCAGATTTGTTCGTATAGTTGCTGCCGGGAGAGCTTTCTGTCTGACATAATACTAACACCCTTGCAATTATTGCTGAAAACGTGTCGTCTATTTTGCCAACTGTGTCGTGACAGTCAAATATGTTCTGCGGTGTGGGCAGTCCTTAACAGCCCAGCCACCTGTGAGGCTCTCTGAGGTAATATTGGGTAACTTCAGGTTACTCGGGATTTTTCAGCGTCTGCATATCGGGACGATCACAAAAGTGGTTTTGAAGTTCAACATAACTTACATCGTTCTCAAGTCAGACTTGTCCTTGACGATCCCCAGTTCGCGACCCAGCCAGGCGATCGCCTCGTTCAAAAGTTCTTGAGGGACCGTCGTGTAGTGGATTTCGGCCACAGTCTGGGGGGGCGTGATCGAGAAACAAGCTCTGCAGTCCCTGGTAGTCTCGGTTGCCTCTACGAATCAGATGTTGTCAGTTTGTAGAGGTCTTCTTGGTGCCCGGATCGGAGCCAACTGAGAGCAGGTCATAAGAAAGGGGGGCGGTGGTGGCCCTCATACTTACTTGATCCAGATGGGGACAGGCAGGGCATATTTAGCGGTTGATATTCTCCAATCACTCGGAATATTTTTACCTGCTGTACTGTTTGTGTGTGTAGTTTCTGTCAGTTGGAAGAGGTCTGGATTAGGCAAGGTGCGGAGGGTTTTTCTAGTGGAGGTGTTTTTTTGTGCACTACCTCAAGGGCTTCAGTCTATGCCAAGCGGGTAGGGTTCGTGTGTGTACACTTCTTGTGTTGGAGCTGAGAAGAACTGCATTCGGGAGATATTTCATCGGTGGGCTTGCTAAATAGCGTCGATTATAAGCCTCCTGTAGCGTTCTCAGGTCATTTCTAGGTAAAGATGGGACTTATTTGGTGCTGGGACGCCAAAGGAGCATTAAGCGGCTTGCTGAGAATAATAGGGGGGATTTACAATGTCCCAGCACAGGCTTCTTTTCGTTGTTTTACCTAGGGATATCGCACTGTGTTCGGTTTTGTTCTGTGATTAGAATGCACGAGTGGGATCAAGATTGTCATAAAGCAGTCGATTCCATGAAGTAAGCGAGCGGGTTTGGGTGTGTTTATGTCAACCTGCAGGAGCCTGAAAACGAAAAGAATGGTTTTGAAGCTTCTTTCAGACCAAGTGTTTTATTTTTTGTGGCTATGGCGACTAACTGTCTGTTTTGTGACTCCCAGATTTTTTGCGATGTAGTCCAGCTTGAAGCCTTGCCTGCGCATGGACTTGATTCGACGGATCTTGCTCTGGCTGATGTTGCTGCCTCCCCTTTTTCGCTGCTCTGGGAAGGGGCATTCTATGGAGGACCAGATTGGACTTAGTCTTTGGCCGACAAGATCAATCGCTTCAAAAACTTTTGCAAAGGGACGATTGGTATAAAAGTCCAGCAAGTCATCTGACTTCACAGGAGTTCCGTGACATAGGAAGATTCCTGCTGCCTCTCCACTTGATTCAACGCGAATTAGGTTACCAGCAGTTTTGCGAAGCTTGCCAAAGCTGAGTTTGCGAAACTCGGAATGATCTTCATCTTTGCGGATTTTATCAGTGAGGCCTCTCCAGAGGTTGGGGATTTGCATGTTCCTGTCATTCCCTGCCGTCGGAGTATCGTAGGCACGTCCTTTCTGGTTGACTAGAAAAGCGGAAACATCCTCGGCAATCTCGATTTGAGATCGCTGTTTTTGCCACCATTCTAGGGCTGACACGGTGATCGGCCATAGTTTCCACTCTCCATACACGGAAGTTTTATTTCGGAGGCGAAATATCCAACTGTCATTTTCAGTCGACTGATACTGGATCTCTCGAGCAGAAGGATGTTCCTGGTTGAGGTGGATATCTTCAGGTTGAAGTGTTGCAATCATTTTTGCATCGAAGCCACAATTGAGCCCCATGAGAAGTAGGAGCCGCTTAAGTGGAGACGCGTATTCCCAAAGGATTTGAATTTCGTCGTAAGAATAAGTCTGAACCCTTGAAGTGCGGGCCGCAGTCGCTTTCTCCTGGACTGTTTCGGGAATTCTGATAGCTGTAAATTCAAGATCGGAAGGGCGTTTCCAAGAAAATCCTGGAGCTGTGCTGAGCCACCTGATGAAGTGTCGGAACTGTTTGATGTAGTTCCTTGCAGTCCGCACGGCGATTCGTTTAACGCGTTTTCCGGGTGGTCTGAGCGCTAACATTTCCTGGTAGGCCAAAATTCTTGGAGTGTCTAAATCCGCTAACAAACAATCAGAGAGGCACTCTTTTAAAAACTGGGCCTGGCGAACTTGCGCGGTGCCTGTCGGGTTTACTGTGCCGTCGAGATTTACATGTTTACTTTCAAGAGCTTTAATGTATTCATCGAGTGCCAGGTGCATTGTTTCCCCACCGGCACCTTGGAAAAGCATGCGGCGCCCTCGTTTGATCAGTTTGTCACCTTCTGTTTTAATCTCACTTTCTGCTTCACCCTGCAGCTCTTCATCCAGTAATTCGATGTGAATAAATGGAACGTCGCGCCTAAGCTGGTCCAGCCATTGTCCGATCGAAGGGGAGGTTAGACCAGATTGCCCGAGCTGACGCGGTAGTGGCACTCGAACGGTCGCTTCACCATTCCGGATCGCTTCTGCAATAGTCAGACTAACTTTGTCCCATACCGGTTTCCCTGGCCTCTCAAAATCTAATTCACCGACGCCGATTGAGTGAAGTGCCGTGAGTGGTCCGTTGCGGGTGCTGATCGTTTCAGTGGTGATCTTGTGCCGGGGGTTTGGTTTAGATGATAGCCGAGGAGTTGGTGGAGTTGCTGCTTCCCATCTTCGGCACACAGCGTCCCAGAGCTGCTCCAGTTTGAGGCTGGCGATCCTAGCCTGAGGTTCCTGCCGTCCGAGATAGAACTTCTTTTGGGAGTATCCGCTGCGAGTTTTTCTCCAGCCGAGGTTTCGTACGAATAACCCCTTTTTGTCTCGGCAGAGTTCTTTTTTCTTGGCCATGAAACCGCCCTGAAAAACAGTGGATTCTGATGTCTGAAGATGGATGATATTGCCGAAAATCAGACATCGCAAGGCGAAAATCAGACACGAAATCAGACATATCGCCAAAATGAGCGGTTTTATTTAAGGTATTGATTCTTGTAAGGTAAATAAAAATGGCCACTTACCGATTTGGGTAAGTGGCCATTAAGTGGAGGCGGCGGGTTTCCAGAACGGAAGTCGTAAATACTTAAAAACAAGGGGTTTGCGGAGAGACTGTTTCTCTAATTGGACCCGCGATTGGACCATTTTGGCCGCCTAATTGGACCTCTTCTGGACGGTCATTCTTTTCGCTTTCATTGAGGTTGGGAATCGCCATCCCCTGGGCAATATGGACTTCGGCTTACGAGTGCTTCGAAGTGATCTGTCCGGATGAAAACGCCTCTGGGCATGTTCGCCTTCTCCTCAAGAGGGGCAGAATCCTGATTAGTATCTCGAGTACTGGATGCGGTTAAGGGGGGCACGTCAGGATAGTAACCGAATTGTACGATTCAGTGAGTATTTTTCTAAAGTTCTGACTGTTGTTTTCAGGAAGGGCAATCTCAAATGACGATAAAATGAACATGAATCTGACTAAACTTCAAGCCTAAGGAATCTCTACCAAAGTCGGAATTCAAATTCGTGTGACAGGTGTCGTTCGTAGAATGGGTCATTGTTCAACGGGAACATATCAAGCCTTTTGGACATCCCTGGGCCGAACCGCTGAGTATCTTAGTCCCGAAAACATGGAGAAATCTATCGTGTATAAGATATTGACGATTATGTTTTTAATCATGATGCCTGAAACACTTGCTCTCGCAGAGGAATATCCTCATAGTTTTTTTCATGCATCCCAGCAGGGAAATAATAAAGTCGAGACATACCACATCTTTATTTGGGCGAATCCTAAAGCAACGGAAGGCACTATTTTCAAGGCGACTCGGATGAATTTTAAAGAATGGGGTCTGAAAGCAGGTGTGGTGAATGCCAGTTGTCTCGATGAAGGTATTGATCAATTTACGATTGAGTGGAATAACGGCGAGAAAGAAGTCGGAAGATACCACTTAGGTAAATACAAAATTCTGTCTCATTCTTCAGACGAATTGGCAATAGGAACGACACAGAAATGGGAACATCAATCAGTCCCCTTCGATCTAAAGCTTAAAATGAAAGTCTGGATGTCTATTCATGAAGTCAAACCACTGCCCAAAACGAAGTCCAGAAAACGAAAAAGTTTCCAGATTTTACGTTTGCAAGACCCAAGCGTGAAGAAAAATTTGTAGTCTCGCAGCAATAAATACGAATATCATTCGTCGCGTACAAAACCGACCTGAAGTTCCCCTGTAATGACACCAGTCACACGACTTAGTTTTCTCTCGACTGCTTCAGCTCCACTTCAACAAGCGAGCAGAACGGCTTTGCCCTCTATTTCCGGGATCTATGCGACCTGATGAAGTTGTATTCTTCTCCAGCATTCGATTAGCGTCTTGGCTTCCCGGAGCTGGGAATTAGTCTGTTCAGACGAATGACGCTTGGTAGGTATGTTTGCCTACTCTTCCTCAATTGGTCCAAAAATCCTGATTAGTCTGCCAAATTCTGGATGCGAACAAAGGCAGCACGTCAAGAATTGATTCTGCTCATGGGAAACCGCCGAAATCTGATTACTGGATTTCTTTAAGATCGAAAGAGAATTCATTGGTCCCTGATTGTACATCGACGGTCAGTGGGCTGGTCTGAATCTTGCGAACCTTCTCAGGGATATTCGCGTACTCTTTGGGTTGCTTCTCGGGTTGATCCATGCCGGGAGCAATGGGTTCCTGTGGGGGCGGATTCACAGTTAATGTGTAATTACCTACGGCGACCATTTCAATCGTGGCGGTTCCCGATTCATTCAGCGGGCCTCCTCCACCTTCTCCTGTCTGTTCATTGACCAGGTCGACCTGCCCTTCTGGGACAGGATCACCACCATTTGTAATTGTGATTGAGATTTCACCACGAGGCTTGTCTGAACCTGGAGTTCGACTGCAGGCATTATTCAGAGTGATGAGGAAAATGCAGAAGGCTATCAAAGCGAATAAACGGAAAGTATGTAAAGCAGAAGATTTTTTCATCGCGATTCCAATGGGATAAATGGGTGATCTCAAGGGGGATCACCTCCCCTGGACCGAAGCCTCAGGGGAGGTGATTCACTAAACATCTATGGTTTAGAATTCTCCAACGACCTGTCCATCATCACGTACACATAGTTGGCGGAGCGTGTTCATGTCAATGTTTTCAGACAGGAAGCGAACGGAGCCATCGGTCAGTACGGCGTGTACGCCACCCACGTGATGTGAGTTAATGACCGTGTTAGCAGAATAGGCACTGTTGGCGTATCCGGGGGCTCCGGAAGACCAGAAGGCATTAGGAGGATTCCGCACAGTCGTAGTCCCGGCTGTGTACCAGAAGCCGCCGGAGCTAAGGGGCAACGTTGTGCCGGCATTCCAAGTGGAAAGGCTTGCGTTGGCCCAGCCATGCCAGGCACCTAGGGCGTTAGCTCCTTTTTGACGTCCATTCACCTGTCCAGATTGTTCCGCAAGGATGACGGTATTCGAGGTCCCGTCGATACAGTCACGGAAACGTATGCTTTTGTAAGGGATCATCATTCCAGTGTTACAGTTGCTGGAACTGCTCGCCAGTATGTCCCCGGTGCAGACATTGGTGCGGCCCACAGGATCGGGGGTAGCACCAGAGATGCCGACGTAATCGACGATCATGCTCTGCAGGCTGGGATTAGAGGTACTGTCAGAAAGACTGTAGTCAGTCGTGTTGGTCATGCCGAAAGGGTTAGAGGGGCATTTGTAAACGGGGAGGCGCACCGAATACAGCACCGTATTCCCGGGGAAACCGCTGTGGGCATAGTAACCATTCGGACGTGTCAGCTGAGAATAGATGTTGGCTTGATCAAGGTAGGGGAGAATAGCGGCTCGCCAGTTAGAATACGAGCCGGTCTGGGCCCCGATGGGGAGTGCCTGAAAATTGTCATTGTAATTATGCAGGGCGAGTCCCAGTTGCTTCATATTGTTTTTGCAGGTTGAGCGACGAGCTGCTTCGCGGGCCTGCTGGACTGCTGGCAGGAGCAGGGCGATCAAAATCGCGATGATGGCGATCACGACCAGAAGTTCGATTAAAGTAAATCCTCTTCTCAGTTTGCGTTGTGGGTTCATGGAGTGCCTCTTCTTTAAAAGGGTAGGATCATGTAAGGAAGGAAAAAGTTATGGACTCAGACGTATGAAGTAATGAGATCTAAACTTGCTGCTCTGAGTTAGTTGGTAGCGGATACCAGGTAGGAGTGTAGCAAGTGATTACTTTATTATTTAATAAACAATCTTAATATAAATGTGGGCTTATGTTTCTGCAATAGGAAGTTTTGATCGACATGAAGTTTATCAAAAAAATTACAGTTGTCTTTTCACGACATCTTGGTGCGATTACATAATCTCCCCCTGGTATTCAGATTTGAGAAACGGGCCGGCAATAGCACTTTTTAGTACAAATATCGCGTAAAACTCGGCGACCTGACTCGACTATGACACGGGCTAAAAGGATTAGTGGCCTCTCGTTTTCAGGGCACTACTACTGGCTTGTTGGAGCAGTATATCTGCAGGCAGCAGAACAGCTTCGCTTCCGCCCTCTATTTCAGTGAATTGTGTGGCCTAATAGAATCGCAATTACCCGGTCGAGATGTCCTTCGGTAGAGGGGGCATCGTCACGTATGGATGTGTAATCACTGGAGTAACAGCAAGATAATGAGCATCAACGAAGTGATAAAAGCGAAGACTGTCCGGATCGCATTCCAATACTTCCATCGAGCTTCAAACTCATCGCGAGCAACCCTTAAGGCATCTGCATCCATCTTCTCGACACTGAGAGATTGCAGTTTATTATTGAGTGGAATATTTATTGCCACTGTTGGCAACTGCACAGACAGAAGGTACAGAGACGTGGCAATGACCAGTAATGCCTGCTGGACACGGGATAATTCTGAAATGCCCAGAATCGTAGATATAACTATCATAATGAGCGAACCAATCCAGACCAACATAAAGATCGGTTGATTTTTCTGAATCACACGATCCATCGCACGGAAAGCACGTATGAAATCCTGGTCACTCAGACTGCTGATGCCCGGCATGACGACAACGGCAAATGCGAAGAGAAAACCAGCAACTAATGAGCACAGTAATGTAGTTGTGATCAAAGCCAGATGAAAGATTTCCATTTTTATTTCAGGCGAATTGTAAGTTAATAGACTAATTGTAATGTTTGACGGATTTAGTATCTTTCGATTCGATGCAGTATGAATCTGACTCTCAAAATGGATGAACTATTATCATCTTCCATACTCACTCTGGAAAGTGGCGGTCCTGATGGTTCAGTGCAGCATGGATCGTCTCAAATAGAACTTGTGCGGGATAAGGTTTTTCAAGAATCGCAAATGCACCTGACTTTTTCGCAGTCATCTGGGCACTGTGGTTCATAGAGCCGGAGGCGACAATGAAGGGGACTCTGTAACCCAGAGCCTGTGTTTTTCTCAGTAAATCAATTCCGTTCCAGTTGCCTTTCAGCTCATAATCAGAGACCACACAACCTGATATGCCAGGGGCTGTTTCTGTCAGAAAGGCCTCTGCTGAGTTGAATAACGCGGTTTTCAATCCCTGCGTCTCCAGTAGAGTAACCGTGGATTGGGCTACGTCCGTATCATCATCAATGATGTAGACTTTATTCTCTCGCGTCAAATTCATAAGTCATCAATTGATTCCAGCCAAGGATTGTCTCTTTATTTCCTGCTGAATGTTATTATAGAGTGGATGGGATACCACCGAGCGTGTAGTGGCACAGCCAAGTTAGGGAAGAGTCAAAACAGAATTGTGTATTTCATAAGAAAATAGGATCATCTTAAAGATCACTTTAAGCTGGTTTTGTCTGGTAAAGCTCAATCATTCCTTCAAAAGTATTTACTGCAGCATGCTTAATGTTTTCAAACTGCTGAGGTAGCCCGACAATATGATTCATGCTTTCCTTGAAGCGATACCAGTCTTTGTACCATGGCTCCGGGGTGCAAAGAAAATAACTGGCCCCTGTTGCGTCCTGGAGGGACAGTGCATTCATCAGGGGCTCGGTTAAATATACTGAGCCCAGACGCGATCCTTCCAGAACATACAATACGCCAATCAGCGTAAAGTTATTTTGCTGATACATGGTTGAAGTATTCTGAAGTAGCTTTTGGGTTGTTTCATGGATAGCAGGCATGTCACCATTCACGAGCAGCTCAAGATCAGCCTTGATCGTTTGCAGGCGAGAATATTTTTTAAGGTCGAAGAATCCAGCGAGATTACTGTCTGTCTGCCAAGTCGGCTCCAGAAAATTATGAAGATAGTAGAGCTGTGTCAGAATCCAGGAATACTCCGGCTTCGAAATGATTCCATGCATCATACGAAATGCAAGATAAGTCGACTCGATCTGTTGGTGCAATTCATGAACCGCTTCCCGTATCTCTGTTGCGAAATCTTGCATTACGAAGAACTTCTATAGAGCTTAGACAGCTTGCGTGGATGAAACACTGAAACACCACAAATCACAGACAGGCATACTGAAGGGATTTGATAATTTAATTTCTTGGGTGATTTCATTCCCGTCGGAATTACTCTCAATGGTAGTTGTAGGCAACCAACTATTATTTACTAATTGAAGTTCAAGTATTTCACAGATTTCTCATAAGAATAGACCCATGTATTTTTGTGAATCATCTGAAACTATGTTCGACGATGAGATGTCTAAACTGATCAATCAATCGAATGGTCGTATCTACTATTAGTCTAGAATTCTGAATAGTAAAACAATCTCTGGTTACGGTTAACGGGGCAGATCAATCTGCACTGATGACGAGAAAGAAAATCGTCGATTTGAACCAGTCAAGTATAGTAGTGGAGTCAGATTAAAAGCGGATTCTTGGACTATTGCTCTTAAAATGACTAGATAATATCTCGCTCGAACCCACCTTTGCATAAAACTATTTGCTATTATACCTTCGCTGGAAGCGGGCACTGATTACAGAAAGGGATTTTGTGGCAGAGGAAAAATCAAAGCGGCTGATCGCGATTGGTGATATTCACGGGCATAGTTTAGCATTGCAGGCATTGCTGAGTCAGATTTCCCCTAAGAAAGGCGATGTCATTGTCACCTTAGGAGATTATATCAATCGTGGTCCTGACAGTTGTGGAGTTCTGGATACGCTCCTGGGACTTCAGGAACAGTGTCAATTGATTCCGATCCTGGGAAACCACGAAGAGATGATGCTGGACAGCCGCGATGATCATCATGCAGAACAACGGTGGCGGTTCCACGGAGGAGAGGCCACCATACGATCCTACGGCGACAATGCTGGAGTGAACCAGATCCCCCAGTCGCATTGGGACTTTCTTTCCCAGTGCTGTTCGTATTATGAGACGGGGAAGTTCATCTTCACCCATGCGAATTATTGCTGGTACTCTGCACTCAATGATCAACCTTCTTCGCTACTTCGTTGGCTCTCCCTCGAAGAAACGGCCCCACGACCACATGTCAGCGGCAAAACCGTAATCTTGGGACACACGCCTGGTTCGGTTCGGGATGAGGGGTTTTACCGATGCATTGACACAGGGTGTGGCTTTGAAGGCCTCCTTACTGCAATGGATGTTGAATCAAAAAGAGTCTGGCAGGTTACAGAGACAGGTGAAATCCTGGAAGCTTGATTTCTCGATCATTGGTGATTTTTGGGATGTGACCCACCTTTGTCAGAAGTGTGTAATAAGATGGAAATCATGACCGGTCCTATATTTTCTCAGAACATGCCAATTTAATGAATTCAAAAAAGAAAAAATTACCACCAGATTCCAGTGTCCCGCGTCGTCTGGATCGTGATCGGAGAGTTCGGCAAAATGCACGCATCGCACGCGTGCTGGGGGTCCTGAATTTAATTCAGTCTCGAGGTAGATGGAATCTGAAGGCGATTGCCAGCGAACTGGAATGCTCTACCCGAACGATCCAGCGGGATCTGGAAGTACTGGAATTTGCTGGAGTGCCCTGGTATGTCGATCCTGCTGATAAATGTTACCGGGTCCGGGCAGACTATCAATTTCCCACATTGATGCTCACTCAGGATGAAACGATCGGACAGGTGGTCGCCACAGCACTGTCCAAGGCTTCGGGACTGGATATCAGTTCTGGTGCCAGTCCCACAACACGAAAGCTGGCTGCAACCGGCAATGGCGAGATTCAGCAACTGATTGCCGATGCTGCTCGTATGATTGAAGTATTTGATCTCAAGCTGGTCGATCACAGCCAGCATCAGGTAGTTGTAAAAACGCTGCAAAACGCTTTGCTTCAGGGAAATAAAGTTTCTGGAAGATATGATTCCCCTTACGAAGACGAGACAGTACGGCTGACAATTCATCCCTATCGTCTCTGTCTAGTCAAGCAGGCCTGGTATGTGATCGGCCATATAGAGGGCGAAACAGAGGCGAAAACGTTCCGCGTGGCTCGTTTTAAAAGCCTGCGGATGTTGGAAGGGGCGGCATCGGTACCTGACCAGTTTGATCTTGGTGAGTATTTCGGAAATGCCTGGTCTGTTTATCGGGGAGAGAAGTCTTATCAAGTCAAATTACGGTTTGAGCCGCAGGCAGCCAGAATTGTTACGGAAACCATCTGGCACCATACTCAAGAGGTCAAACAACATCAAGATGGCTCTGTGACGCTCAATTTTACCGTGGATGGCCTCGATGAAATCCTGCACTGGGTCTTAGCCTGGTCCGGAAAAGTGAAGGTGGAGGCTCCCGAAACGCTCAGAACGATGCTGCTTCAGGAACTGAATGCTGCAATCAGTCTTAACTCGACCAATCATAAGCACTGAATGTGATGACATCTGGCCATTACGGTCTCATTCAGTTTCATGTCCCGTAATAGGACAGAAGGGCAACTTATGCCGACAGTCGATGAGTATCTGAGTGAGTTACGGATTAACCAGCCAGAATGGGTTTGTCATCAACCAGAGTTCACTGCGGAAACGATCAGGCGGTTTTTCTCATCCAGGGTGGTCTACTATCCCGGGGCTGGCACTGACGGGAGAGCGATCGCGATCTTTAATGCCACAAAAAGTGCTTATTGCTTCGTCCATATCGACTTAACCACAACAGCTCAGCAGGTAAGTGACGATTTAAAAGCCGGTCCGCCCCAAGGTTGTAATGGTTATACTCCCGTAGTTGCTTCAGGAATACCCACAGCGACATTCCGTCGACATATGAAGCTTGATATGGCACACCCGGTTCGGGATCAAGTGCCTGCTTTAAAATCCGTATTTTGGACCATTCTCGAGCGAGACCAGGATCGTGCCGACGAACACGGATTTGAGTATCTGGCTTTCTTGCATATTCAGGCTGAAGCTGTCTGGGCATGTCAGAATCTGTGGTCGCAAGCAGAAGTGAACCCGTTCGCTGTGGTTCTCCAGGATCATGCGTGGGGTGGAAATTATGCTTCTTTCGGTGGTGAAGAGTCGCCCTTGTATCAAGCGGCACAACGCACAAAGCATCCGGATCTGTTATTAGTTGCCAATAACACCAAGGTATGGTCAGATTATCAAGCGGTCTCTGAAAGAACACATCGAGTGAGAGCTCAGAATCGGCTTTTTTTATCGAATCAAACAAGCAGTCAAAAGTAGGACCCACCTTTGTCATTACCTTCGGGTACTAAAGAAAAGACTTACTCAATCTTTTCCAGTGTTCGAAGGAAGCCAAAATGAAATCACGAAAATACTTTTCTTTGCTGTTCGCAGCCATCATACTTATCCAGGGGTGTGGAACGGGACCAGAAGGGTCAGAGCAGGCGGCCAGAGCCTATCTGGCGGGGGAATTTGATAAATGGATGTCAGGCCAGGACAATGAGGCGGCCACCTTCAAAGCCCGCTTGCAGTCGCAGGTAAACCCCATCAGCTACGAAATTCGAAGTGTGGTTCCGGATAAACCGGATCCTTTAGCGATTGCTAAACCAGCGAATTTGACGAAAGACTGGAAAGAATGGCCAGCCTATCGCTTAAACGTAGTCTATGGGTCGATTTCGCGAGCAGGAACACCCTTGGAGCAGGTCGCGACATATACGCTCACCTGGAATGCTTTTGAAAAGAAATGGTATGTAAAAGACAGAAGCTGATAGAAGCTTCTTCGTTCAATTGGGGAGATGGAAATGACTGTGGAAGAGCGGCAGATGATTATAGATGCCATTCTAGAGATATTACTCCAAGAGGATCATCAATATCTTGGCTCAGTATATGAGAATCCTAGTCCATCAGAACCAGGGATCTGGGTCGAAATCAACCGCTCCAGAGCCTTTTTCGGGATGACTGTTCAAGCGGCCGTATTCACTGCCGAGCAGATGGACTGGTGGTACCCTCTCCGGGATGGAAAACTGCTGAAAGACGATTATGAGTGGTTTGAGTTGCGAGCTACATTGGGGGACAACTGGAAAGCATCAGAACCGAGGCTGATGAAAACAGAGAGTCGGACTCGAGTGGCACTCAATATCCAGATGGAGACAGGCATACCGGAACATGAGCCGGATTATCTGGCATTACAAGTTTCCCATCCACAGAATTCAGAACGAGATATAGATTACTGGGAGGATGATCCTCTGACGCAAATTGAATTTCTTCGTGTAAAGGGCTGGGAGGGGCTTTGGATTCTTGATAAAAACAAGACAACATTCATCAAAATTCGTCTCTCGGGGACGCGTGAAGGCTACAGAGTGCATATGGGGGAATTTCGCGAGCATAAGCCAGGTCGAGAATATATGACTATTGCCCGACTGACTTGTGATGAGGAAGACCATATCGTGAAATTGGAGTTCCTGGGACGGAACCCAGACTCTCCAGAAGTGGTCCTGGAACAGACTGACGACGGTCAAATTCAGGTCAAGAATATTGAATTAGGATAAAAATTTTGAGGATCACAGTACATCGGGGAACTCAGGAGGTGGGGGGGAGCTGTATTGAGGTCAGTACAGACAACTCACGGATTATTCTGGATATCGGTCTGCCGCTATTTGATCGCAATCGACAGGCTCTGGACAGCTTTAAGATCAGAAAGATGACAAAAGAGCAGCTTCGAAATGAGGGGCTATTGCCAGAGGTTCCGGGCTTATATGAAGGGGCAGGGGAACCTGATGCCATTCTGCTGTCCCATGCACACATGGATCACACGGGACTGCTTGAGCACTGTCAGTCTCAGATTCCGGTCTATGCCAGCTCTGGTACGAGCAAAATGATGCTGGCAGGCAGCCTGTTTGCAGCTCAGGTGGAGCTGTCGCGTGAGCAATTTTGTGAAGTCGAACCAGAATCACCCGTCACCATCGGGGATTTTAAAATCACAGGGTTCCCCGTAGATCATTCCATCTATGGATGTTTGGCATATTTAATAGAGGCTGAGGGACAGTCGATTTTGTATTCCGGAGATCTTAGGTCCCATGGCAGAAAACCGGGAATGAACCGTCGGTTGATCGAAGTTCTCCAGGACAAAACCATTCATGTGATGTTGATGGAAGGCACGCACTTCGGTTTTCCGGATGGAAATACGAAGAACGAATACGAACTCGAAGAGGATATCACAGAGCTCGTTCTGGAAAGCGAAAGCCTGGTTCTCGCCTCCTTTTCGCCGCAGCATGTAGACCGACTGGTGGCCTTCATCCGTGCGGCCATAAAAACAAAGCGAATCTTCGTGGCTGATGTCTATACTGCTTTCATTATGTATCTGCTGAAAAATGAGATCCCAACAATACCGCAGCCCAAGTCAGCAGGATTGGTTCGGGTCTACGTCCCTGAGAGCCTCAGGCAGCCGAATACACGCAGGGGGAGAGTTAAGCAGGTGGAGCGATTCGAGCATGCAGAAATCAAACTGGACGAAATAATGCAAAGTCCTGAGAAATATGTGATGGTCTTTCGCTCTTCGATGTTGGATGATTTTAAGGAAGGGCTTCCCCAGGAAGTCTGTTGTCTGTATTCACGCTGGCATGGTTATCTGGAGCAGTCGGGCTGGGACTCGACTCGCGATTCAATTGGGCAGGTCGATGGAACGATCCATGAGGTTCATACCAGCGGACATATACTTTCAGCAGACATTGTCCGACTGGTACAGAACATCAATCCTCAGACGATCATTCCAGTTCACACCTTTGAACCAGGCCGATTCCGGGAACACTTTGAAAACGTACAACTCCTTCAGGATGGTGAGCCATTCCTGGTTGAGCCATGATCTGCTGAAGCAGCTTAATGTTGAGCGGTGTTGTACACAGACTTGTCAAAAATCAGAGATTGGCTGCCTGTTTCTAATACTAACGGGCAACCAGCGGTTCCACAGAGAATCAGTCCGGCAGCCTCTTTTTCTACTGCATCACGGAAGTCAGACCATTCATCCTCTCCATTAAGAACAGATTCAACATCATGTTGACTGCACCCACCGATGACCAGAAGTACTTTTTTCATCAGTTGGGAAGGTCCTGAAGGTGGTATGGCCTCAACCCGTTCTGACAGACCAATTTGACGTTTGATTGCTACTGTCCTTTGATAAGTATCAATCATGGTCTGGTGATGCTTTTCTATTTGTTCGCGAAATCGTTTTAATTGCTGGATGATTTCAGGGACCTGGTCGGCATCCGCTTTGAGCCTGGGGTCATGAATCATGCTGATTTTTACGAAGACCGCGGATTGGTGTTGTGTGTCATAATGACAAAGATTGAGTTTTTCAGAGGTAGGGCTACCAGTAGTCTGAAGTGGGATTTCCTGATCAATAATCACGTTAGCTGGATGGGATGCTATGTGATGGATAATCTGTGATTCGCCATGCTGGACTACAGATCGCATCTTTCGTTTGTACTCATTTAACACATCTTGACCACAGTCTCCTAAGTTTTGTGGTTCCAGATTGTTTTCAAACCGTAATCCTTGAGCATTACCAGAAAAACGGAGGTATTCTGAACCATCGGTGGTATGTACTGGCACGTATTTGAAGTGGACATCTCCGATGAAAGTATCGCCTGACGGGGAGAGATTTCGAATCAGGGCAGCCCCGCGATAATACACAGTGACTGTATTGTCTCGTATTTCAGGGTGAAGTTCTGGATCGTTGATAATTGAAGACCAATATTCTGGGAGAGATTCTCCCCACGTGATCCATTTATCAGGTAAGTTGCTTCTTAACATAACAGCTCCTTTTAATGACAAGCGATGTTCCAGAAAATGGTTTCAACATCACTTCAGGAAAATCACTTTTCAAAGTTGAAATCTTTCGGAGCTATTAAGGTAACAACTCATTGTCGCAAGGGTGGGACCGTCAAGATCATCGACGGCAAGAACTGTACTACCCACCAATTCAGGCCAACTATACCAACTCTGGTAATAGGCCGAACTGTCGGAATTGATCTGCAGCGTTTTTCGGAATTATATATCTCACATGTTTTGGGCGTCATCACTTCAAAAGCAAACTTGATGTCTTTCATGTCTTTTGAAAAGACCTTATGCCCTCTTCGTTTATACCTAAGGTCCAAAAAAATGATTTACAGGAGCCTGTAATGGCTCACTAAAATGAAAGTAGGGTGTTTTTATAATGGTCTCCTGCCATTTACGGCGGTCAGTACTTCTTTTCGGTGTTCATCATCAGCTTGTCTTGTAGGGTCCCATTGGAAATTGTCAGGGAATACCTCAAACTGGAATGTTGTGAGGTTCATACCAGAATCCATAAGTTGCTTAGCTGAGAATTCCGCAAGTCCATCATTGATTCTATTCCCGAAATTCCTTAACCATTCAGTCTGTTCATCGAAACGATTGTAATAAGCTGCCGGAGCAAGGACGCGGAGTTGAATTTCATCAGCACTAAGCAGCGGTGTTTGTAGATTCTGTGTCTCAAGTTCCTCTGAATGTGTGCGAAAGAATGCATTAGTAAGACCATATTTCAGAATTTGAATTGCTGCAGACAGTGGTGTATTTGAGTCTACTTTCAGTTCAATAAGTTGAATCGTATTGCCTTCTCTATACGCTAGATCAACAGAGCGATTAGAATTTTCAAGGAGCCCTGAATCGACGGGGATTTGATTCACCCAATTCTCATTATTCAAGACAGTGATCATTGTGCGTTCTAAAGTTACTTCGTGAGTGTAATTATTTTTACCCAAAACAAGACATTGTGTAAAACGCCAGTTTTCATCTGATGTATTCTGCGGGCTCCCACCAAGTTCCCAGTTTTCAACCATTCGAGCATAAAGTGCTTTAATGAGTCTAACTCCATCAGGCAAATTGTTGTCATTCATCCGATTGAGTGTTTCTTGATGTTTATACTGGAGTGGTGTTTTTCTAAATGTACCATTGATACTTAGTTCCTGATCAACAAGAACATCACATTCATTATCCCAGAGTGGCATGTCAATAAAACTCCTTTTCGTTAGTGAGTTGTCAAAGTTATGATATTGCAACCATTCTTAATGACAGTGTGACTTTATTAGCCTCTCAATGCTATTTGACACTTTGGATCATAACTAGCCAGTACACAAAATGGTACTCGTAGTACGTGGGGACTTCGCGGGAATCCTGTTGACCGATGAGGTGGTCGAGTTACTGGATCTTTGGTAGCTCTTCGATAGCGAAAAGCAAATCGCGGTTCTCGACTTCGCTGTGCTGTTTGTCATGACGTCCCCGTCATCTTATTTGTGCGAGTTTTGGATACCCACTGGCACAAACCGAGCGAGATCTTGCTTACCTGATGACTCGCTGGCCGGAGCTGCCGTAGCACGTCCGCCAAGCAATTATTACTCTGGTGAGATCGGTGGATTCAACCACTACACCGCCAAACTGAAAGGGAAGATCATCACTCCTGTAGTCTGCTGGCACTTTTCGGGCTTGACGTCAAAAACCAGACGCGGTATCAGCAGAGAGGCTTTGGATGCACACCAAGCCGATCGCTGAGTTGTGACAGATTTGCTTAGGATCAATCGGCTGAGAATAAGATTATTCGGTTTTCGGATGTAAGGAATCTCTTGCATCTAACCGTCGGTGGAGATTTTTGACCCTACGGGGTTGGTGAGGTTTGTGCCGCGAGCTTGTATGATCTTTTTAAGTTATTCGCAATCTGAGCTAATCCGCTAGCGTCCTACGAATATTATTGCAGATTCAACGAACTTTCAGGATGGTTTCCATGATGAAAAGCATTGAAGAAGAAATCCTTGAGGTATTTGTTACCTCTGCTCGTCAAACGGAACACAAAGCGAGAAACGCGAAAGTTGCGTTAGCTTACTACGGATTTTCCAATGACATTTTGCCAACATTGGAATTTATCTCGGAGAAGTACTCAATTGGTACTAGGGAGAGGGTTAGGCAGATCCTCGAAGAATTTTTTACAACGAACTCGAGAATCAAGCAGATAGATGGCATTCAAGGTGCTGCAAAACTTGTTTCGTCTAAACCCGTTTCTTTCTGGTCTGAAATGAAATCGGCACTTTGTAAATTTGGTTTCATACCTCAATATTACTTGGCTGCTCATTTGCATGTCCTACTAAAGGATTTAGGCATGTGCGAGGAATTCGAGCTCTACACGCCAACGGGTGAAAAAGTTGCCCGTTCGAATGCAGCGAAATTCGAACAGTTTCTGTTTGTCCACAAGGATGTGAAAAAAAATGTGATGAGAGATATCATCAAATTGCGAAATTTCCCATCTAGACACGGTATGATTACCTTGGATGCACTCGAGCTTACACATTTCAATGATCAGGAAATAAAGCGTCTAATCAACGGGATTCCTGAGTCTTGGCAATGTCTTCACGAGAATCAGACATGGTTTCTTTTTGAAGATAGAGACAACCGTTTGATCAATCTAATGGAGAAGGCATACTGTACCGGTTCAAGTTGCGAGATTGAACGTCTTGCCGAGACACTTGAAAACGGATTGCGGAGCCGGTCTTCTAAACTACCTTTCCCACCAGTTGCCGTTATTCAACAGTTTCTCAGGTCTTCAAAGTTGACCCGAGTTCAAAATGAATTTGTGACCTTTCATGGTGAGAAAGGCACGCTTTCGGATATTGAAAACGAGTGTATTCATTTTTTCGATTCAATTGATCGAGAACCAGTCGATTCGCCAAAGTTGAAGAGGCATCTGAAATCCTTGGAATACGGTGATCCGCTGATCAATAAAACCGTGCACAACTCGCCTCTAATCCACATTGATAAAACAGGTGGCAGAAAGACCTACCAATTTTCGCTCGTCTGCAATAAAGATGATGATTCTACAGGTAATCAAAAAGACGATCGCTATCAGGAATTCGTTAACAGGCTGAAAGACATTGCGGAATTGGGAACAGATGCCGAACATGAAGCGAACCGGCGGCGAGAGCAGGATCTATTACGAGAATGGATCTTTGGAGACAAACTGTGTGAATCTTGTGCAATCTGCGGCAAGGAATTCGAATCGGCCGCTCTGCGAACCGCCCACAAAAAGAAACGTAGCGAGTGTTCCGAAGCAGAACGAATCGACCCATACGTTGTCATGCCAATTTGTTTATTTGGATGCGACTATTTGTATGAAAACAAATTCGTGACTATTCGAGAGGGAAAAGTAGCCACGGGTCCGGAGGAGCCGCTTTCTTCTGCCAGCAAGGAGGCGATTAGTCAGATAGTCGGACGCGAAGTCGAAGGACGCTGGATCGCTGGCAAGTCGGACTATTTTCATTAACCACTGCGGCCATTGGCCAACTCCATCAGACCAATGCACCGAGACCCGCCCCAGAGACGTGAGCTTGAACCGCGACACGAAACCCCTCTCCTTCGATTATCTGTGCAACGAATTCGTGCAGACATTGATTCAGTACGGTGTTCATACAGGTGTGGAACATTAGCAAGCTGATAGCTGATAGCGAGTGATGTGTTTGCCACCGCAATGCATTCATAGGTTTACTGCAGTTGGAAATGTACAATACCGACTACTTGACCCCGGATTCTCTACCTCAGGTTACATTCTCATTGGTAAATTGGTATCAATCTGAATCGCTCAAGTATTATTCAGAAGTTCCACAGAAATAGCGGGTTTTGTATTTAGGTTATACTGACTCCTAACGTGCTCCCGCGAATGAAACCCGTCGCATGTGGGGGACACATTATTCTCTTTTCAACTTAGATGGTTTAATGAAACCAGCGATTCCAAAGTGATCAGATAACCTGTCTCCCTCTGTGGTCTCCCGGTCCAATACGGTCAGATCATGTACCTGTAGGTCTTCCGAGGTTGCGATGTGGTCAATCAGCTGGACTCCTTCTGGTCCCAGATTGCCTACGGTGTGGACCGTCAGACCGGAAGAAAGTAAATCGTTCAGTTTTTCATAGGCATATTTGGGCTGTGTTGATCGGGGCAGACGCTGGTTGTAATCCCCAATGATCGTCAGGGGGATATTATGATCCAGTTCTTTTACCAACTGCTTTAACGCATCCAGGTAGAGAAGATGATCTTCCCAGTTTTTCCGATCCTTTCGGCCCCCAGTGACATGGGCGGCACTCCAGGGAATGCAGACTCCCACCAGACGAATTCCCTGCGTTATACCACTGACGATCCGTCCTGAAGGAAAATCAAGATTTTCATGTATCGAAACTTCACTCCAGGGCAGTTTACTCCAAAGGATGACTTTACGCCGACCTGGTTTGAGTGGATATCCGTAGTCGGGAGCGGATTCGATTACGTGGCCTTGCTGGGGCAGTAACCCTGTCTTGGCTTCCGTCAGGCAGATCACATCAGGCAGCTGTTGTTGAATTCGTTCAGAAAGCAGTAGCCAACGCTTCGAACCAGGGACCGCCCATGCGGTATTCCAGACGACAATTTTCATGATCTGCTCGCCCATTCCATGTTGTATATCTAATTGATTTGTCAGAGTTCTTGTTTCAACTCTTGCTCGAAGTACTTTTCGCTACTTTCGAAGAGGTGAGAAGGATATGAATGGGGTTTTGAGAATTAAAACAGATCAATTTCAGCTAGGTAGCGACTGGGGCTCCTCCAATCTTCTCTGGTGGAGATCATTAGTAAACGCTTAGCTCGCGTTATCGAAACGTAAAATAAACGACGTCCCTCGTCTAGCCCATCCTGAGTCAGGGGATTATAGGAATTGTGATAGGGAGTCATACCATCTAAAGCTGAAATCAATGCTACAGCCATAAATTCTCGTCCTTTGGCACTATGCATAGTCATCATTTTAATGCTGTCCTTTGGATTCGCAAACATCCCGAGATCTTTGAGGGTAAGGTTTTCTAAATCAATATCATTTTTCTCCATATCCCTTAAAATATCTACAGTAGATTCATGCATGAGATGGGCTGTGGAAGAGGGGATAAGTTCTTCGTCAATTAAAATTTTAGCCATGCTCTGAGAAGCCGCTAATAACCAATCGCGAGCACCTTCATATTTTTCCTTAAGTCGTAGTGCTTCATAAAAAAGTTTGAATAGTACTTTACGTCCGTCATAAGAGAAAATACTAAATATGGGTTTTCCAGTAATTTGTTGTACTAAAAAAAACAGTTCTTTTTCTGCTGGAGAAATGCTGTCTGGAGAAGGAGCTTCCGCATAGGCACACAACTGTTCCGCCATTGAGGCGAAAAGATGACGCTTCCGATATGGCCTAGCTCCAGGTCCAACTATTGGTAATGGAAAGTGCCGAAGTTCTCTGGCTAGTTTTAATAATTCATACCACGTAGGAGCTAGGATCGCCACTTCTCCAAAAGGAATACCTAATTCTTCTACTTGAGGTATCAAGCCTTCTGTGATTGCTAGAAAGTTATTTTCAAAATGCTCATAAGAAGGGGCTTCGGTGAATACATTTGCCCGGCCTGCGGCGAACATTGCAGGGGTACGTGGAATCAATAACTCGGCACAATCGACAACTGGTGTACTTGATCGAAAATTTCCTGTAAGAGAAAAATTGGTGGCCCCGATTGATTCTGAAAACTCCTGCATCAAATCAGGCTCAGCACCTGCAAAGCTATATATAGATTGCTCTGGGTCACCTACCAAAAAAAAATCAGACTTGTCTTGGTTATAAATCAAGGTGAGAATCTTGACTTGAAGAGCAGAGGTGTCTTGAAATTCATCAACCAAAATGAATTTGAATCGTGAAGCAAGATTTGAGACTAAACTTGGGTTGTCTCTGAGAATACAGTACGAGTGATAGATGATATTGCAAAAGTCTATCAATCCTTTGCTCTCTAAAAGATCCCAGAATTCAAGGGCTGCGTCCTCAGGTATTCCGGATGGGACCATAGGTGTACCATCTGGCTTGCGATTCAAAGAATCAAATATCGTTCTCCCAAAGTCGCTGATTTTATGTTTTTTAGCAATTGCGAGAACTAGATCTTTATATTCTTCTGAATCTGGATGAAGAACTTTAAAACCATCCTTGTAAGTCTCAATTCGCCAATGATGATATCGTAAGATGTTATTTAGACAAAAAGAATGAATTGTTGAGACATCACAATATTCATCATCACCAATTGAACCAAATTCTTTAATTCGGTTTTCGATTTCATGCACTGCTGCATTGGTGTAAGTTATGCATGCGATTCTCCTCGGAGTATCACGAAGCTGGTCAATACATCTTATCAGTTTGGCAATTATAGTTCGTGTCTTGCCACTTCCAGGGCATGCTTCTAATACTACATTCCCTTTGTGATCAAGGGCCGCTCGTTGTTCTGGTGTTAGCTTCATTATTCCAGTAACCACTCAATGGCTTTTTGAATATAGAACGGCATTGTTTTTGCTAAATTAACATGTTTTGATGCAGTTTGTGCGAATCGAGCTTTTCCATAATCGTTTGCAGAATTGAGAACAATCTCCCGCAATCTTAATAAAGTGTTTTTATATGTATCCTCATCTGTTTCTTCGGCACTTAGTGTGGCGATACCCTCTTTGAACCATTTTAATCTAGTTGAAAAATTGCATTCTTCTATGGTTTTCTCAAAAACTTCTAAATTATCAGGATGTGTTATTGCTCTCTCAAAAGTTACTGGGCATTCATAAACTTGCAGATAATCATTTTCCTCTACATTGACAGAATATTCTAAAAGGAAATAATCTTCGGGGAGTTCTTTGGGGACCTCTTCAACTGCTAAGTCTCCATCACAAATGATCGCACATTTCTTCCGAATTGCATTCCCGCCAAATAGCTTCGCGTATGTTTCAAAATGTTTTCCATAGATTGGAACTACAGCTATTCCATGGCTATCGAGATCTATTCCCATTAAATGTTTGACAAGTACTGGGATTAGAAAAAGTTCTGCAGGACCTTCAACCAACAAGACTTTTCTTGCATAAAGAAGTGTGGATCTTGTGGCATCAAGAAACCGATTTAAATCTCCAGTTTCTTTTTCAGTTAATTCTGATGCATGCTTAGGGACAACTCCTGAAGTTGCAGACGTTCCATCATTGGATAATGTGATGAAAGATTCAATTGGAGCGTGTGAGCTTATGTGTGTGCTATGTGTTGTCAAAAAAACTTGGCAGTTTTTGTTTTTTAGTGTGTTATAAAGCACACGTTGTAACTGAGGATGTAAATGTGCTTCTGGTTCTTCGATTAAAAGAAGTTGCCCAGCTGCGGATTCGCTTGATGCACGATTCTCAAAATACTTCAGTAGCATGCTTATATAAAGAAGGTTATTGAGACCGAGTCCATTTCGAGATACTTCAAAATCCTTTATTGATTCATTTGACAAGAGGACATTTAAAGATCTTGCTATTGATGAAAATGAAGGATCTGACATTCCAAGTTTGAGTCCCATCTTGAAAGCTTCTCCTGCGGCACTTTCAAAAGACTCTCTAATGCTCTCACCTGTTTTGTGAATTGTTGGTTGTTTTTCTATGTCCTCATTAGCTACTCTTAGAATTTCGACTAAGTTATCCTTTTCTTCATCGGCGATATCACTTGAATTGAGCAGACGTCCTAAAGGGGAATCGAATGATTGACGTAGACTTTGAGTCACATCTCTAAGAGCACGTAAGAATTCAACTTTAAACGCTTGCAATTCTCCGAACTTAAGTGCCGTTCCAAGTTGTTCATTCCATTCAACGGTTTTTGGGTCTTTGTCACCACCCCCAGTAATTTCATAATGATAATCTTCTGTTATGGAAAGGGGATGGTCATCAAATTCTCCATGTTCTATTTCATCAAGGATGGCTGATTTAGGACGGTAACGATAATGGATGCGAGCAACATTTCTTTCTACTTCACAACATCCCAATAATGCTTCTTCATTTACTTTTCCTGCGTAATCCCTGAACTCAATAGATACGACAATCTGATCTGGCTTTGATAAATCGGCTCCACAATGAATATCGTGCTCCTGCAGTTGGCGATTCTGGGATGACATATTGGCATCTATCGCTAGTCGGATTGCTCTCAGAAGATTAGTTTTGCCGGTGTTGTTTTCGCCAATAATGCACGTGACACCGTCCTGGAGCTGAACATCAAGTTTTGAAAAATTGCGATAGTTTCGGACAACGATTCGGGAAATGTACATTTAACTTTTCTCAGGTCTTTGGCTCTTCAGGAGCAAGTTGTGGGCCGTTATTAAGATTCAGCGTTTTTGCTCGGGCGTGATGGCATTGTTTGTATAGTAGACCTGTGTTTAAATGCACTGTCAAGCCATCGCAGTTTAAGGCTTTTATCAGGATGAATGGCCGAAGAGTGTTTGGAAGCGTATCTTAGTATTAGATTGATTACAGCTTGGCAGACAGTGGAGATGCCGGCAACCAAACATGGGGGTAGTGTAAAAGGACCTAAATTCAGAACCAATCGGTGTCACTATTCTATGAAGGGGAAACTTAGCTCTTCCAACCTCTCAATTTCACTGTCACAGCCCCGTCTTTCGGTCATCTTACTACGAGATGCTCGGAGGGCGGGGCTTTTTTCGTTTTCGCAAATCTGATTCATAAGGAGATTTCATGACTTTCGCTCTTATTGCGGCCAGCAGCGTGCTGGTCGTGTTGCTGACCTTTGTCTGGGCCAGGGAGTTTCGACTGCGGTGTGCTCTGCAGTCGCTCCTGGCCCGCATCTTTAACCAGCGGAGAAATACCCATGAAGCAACTGAACCGGATCCGAAGCATCACAATGCTCATGACCGTGCTTATTCCGGGGACGATCGCCGGATGTAGCAGGGCACCGGCTGAACAACTGGCTGAATTCGCTCAGCAGACGATGACGGAGCAGGGCCGTCAGAACCAACGAATGGCTGACCAGTCGGAAGCAATCGTTGAAGAAAGCCACCAACTCGCGGAAGCCGCGAAGGAACTGGTTGAACGGGACGCAGAAGCCCGTCGGGATCTGATTTCAGCCCAGCAGGAACTGACTTCGCAGCTCAACGAGCAGCAGTCAGCGATTTACACAGGCCATGATCAGCTGGAACAGGATCGTCGCGAAATTGCTGAGCAACGGAATCGCGATCCCATTATCGCCACGGTCATTCAGAACATCGGCCTGGTAATCGCCTGTCTTTTGCCACTGCTAGTAGCCGTCCAGGTGATCTGGCAGATGCAGTCACAGGAACCGGATCATGCCGCGGTTGCTGAGCTGCTGACACTGGATTTGACCAGTGATGAACCACTTCTGCTTCCCGGCCCACGTCTGCATCAAGGTACGCTGGCCCAGGAAGACGAGAAAACACTGTCGTCGTAACTATTGCCGTCTAATCCAATGATGTCGATCCGCTTTTTAAATCAGCATTCAACATAAGGAGAACCAATCCATGAGCCATATTGTAGAAATCAAAACCGAAGTCCGGGACGAGACAGCCATCAGTGCTGCCTGCCAACGTCTAAAACTGGAAGCACCCACGCAGGGGACGGCTAAGCTCTTCAGCGACACTGCCACCGGTACGATCGTCAAGCTGCCTGGCTGGCGATATCCGGCTGTGTTCGATACACAGTCCGGTCAGGCCCGCTTCGACAACTACGAAGGTCGTTGGGGCGAACAGAGGCAACTAGATCGCTTCCTGCAAGGGTATGCCGTTGAAAAGACGAAAATTGAAGCTCGCAAGAAGGGGCATACCGTTACGGAGCAGTCACAGGCTGACGGTTCCATCAAGTTGACCGTTTCAGTGGGAGGTGCCGCATGAGTAATCGCACCATCGAGATTATCGTTGAAACCAACGGTTCCACGCGTGTCCAAACCAGGGGCTTTACAGGTTCGGCCTGCATCGACGCCAGCCGGTTCATTGAGGAAGCTCTGGGAAAACAGACCCGCGAACATAAAACGCCGGAGTTCTTTCAGGTTGTCGATGAACGGCACCGTCTTCAGGAAGGAGGTGGCTGATGGCCAAGGTCCGTCGACAGATCCAGCGGCAGCCCCGAGAGGATCCGGTAGTCGAAGCACGTCGTATTTCCCGTATTCGTAAGAAGCATGCAGACCTGACCAAAGAGCAGGAGGCCCTCAGTCGCTGGATGACACGCCTGAAGCGTGCCTTCCACAAGGTAGAGAAGCTTCAGGAGCGGATCGCCCGCATGGAACGCCAGTTGGCCGACCTGGAGGATCGTACCTGACAGGCTGGCTCTACACATCCAAAATCGAATTGTTTTATCAACGCCCCGGTTTCAGCTGGGGCTTTTTCATTTACAGACTTAAAAAGGAGTCGCTATGCCGACAGTCACTTCATTAACCCAGAAACTGGCCGAACATGTCGCGGCATGTTTCCCGGGACTGTGGATTCAGTCCCATGAGCACCAGGATGCATTAACAGAAATTGCTCAACTCTGCCATGATTCAGAGTGGCAGCTGGCCACCTGGGACATCGACACGGGACTCAGCGTCCCCGGCCAGACAGAGCAGGGCGGAAGTAGTAATGATCCGCTAACCGCCATCAAGGCGATCAATGCTCTGGCCACACCTGAAGGAACGGCCATTCTCGTGCTGCAGAACTTTCACCGGTTCCTGCAGTCCGCAGAAGTTGTCCAGGCGTTGTCTCAGCAGATCAACACGGGAAAGCAAAACAGGGCGATTGTGATCGTGCTGTCGCCTGTGGTGCAAATCCCCACCGAGCTGGAACGCATGTTTGTCGCGATGGAGCACGATCTCCCCGACCGGCAGGAGCTGGAAGAAATCGCTCGTGGGATTGCCACCGAAGACGGGGAACTGCCTGCAGAAGCTGAGTTACAGGTGATTCTTGATGCGGCAGCCGGACTCACTCGGATGGAAGCGGAGAATGCGTTCAGCCTGTCACTGGTTCGGGATGGGAGAATCACAGGCGACGCAGTCTGGGAGCTGAAGACCCAAACGCTAAAGAAAAGCGGTCTGCTTTCGCTGTACCGCAGCGACGATGATTTCAGCAGCCTGGGAGGCCTGGCGGCCCTCAAGGCGTTCTGTAAACGGGCCATGCTGCACCCGCAGCGTGGGAATCCGTTGAAACGCCCGCGTGGGGTTCTGCTGTTGTCCCCACCTGGTTGTGGCAAGTCCCAGTTCTGCAAAGCACTCGGCAGGGAGGTGGGTCGTCCTGTGCTCAATCTCGACATTGGCAGCCTGATGGGGTCGCTTGTGGGGCAGTCAGAGGAACGCACTCGGGAGGCCCTGAAAGTCATTGATGCGATGGCTCCCTGTATTGCCATGATCGACGAAGTCGAGAAGGCCTTTGCCGGTATGAACGGCAGTGGCGACTCCGGAGTCGCATCAAGAATGTTTGGAACGTTCCTGTCGTGGCTGAACGACCACCAGTCCGACGTGTTCGTGGTCTGCACCGCCAATGACGTCTCCAAGTTGCCCCCGGAGTTCAGTCGGAGTGAACGTTTTGACGGGGTGTTCTTCCTGGATCTCCCCGATCGTGAGGAGAAAGACGCGATCTGGGCACTCTACCGGGATCTGTTCGAGATCGACTCGGACCAGTCTGCTCCAGATGACACCGACTGGACCGGTGCGGAAATCAAGTCCTGCTGCCGCCTGGCAGCCTTGCTTGATCTGCCTCTGCGTCAAGCCGCTCAGAACGTGGTTCCCGTCGCAGTCACCGCTGCAGAGTCAGTGGGACGATTACGGACCTGGGCCAGCGGGCGGTGTCTGTCGGCCAGTCAGTCCGGCATCTACCGTCAGAAGGGGAAGGCGTCCCGGTCCCGTCGCAGTGTGAAGCGTGATGCTTCGAACAACTGATTTGCTGAAATTTTAAATTCCGGATTTTAAATCAGGCTGGGTGGTGTCCCGCGGGGAAGTCGTCCAGCCAGTTTCATTTCAGAGGAGTAACCAATATGTCCAGTGTTTTAGATGAACCTGTCACACAGGCTTCGACGTCTGCCAGTGGTCGACTTCGATCAGCCATGGCCGCAGCCCGATTGAGCTTCAACTGGCTGGGAGTCCGTAAGTCTCTGAGCTCGTCTCAGAAAGACCAGGCCGCCAATTCGTTTGGTGCCGAAGGGAAATTCCTTTCAGCGGGGAAGAAGCTGCTGGATACGCGTCATGCGGCGTTCAAGGCGGTCACAGCCATTCGCGGTCGCACAGTCGCGTACTGGAAAGGGGTTTCACTGCCTTTTCCTGAACCGGGCATTCGCCTGATCCGTCAGGATGCCATTTCTGATTTCGATCAGCAGATCGCCGCTTTCTGTGATGAACTGGATGAAGCGGTGTATGAACTGGATCGTCACTATGATGAGTTGCGGAGTGCGGCCCGGAAACGGCTGGGAGATTTGTTTAATCCAGACGATTATCCGCCGTCGCTGATCGGGATGTTTGCGATCGAACATGATTACCCGTCAGTAGAACCACCGAATTATCTGCTACAGCTCAATCCCGAACTGTATGAGCAGGAGTGCCAGCGGGTGCAGTCCCGGTTTGACGAGGCGGTGCAGCTGGCCGAGCAGGCGTTTTTAAGCGAGCTGACGCAGATGGTGGAGCATCTGACAGAACGCCTCAGTGGACGGCAGGATGGAAAGCCTAAGGTCTTTCGCGATTCGGCAGTGACCAATCTGACCGAGTTCTTTGATCGGTTTCGCAGTCTCAATATCCGGTCGAACGAACAGCTGGATGAACTGGTGGAGAACGCCCAGCGTGTGATTACAGGCGTTGACCCACAACAGTTGCGTAACAGTCAGGCTTTAAGGGAGCAGGTTGCGTCACAGATGTCTGTGGTTCAATCCGGCCTGGATCAGTTACTGGTGGACCGTCCCCGCCGAAACATCCAGCGACGTCCACGTTAAAGGAGGAGCTGATGCAATTATTGATCAAACCGGACGGCGGTGTTCGCTGTCTGTATGACGAAATGCTCGATTTGCAGGGACTCGGCCAGCTGCAGATCGAACGTGGTTCGCATGTCGAACCCGATGCAGACGGGCAATGGACGGCCGATTTATCGCCTGTCGCAGGACCACTGCTAGGGCCGTTCCCCAATCGCAGTGCTGCATTGGATGCGGAACGAGACTGGCTGGAAGCACACTGGCTACCAGCTGTCCATACATGAAGTGAACTTATTTTTGTGCCCTTTGGGGCGGTGTGAATTCACGCTGCTCCGAGGGGGCAGCGTTTTCTCAAACTTAACAGGAGTAAACGCAAATGACACAAACTCAACTCGACCAGCAGGTCGCTGATGCTACGGGAGAAGATTTATGGGAAGTTCGGTTTCGTGGATTCAGCCTGGCGGATCCCATGACCGTCAGTTTCGATCCCGAACCCTGTGACCTGCCGCCGCAGATCCTGGACTGGGACCAGGCAGATCTGGAGCGGAATGTCGCTTTCTTTCATCAACCTGGCATTATCAACGCTTTTGTATAGCAGTTTCCCTGCCGATCCGGTGACAGCCACCGGATCGACATTTTTTCTGATCACACAGGAGAAACGATGATTACAATATCCCGTTCTTTAATACGTGAGTTAAAAACTGTTTTTAGTCGCGGTCTGGGGATCACCAGTCGTCAAACTGGTCCGCCAGTCGAGTTTCTGGTTGATCAGCATGGTCTGCAGATTCGGACCCGAAACCAGCAGATCGCGTTGGAATATCGACTTCCACTCGAAGGACTGGAGGGCCAGCAGATTGTCTCACCTTTCGGTCTGTTACGGTGCTGTCATGGTGTGAAGTCAGATCAGGTTCAACTGCAGGTTGAAAACGATAAGATCCGTGCGGAGTGGCAGGATGCAGGTATTCCGCAGTCAATTGAGTATCCAGTAGTCGAATGCGAGGGATTCCCGGAACTTCCCGATCAGCTCGAATGTAATGAATCCAGGCTGATGGTTGCTTTGGGAGATGCCTGTGAAACGGCGACTACTGATTCGGCACGGTATGCTCTGGATCATCTGCAGCTGCGGGGCTCTACAGGGCAGGTGATCGGCACAGATGGCAGGCAGCTGTTGATTCAGGATGGTTTCCAGTTTCCCTGGGAAGGGGAGCTCCTGGTCCCTGCAAATCGCTTGCTTTGTAGTCGGGAATTGCGACGCGGTAAGTCGATTGAGGTTGGCAATACTTATGAGTGGGTGACCCTGAGGTCAGGACCGTGGACCATCTGGCTGAAGATTAACGAAAAGGGACGTTTTCCCGATGTGCTGGAGCTGATCAATAAACGGCCAGAAACGGTGGCCACTCTACAAGTTCCGGATAAGGATGCGGAATTTATCTGCTCAGCCTTGAAGCCGAAACCATTTCACCAGGGGGATGCTGATAAAGTGACCCTGGACCTGAATGGAGAGGTCACGGTACGTGCCCGGGAAGGGGGGCAGGAGCAGCAGCGAGACTTTGTTCTATGTCGCTCTGAACGATCCGGTGAAAGTCTCCGGATCAATACGAGTCGAGATTATTTCAGACGTGCTCTGCAGTTGGGATTTCGGGAGATCAATCTGAGTGGACCCGATACGCCCGCTTCCTGCAGGGAAGGGGACCGTACCTATGTCTGGGCTCTCCTGACTCAGGCGGAAGCTGTGCAGCCGCAGTCTGATGCTATACGCATTGAGTCCACATCGGTGTCTCAGCAGCCCGCCCAGACTCGATCGAGTCCACGGTATGTTACTGAACAGGGACGTTCTGGTCAGAAACCGGATATCGTTACAGATCAGGTTTTAACTCAAATGAAGACGCTCTGTGGTGGTTTAACAGAAACAGTTTCACACATACGTGACTTGATGTCCCAACTCCGTGAACAGAACCACGACTGGAGTCGTAGCCTGAATTCTGATCAGAGTGTCAGTACCTGAGTGTCAGCAGCTAATATTTCCCGTGCTGTGCCCTGGATACGGATACTGCATTCAGGACACAGGGGACAACACCAAAGGCCTGCGATCCCGTTGGGGACCGCAGGCCTTTTTTTTAGGTGTTCCAGAATAGGCATCCATATGGTGCCAAGTGCCCAGACAGCATGACACACAAAAAGGGTACGTAACCCTTTGAGGTCAGGGCCTTATGGGGCCGGTAAGTATTCCGTGTTTTCTTTCGTTCCCATAGATTCTGTATTATTCGAATTTACTGGTGTATGATTCGGATGTTTCTCACACTCGGACAGATTCTGTTCAATCTTATTGATTTCTCTTTCTCGTTGAAGTAGCTCCGCTTCAGCGTTTTCAAGCTCGATAGATTCCACGCGGTGGCGTGCTTTCCGGGATTCCAACATCTTCCAGCTTAAATCTAGCCGTGCACGTTTGGAATCAAGTTCCTTTCGTAAAATTGCATTCTGTTCGCCTGTAGAGGGCTTTTCTCCTTTCTCCAAAGAAAATTGAACTCCGTAGATCGACAACTTTTCAAACACTTCCTCTGATGCACGGCTTCTCGCAATTTTGCTGGGAAACTGCACATACACATGTCCTTCACCATCAAAGTCTTCGGATTCCTGAAGACTCAGGCATGCATTGGATGCCAGGATGAGATCACGTTCGATCATTGTTACAAATCCATTGTGATTGGCGATAATGCCCAACAAGGATTTCTCGACGCGATCAATTTCTTCACACCTTTCTGATGCTCCTGGAAGGTTCTCTTCTGAGTACTTGAACATGAAGTCATAAGAGAATTGCCGAGAAAACTGCCCCATGCCAAATGGAATCACATAAGTGTTATAGACACGGTTTGTCTTACGATCCGTGTACCGAAACTTGATACCTTTTATTGACAGGTCTTTGATTTCCTTAAGCCGCTGCTTATGGGACAATATAGCAAAATATTTTCGGTACTCCTTCCTGTCAAAATCCCGATTCCAAAGAGAAGTTCGCCGAGAGTGGACATTCCTTTCAGTTCCAACGGGCTCTGTTCTGACTCCATATCGCCCCCATTCTTTTGCGACCTTTTTGATCACCTTAGTTCGACCGACTTCTGAGAAGAACATGCCGATAATAAAATCATCACTCCCAAATCCTTCTTGAAATCCGTAGAAGCAGCTAACTGGTTCTTTTGAATCAGCGTATCCAGGTTCAGCCCCTTCCTCTTTCACGATTCCTTTAAAACGTCGGATTGTAGATTCGATGGAACTTTTCACAATTTGTACTGCGGCAGCAATTTCTTCCTGGGTTTCCAGCCTTTCTTCTTTGAACTGGAGATAGCCTTGGACTAATTGCTCGTGGCAGATCGTAAAAACCCTCATGAGAGGAGAACTGCTGTAAAGCAGGCCCGTTTTTTTGTCCAACTCCGTAACTTCGAAGTCCATTTCCCAGAACTTTCGAAATTCGTCAACTCTCTGGGATTCGGACATCTCGTTGAAACGGAATTTAACTTCCTTCCAGCGATGATGGAGTTCTTCTTCACTGAGTACCATCTCAGTCATTCGTCCACTAACCTCTGACGGCGTTGGACTTGAATCTAAAAGCTTTGTGTTCATCGTGTTCCTCTCTTAAAAGGAGTTCAGGGATACGGCGTCGCTCCAGCAGCGTGACTGGCGGGTAATTTTAAACCGCCGTTGCCGTTCTCACCCATATCTATCGAAAGGCCGTAACACGGAAACCAAAACCGGGAAGAGAATAAGAAAAGTCCTGCAATCCTATAGGGGGCCGCAGGACTTTTTTTAGGTGTTTGCGAACCAGGCTGTTTACCATTCTGAAATATCTATTACATTTAGATAAAGAGATAATCGTCGGTCACGATACCCTTCTTCAGAGATACTCAAAAATCCAAACTTCGATTCTCCAAGCCAGTCAAAAGTAGGTAGCGATGACGATGACTCTTTGAAACCAGGAAGCAAGCACTTGCCTACCAATTCTCCATTGGGTGAGTACCGAACTAATTTCGAACCAGAAATCCAAAACCATTCGCCGTTTCTGCTTTGCTGCAGTCCCCCGTCAACTCGATTACCTCTAGCTTTCCAAAGCTTCTTTGCACTTGATGTATCAATGCAGAAAACATCATTTTCCCTATTACCAACGATTGCCAGATTGCCAAACACCTGAAATGTTGATTTCGGTCCGTATCCCACAGGTATGCGGCCTGTTATATTACCGTCACTTCCAATAATCACCACCGAATCATCAGTGCGAACAACAGTCACATTCGCCTCAGTGATAGCCACTCCAGTCGGTGGACGATAAGAGTCTGCACCGATCGCTTTGATGTCATAGCTCGCCACCTTTTTACCATTGTGCAGCAACGTAGCTGTTCCACTTTTTGGGCTCATAACTTGGATTAGGCCATCCGCTAAAAACGAAGTCTTTGAGAGCTTTGATAGGTCGTACCGCCAAAGCTCCCTTCCATTGTTACCATAACTCGCCAGGGAAACTGAAGAATCTGCCCCATTCGATGTGTGCACGTTTTCATATCGTATGATTCCAGAATCTGAAAATCTTGTTGAGCTTTTATCTAACACGTTTTCGTTCGGGAAAAGATAGTTCTTGTTGAATCGTATTGTTTTTGACTCGACTTTACCTTCTTGGGATACCTCCCACAGCTTCAAAGAGAACCTGTCCTCAGAATCCGGAATTGCCTGGCCAGATCCTCTTGCGATGGCCGAAGTTAACAACCCGCTATCAGTAAGCCGCAGCTTGCTACCATCCGCATTGAGGTGGGCCGCGACCGGACCAGACAACTCGTCGAGTACAAGCGTCTTGAGCACGCTCCCCGAATCTGTTAATACTGCGAAACGATGATCGGAACCGCTCGCGGTTCCGGCAAAGAATGCGTCCTTACCAGCGAAGAGGAAGACGTCCCAGCCATCTATCGTTATGGGTATGTTATTGGTCTCAACCAACAACAGATGCCGAAGTGAGTCTCCCAGGTGGAATGCGGCGAAGTGGCCATTTGAGTCTCGGATCAACTTGTTTGCGTTTTTTTCTAACAGTAACTGGACAGACTGCTCGATTTGGGGTCGATCGCGTTCTTCGACGTCTCCCCAATGCTTGCTTAATAGTAGTAATGGCGTATCGCCGGACTTATTCTTTTGATCTACGTTGATATCTTTTTCGAGGACTATCTTCAATAATTCAACATCTGCGACCTCACATGCTTTGTGAATGAGGGTGTATCCTTTATTGTCTCGCGAGCGAAGGTCTGCCCCGTATTTGGCGAAAAGGTCGAGTATTTTTCCACATCGCTTAGCAGTTTCTGCGTGTGTCATCGACGGCCTGCCTTTTCTTTTGTCTGTCGTCTTTTCAATGACACTGTGCAGTACCAAATGTACGGGATGGTTTCCTTGTGAATCAGTAGACCCGAAGTTGAACCCTCTTTTTTGCAGGAACCCAAGCAATGTATCCGATTCGTCGAGTCCAGTTTGACTATTTAGTGCCAGTAAGTGCACAAGGTTTCGTTGCTTGGAATCAACTTGCTTGACACTCGCATCGTGGTTCGCGAACCAGTCTAGGAGTCTCTTGGCGGCATTGGTTTCGTTCCTTCCAGTCAGTTCTTCCAGGCAGGATTCAAACGCAACATGCAATGGTGGTCTCCCAACGTCCCCCAATTCGGAAAGACTCTCACCGAAGCTATTAAGAGCATTCAGCGTCATTAGATCTCTCTTTTGTGCCGCATAGTGCGTAGGTGAGTAGCCTTTCTCCATCGCTTCTTTGGTTTCTCGATAAGCACTTGAAACTTCAATTGAAAAATAGTTTTTTGCTCGTTTGCTAAGATAGAGAGAGTCATCTGAAATCATCTCATCCCATTTGTCGGCTCCAACAGCCGTATAAAAATCTTTCCATTCGCCTGTTATGGGGACGTTGAAGTGAATGGAAGAGCATACGAGCATTCGACGAAGGGCTTTCATTTCATTGAAATATTCTCTTTCTCGAATCGCGGCTTCTTTCGGAGAGAGAGCAGACGCCTCTTGAAAAATCCGGATCTGACGCTTAAATCCATTCTGCAAAGTAAATGATTGGGTACCGGAGTATGTGAGGGGAAGCATAGCTCTACCGTCACTTTCAAATTTAGTTGTCACTGTCGACAAAACAGCACGCCCTTTTGATTGGATTGGCAACTCGATTTGGATCTCGTAAACGCCTTCAGAGATCTGTTTCAAGACTGTAAAACTATGATTGACCGGCGTTGTTGCTTGTAGCATCGTTAGCGACCCCATCTCAGCTACGATTTCATCAGGTTCAGGCCATTTATTCCATTTTGCGATGCTTGGCTTGGCGGTTTGGCGAGAAAGAGGAGTAGATGTGTCGTCCCCGCGAACTTCTTGGACTTCCAAAGACTTATCTGCATTTTCAATCTTCTCGACAATTCGGAATTGACTGGCGTCCCCCATGGTTTCATCGAGTTGCGTGCTAGCCTCACCTTGGAAATAACCAAGTGCCATGAAAAGCAGTACTGCGACGATCGAGGCAGAAGCGACTCCGATTTGCAATCGGAACGGTAATGTTTGCCAACTTGAGTAAACTGACTGAATTAGTCTGATGCCTCGCAGGTACGATGCTGCCGAAGAATCTGAGATGGTTTCTAATTCTTGCAGCTTCTCACCAATCAAAGCATTTTTACGCAACGATTGATTCCCTACAGCTGCGTTCACAGTTTGATTTCGTGATTTCGTGATCGCCTGTTCGTTCTGCCGATATTCCTTACGAGTTTCTTTGAGTTCTGATTTCAGTGAAGCCGCATTAGTAATGTTGGACCGTCCAAGTATTTGAGCAGCGGCTGATTTTCGGTCTGCCACTGCTGCTTCCGCCTGCTCTAGTTTCTCTTTGGCCGTCGTGACCTGCTTACGCTGGTGTATGATTGCTTTCAGTACTTTCTCAGTCTGATCACATCGAACGGACAACTTTTCTTTAGATTTCAGTATGGCTTCGCCGATAGCCCGGTCCACTGAATTGATCTTCAGCTCTTCTAGCTTGATTTGGCCTTTCAGTTTAAGTTGCTGAGCTTGAATTTTCGCTTTATCCATCATCCCTGCGTTTTCATCGGCAGTAAGTTCCGTTCGTTGACGCTGCAGATTTTCAATGCGGGACTGTAGTTCTTTTCGATCAGAGAAGATTTGATGATCTGGCAACTCACCGGAACGGAGGCCAGCGAATGCTGCCTGACCCAACTCGCCCGCATAAGCTGCCAATTTCTTCTTTTCTACAGCCAGTTGCTTTTGGGCAGCAGACAGATTACCCTCGGTCTGTTCGAGGCCAGGCAGGACTTCAGTCAGCTTCTTTTCTAAGTCTTTCAGCTCCTCTTGGCGTGAAAGTAATTGGTCATGCTCAGAGATCAGTCTGTCGAATTCAGCAGAGCCTCTTACTGGTGAATTTGGCCCGAGAAGAGTATCTGCGACTTCGTTGCTGAGGTCGTTGTAGAGCTCTTGCGGATTTGCATTACTTTTTGAATCGCTACTCATTTTATTGTCTCTCTGTGAATATCTCAAAGTTTTATGTTATGCCCGTTACGGAAGGAATTCAACGCCTTCGTCAAAGCCATAAATAGCACCACTTGCAAAGACACCAATGCCTCCATGAGTCCATGAGATTTCAAGGGTCTTCTGCTCACCGAATCCAAGAGAGTGCCGTTTTGAATAGAGGACATTGCGTGAAGCACTATCTTCAGAACTTCCGTGCCAGAACTGCACGAGCTGTGATCCGGGGGCACCATTGTTTTTGATCGTGATGAACCACTATGCTGTAAATACTCCATGCGAAGTATTCCAATCTTCCACAACGAACTTCGGAGCTATTAAAGTCGATGAGGATGAATCGCTACAGCCAGCGAAACAGAATGCCGCCAGTATCGAACAGCAAATGGTCATCAGATAATGGATGGATCTCGGAGATTTCATGATTGATACTTCCTGTAAAGTAGATGAATTGATGTTCGAGAGACGATGTCGTGTATCACACCTATACCTATCGTGAGAGCGTAACACAGGGATCGTAAAATATTCTGTATATATTGAGTTGACCAACACACCCGACACAAATGGCACAGTGGGAGCCATGCAGACGGTCTGGATTGGTCTGTAACCTGATTTAGAGAAAGAGTATAGGGAAATGCCGGTGATGGATTGGAGTGAGGTTTGGAGGCAGTCTGGCTGACAGGGAAGTGATATGCTTAATTATCCCAGTCGACTACAACTACTGGGTACCACTCTTTTCAATCTAAAGTTAGAAAAACAAGTAGGGAAGCCCCATCCCCAAGCGAGAACACAGATGAGTCAGGTGAAATCAATCTCAAAGTTTCTTCTCGCGATCTTCATGATCGTGGCTGGCACGATGCACTTCGCGAATCCAGCATTCTTTCTGAAAATAATGCCCCCCTATCTCCCTTTTCATGAAGAACTGGTGCTAGTCAGTGGCGTTTTTGAGATTTTACTGGGGGCTCTGCTGCTGATACCGAAATATTCACGTCTGGCAGCGTGGGGGATCATAGCCCTGTTGATTGCTGTATTTCCGGCCAACATCTACCTCTACCAGAACCAGGAGATCCTGCCAGCTTCGCCCACCATTCACCTGCTGCGACTGCCGTTGCAGGGTGTATTTGTATTGTGGGCGTTCTGGCATACACGGTCACGAACTTATGCGAGTAAAGTCACCGATCAGGATGATTCCTGAATTGACTGGCACCAAGGATCATAAGGACGCATGAATAAGCCGATCAATGACATGGACGACCACTATGAATTCATGACGAAGCAACTCCGTTCGCTTCGTCATTTGGAACGATGCTTGTTTGCTGTATGGTGTGCCGACCGCCTGTTAATATCACACGACGATCACCTCATTAAGAATTTGTCACAATCTGATTTGCGAACATTACATGACATCCTGAACGATATCTGGGATTCATTGTTGAATGGTATGATCCCTGAAAAAGATCAACTGAATGCCCTCGACATGGACTTCATGGAAGTCGATGACGGATGGGCCGATCCCATGCGAGATGTTGATCCCATTATATCCATAGTGCAACAGAGCATTGGGATGTGTATTCTATGCTGTCGCAGAAACGATGTGGGGGTGTCCCAGGATGTTGCTCAGTCAGTGATTGATGGTCTTGACTGCAAGCTTGAAAAAGATGATCCGGTTTATACACCGGAGACCCTGTTCGAGCATCCTCAGATTCAGCACGAACTTGAAACTCAGTTGGCCATGATAAAGAACCTGAAGGGAGAGTATGAACTGGATCCGAATCTGAGGACTATGTTTCGGTAATTTTGTGACATGTACTGATCCTGTCGCTCATCATCACGTGAGAGTCATCAATACGGAAATTATTCTTCCAGAGCTTTGATGTACCGTTCTGCTGATCTCTGGACAGCCGCTTTTGCATCTGTGGCAACAATTTTTCCCCAGAAGGCTCCGTAAATACGAGAGAAACTGAACGGTTCGACGGTGTCAGCAATTCGCCGAACTACCGATGCTGGCAGTGGGATCAGATTGGGGTAAGAGTACATAAAGCTTACCCAGCGTCGATCCTGAACCACTTGCAGAATATCACCGGTAAGCAGCACTCCTTCTCCAGCCGCCCCCTCAGGCCAGTGCAGGACCGTGCCCCCGTCAAAGTGTCCTCCGCACCGAATCAATGTCAGATCATTGCTGACCTCCTTCGTTTCACCCTCCCAAAACTGGACAGCAGGATCGGACTGCATCACCCACTCTTGGTCATCCTTGTGCAGATAAATAGGACAATCAAATGCCCGGCTCCATTCCACCATGCTCGTGTAGTAGTGCGGATGTGAAATTGCGATGGCAGAAATACCACCAATACCTTTGATCATTTGGATGAGGCCATCATCAATGAGAGGGATGCAGTCCCAGAGGATGTTTCCTTCGGGACGAACAATAAGTAGTGCCCGTTGACCAATGGCAAAGGATGGTTCCATTCCGATCCCATAGAGACCAGCTTCTTTAAGCCGAATGACGTTTCGATGCGATTCTTGAAGGTCAGAGAAAGTCGTCCATTGTTGCCCATTCCAGCCAACATACTGCCGCTCATCAGTACAAATCTTGCACTCGGCAGGTGGTTGGTCGGATTTATTGAATTGCGTTCCGCAGGTTGTGCAGATGAAGTGGGGCATGCTGCTTACTTTCCATTGATTTACTGACAGGTCGCATAAGTTCCTATATTGTCAGTGGAGCTTGATATTCAGCGTTGTTACAGATCGCTCTGGATGGGGACGATTTACTCTTCGGTTTTCTTCACTTTGATCCACTCGACTTCCAGCTTGAAAGGGCCAGCTTTCTTATCCCCCAGGAGAAATCCCAGGCCAGCCACATTACTGGGATCAAACTTCTGATTGGGAAAAACCCGGCCTCTCCAGGTCGCCACGAAGTTTCTGACTGGTAGCTCGACTTCAATCCATTCATTCTTCTTAGTTTCAAAAGACTGTCGATAAAGTCGCATTTATTTCGTCCTTTAAGCTACCAATGTCGACTTAACCAAAATGATTATGAGAGGATGAGAATAGTATTAGCTGGGACTGGCATGATACATCTATCCGAGTATCTGCAGCATCTTATCAACGGACTTGGTGATCGTTCAGCGTTTAAATTTCCTGATTAAAATCTGTTGATTTTAGCACTGTTTTTATTGCGATAATACTCACTTGACAATTTACCTGCTGTTAAACAAAATTTCAGTATGTTTGTGGTTGATAGAGATTATCGACAGAATTTAGTCTAATTCAAATTTGCATCCTCAATCATCTGGTGTTCAATATGACTCGTGTTACGCTGTATTTTTCCGTCGTCCTACTCATGCTTGTAGGTTGTAGTGGCCACGAAGCGGGTACTCCCGTTGAAATTGATAATTCAAGAGACTGTGCGAGTTGCGGGGGCACTGGTCGTATCGAAGGTTCATGTGCAATCTGTAATGGAGACGGGCATCGAACCTCCGGAGTATTCGGGGGAGAGGCAGTGATGTGTTCTGCTTGTGGTGGAACGGGCTCGGTCGCGATGAGATGTAATGCGTGTGGTGGGAGTGGACGATTACGAATCGAACATAGCATGGAGACGGCTAATGGCGAATGATCAGGGATGTGCCTCTGGTTTTTTGGCAGTATTGGGGCTCTTGCTTTCTGCGATTTACCTTTCGAATATAACAATGGGCGTAGTAGAAATTCCTGACAATCTTCCACTCATTGGGAATCTTGACGAAGTGTTTTTTTCAGGTGTCCTATTTGCTTCGTTGTCTCGCTTGGGGATCAATCTTCCGGTTGGTCAGCGTCGTGTTCTGATCGAAAGGGATTTGAAGAATCAGATACATAGTAATGATGAGGTCGACCAAATTTAACCGGATAATCAATCGCCGCTGTTCTGTAAGTGGTGACGCAATTTTACCAGCACTTAAAACAGTTAATCCATTCATTCTACCGGAACGATATGCGTTATATCACCGCCATCCTGATTCTGCTCACCTTTGGGATTGTTTTTGCTGCTCCGCCTAAGGTTGTTAGTACCCTCACTGGAAAAGTGATTGGAGTCACTGATGGCGATACCGTCAAGGTGCTGGTCAACCGCCAGTCAGTCAAAGTGCGACTAGAGGGAATCGACGCACCAGAATCCAGTCAGAGCTTCGGAACGAAATCGAAGCAGGCATTATCAAAGATGGTTTTCGGCAAAACCGTGACGGTCAAAAAGACGGGGGAGGACAGATATGGTCGCACTCTTGGAGTCATAATAGTGGGCGGCCTGGACACCAACGCAAAGATGATTAAGGATGGTTGGGCCTGGCATTACAAAAAATACAACGATGAAGCACGCCTGGCGAAATTAGAGCGATCAGCCCGACAGGCGGAACGTGGTCTCTGGGCTGATGCCAATCCGCTTCCACCCTGGGAGTATCGGGCCAGAAAGAGAAGGCCGAGTAATACCCCCGGCACAAAGTTCTGGCTGAATACATCATCCAATGTGCGGCACAACGAGAACTGTGAATATTTCAAGAACACAAAGCGTGGTCGGATTTGTGGGCCGAATGATGGGAAAGCATGTGGCAGATGTGGTGGGTAAATTCTCACTTTATAGACTTGATGAGCGATTCTTTTGCTGATCGTGACATCGCCTTGATTTCCAGTTCACGCTTGAGAGCCATACTTCGATTCTCTTGAGTTTCATGATAAACCATAGTGACTGGTAGACGACTACGGGTATAGCGTGAAGCCGTTCCAGCATTGTGCTGCTCACATCTCCGGTTTAGATCTGTCGTGATTCCTGTGTATAAGGAATCATCAGCACACCTGAGAATGTAAACAAACCATGTTGTAGTATTTGGGGGTTCTGCCAGATCTGATTCTGCTGCTTCCAGTTTTCTGGAATCCACCATTCTCCGAAATGCATCATTAGGCGTGCTAAACCCATCAGACTTTTTCTCAACAATAGCTGACAGCAAAAAGTCATTCAGCTTAAATCCCACCTCATGTGGAGACATAGCATCCTCAATCAGTAAGTCCTGAGCGTATTCGATCAGTTGATTCATTGAACTTGTTACAGAGCGATTTAATGCTTTACCAAACCGAACTGTTTCAAATTCAGGAGCAATGAATTTCCGGAAAGCCCACTGATTGGCATCATCGGCTGTGAAATCCCGGATACAGTCTGCTGCATTTTCGGCGAAGACCTTTTGATTAGTAATACCTTTGGCTGGCATGACACAGCAATAGAATGATTTGGTATTACACAGCAAAATGTACTGACGGCGATTAGCTGGAAAGATGTGGCATGACCAGTCACTAAAAGGGTTCCGGTCTAATGGGCTGGCATTGAGCGTACCAATTTTGATTTTCTGCTTGAGCCTTTGAGAGAGACGAAAGATCATAGCGGTTCTTTTTATAAATAGTTGTTTGCTTTTATGTGCATGGCAGTATAATAAAGCAGCCGTCTGGAGCAGGCACACAGACGGCTTTTTTTACGAATGGATCCATTTTAAACTATCCAGTCATGCCCAGATTATCTCTTTGTGCCTGTGTCCTCTTATGCTTGCACTTCGCAGTCGCGGCTACCTTCGCCGATGAACCGAGTCCAGGGGCAGATCTCAGCTCCCAGTTGCGTAAAATACCCACCACGGCTTCCGTCGTAAATACGCCGATCAAGTCCAAACCCAAACAAATAATCATTCATCTGCTGAACTGGCACTTTGTGTCCCGAGATGATTTCGCTACTGATCTTTCTGATTCCTCAAGTGGTAAATTATCTGAAGCAGAGATCGAAAGGCAGTATTTTGAATTCCTGGAGGATGTTGAAGCGATTCAGAAAGAGCAGAAGCAGATCCTGAGGTACCTGATCAAGAATCACGAAGTTCGATCTGTGTACCTGGAAGGGCTCACTGAGAAAAACTTAAATGCGTTCAATTCGTTCGTTAAAACGCTTCGGGAATTCGAAGTGCCAGAAGGTGATGGTGCATTTGATCTATTTTTGAAAGAACAATACAAACGGGATCTAATGCAGTTGGGAGTCCCTGCCCAGTTGATGATTACAAATGAATTGAACTCTGTTATCCCACTGGAAAATTCAGCAGCGTTTAAAACGGCCAATCCCATTGGCGGAAATGGCAAGATTCAATTTGATGAGAAGGCTGAAGAGAAACGGGAAGATGAGATGCTCAAGATCTTACGTAAAGGGCAGGGAATCAATGTTATCGTGCTGGGCGGTGGGCATGATTTGACGGATAACCTGGAACGAATGAAACTGGATTCGGTGCAATATATCAGAGTGGCTACAAATTCTTATGAAAAACCAAAAACAAACTGAGATGAAATATAATTGTCCCTCACCTCACAGAAACTGTCTGCGAGTGAATTCAATTAAGAGATTGCGTGGATCGTGGCCGGATTGAAGATTGCCTTTGATTGTTTTTAGATGGGAAGAGATATTTGAAAGATCGACATTTCTGAATTATGGCTTTAGCTGCTCTAACATTATCTGGTTAGAAGATTCTCATTGTTTCCATATGAAGAGAGGCAAGAAAATAACACAGTCGATCTTAAATGCCCACTTCCTCTACCTTTGAAGAAGTGGGCCAGATATCGAACATTGTGGTTGTTTTTCAGTATTAACTGACCAAGGAAGATTTTGTCTCAAGTGTCTTTTTCTTTCTGTGTAGATTCCCAATTCGCAATCTGATTATTGATGACTTGTTCTTTTAGTTCATCGAATGTAGGGCCTTTCATGAGACGAAGTTGATTTTCTCTGTCCGGGTCACTTTCGATACGGGCTTTCATCCATGCTGCGTATGCAATCCTCTCGTTGAGATTCATTATGACCTCCCTCGTATCTTCGTCGATCTCCACTCCATATATGCTTAGGGAGTCCAAGATCTCCCTGGCGAACTGGTTACGGACTGCTTCGGTCGGAAATCGACAACCAATCATTGTGGATGACGGCCCCTCATATATGATGGTTCCATCTTCGTTTTCATGAAGCATGCGTTCAAAGACGAAAACTTCCCCGCCATTAACTTCGACGTCATCGCGGATTGTTCGTTCAATCTGGACGATCGTTCGCATTCTTTCTCCATCTTCGTCATCCAAGAACTCCATGTATTCGCGGATGATCGACTTATCAATTGGGAAAGAACAGTCCGAACGGTCACAAGGTGGGACAATACCCAGAGAATAATCCACGTAGAAATATATATCGCTTCCGACGCTGCTGTACTTCGTACCCATATCAGGATCCGTCATTTCAAAAGCAACGCCTTGCTGCCAAAGAACTTGAATTTCTTGCAGTCGCTCTTCGTGTGACATGCCGTTGAGACGCGACCTAACTTCACTGTCATCAAAGCACTGCTGGAAGTTCTCTCGCCACTCTTGGCGTTGTTGGAGTTCAGTCAAATTGATTTCCGTTCCGACTCCCCAGCCTTTCCAGTCAGTGAGGATATTGTCTGTGGCAGCATTTCTACTGTCACGTGAGAAGAATAGTCCGATGACGAACCCATCGTTCCCAAACTCTAAGAATGGAAACTCAGAACAGACCTCTGTCTCAACATCTCCACTCGCGACGACTCCATAGTTGCTTTGTACTGAATCCTGAATAGAACTCAGGATCTTTTCGGTTTGAGAAGCCACGACTTTTTCATCAACAAAATCAATATCATGCTTCCATTTAAGTTTCTGAGCGACCAGCTCGTTTGAGATCGTAAAGACACGCACTAAAGGTTGACTCCCGCATAGAATCTCCCCTAATTCGGTATCCGCGACTTGAAATAGAAATTTATCTCGCCACATACTGTGCAGCAATTCGCATCGCTTCTGTTCAGGGGCTTCGTAGACAATCCGATGAAAGGTGTCATCAGATTCGTCCTGAGGGCCAGCGGCCTGTAGGTCGCTTTCTTGTTCTGGCTTACGCATTGTGAGTTCTTCCGAAAAGAGTTGCATGGACCGAACGGACCAGTTCCGTTCACATTCATACCTCTCGAGGCGGCGTAACACGGAAGTCGAAAAGGAAATTCTTTAACGCAGATATGTAGAAACACAAGCTATTCTGAAGACAGGTGTCTATTTGGATGGGCATTCTCCAAGGCGGCTCACTGCCTGATCTTGCTATGGCACTGATGGAGCTACATGTCGGTTCTTGGAAAGAGAAACCCGCTTTCCCTCGTGGTGAAGGAAGCGGGCTGGATAAATAGCTCTTGCTTAGAGCTCTTGGTTTGAGCTGTAACTGGTACTCGATACGGCTCTTTTCTTTAGAAGCCTACGAAACCACCAAAGGCTTCAGTTACTTTGCTTCCCAATTTTTCCTCCAAGACCCTTGCAAAACTCTTTGACTCGTATGCATACAAGTCACCTTTGTTCTTGAACAGCAGCATCTCGTCGTCGTCGATTGTGTACCAAAAGTCCTTCGCGGATGTCCCAGAATGCCCAAGTGATAATGCTCGGATTGCCATGGCGGCACTCAAGGCGGTCTGACGGTTGGAAAAAATCGCATCCATGAAGAAGCCAGGTTTCCTTCCGTCCTCTTCGCTGGTGCCTGAGATGTTCTGCCCACCCAAATGATGCATTAACCTGCGAACATGAGTCGGGAATTTCCTGTTCATCAATCGACTGGTGGCGGCCTCGAGGGGGATAGACACTTCTAACTTCGCTCGCTCTGACATGAGTAGTCTCCATAGGGAGGGATTCTTCTGCGAGTCAAGAAACGATCTTTGACTCTTCACACTCATGCCTATCGCGGACGTGTAACACTGGACGACGGAAGCTTGCTAATTTCGCAAAATCGGGCCTGGTAGGATTGATCGGTCCGAGGACCTCTCGAATGACAGCCTGAGAGCGTGCGGAAAGCACACGTGAACCCTGGAATCCCATCGGCAGAGGGGCCGCCTGCTAAGGCGTTGACGCAGATTTGTAGGGGGAGAAGCGTCCCTTCGCCGCTCTTGAGCTAGTTCTCCGTGGCTGTCCGGTTGCTCACTTTGACCGTGGAGATCTTTTGCCAGAGCTCGGAATCCAGCCGGATTTTCCGCGTCTGCACCGAAGCCGGGGAGAAAACGAGAGCCCGGGTGGTTCCAGCGAACGTGCTTTGCACCATGCAGAAGGGAGCAATGGTGACATGGAAATTATTGGTTTTCGACTGCGACCCCTGCGTCCAGCCAGTGACCAGCACAGATTCATCGGGACGTCCCGAATGCCGATGAATCGGCGAGACCAGCAGGTTTGGGACGCCACTGAGCATGCGATCTGTCGGGAGACCATTGCTCAGCGTATTTTGGGGCAATCCAACGTCGACATAATTGCGACCGAGCCACTCCCAGGAGTCGACATCGACTTTGGTACCGGAGTCATCAAGAAACTGCGTCTCAATGGTGCGAGACATGAGGGGAAACGCCATCAGTTTCCCAAAGTCATCGTCTCCTCGGGCAGCAACTGTTTGAAGCCAGTGTTGGTTTGTCGGTTTTATGAACTGCCATCCAGTACCCTTCACATTGATCGCACCAAAGTCCACAACATAGTGCCTCCAGACCTGAAAGGTCTGAGCACTGTTCCAGTCAATAAGTAACGAGACGATGCCCTGCGTTCCAGCGGTTCGCGGATCGCTTTCGATTTGTGGTAACGAGTAAACAGGCACGCCATCTTCTGATTTATCGGATCTGAGTGACGTTGGTCGAACCGTTACTTCTTCAGGATTGCCAATCGCAATTGAATCGAGTGTTTGTTTTAGTCGGGGCAGGGTGGCACGGTAGGCGGCTTCATCCGGAGCAAGTTTAACGGAGCAGATGAGCTCATCCGCTCCCTGATCGTACGTGGGGGGCTGCGGGACTTTTGCTGTCACCATTCCGGGGAGCTGCTGTAAGATCGAAGCCAAGTCATTTGCGGGCACTTGGTCCGGCTGGCCAGAGCGGAGACCTTCAAGCGTCGATTCCACATTGGTGCGGAATTCAGCAGTGTTACGCTTCAGGCGAGGGGCAACCTCGTTATTCCATTTTTTGGACAGTGCCTCATTGGCCTCCTGCTGCCGTGCATCGAGCTGCCTTGCGACTTCATCTTGGACGATGAATCGGTTCACCATCCCTCCTGAAATGTCGCCGTAGTTTACGACAAACCCCCAAATGCCAAGGGCTACTGTGGCCAGGATTGCGGAAGCTGTAAGGGCTGTCTTCACCCGGGATCTGATGAGAGCCCGTCGAATCTTCTCAAGCCGTGAGATGACGACCGTGATATTCTTTGGTCTTTTTCCGGGAGAATTACGGGTCATCCACTCAGCAAGTTTGTTCAGTTTTTTAACCGCACGGATCTGTTTTTTGCTGGCAGGGTCGATTGGAGTTTTGGTCAACAAGTACTTCAACATGCGGCCTGCAGAATAGATGTCAGAACGATGGTCGACTGGTCCGGTGCCATGTGCCTGCTCAGGGGACATGTAGCCGACAGTGCCAGCACCTACCAGAATTGCAGACTCCCCTGATTCAGCAGCTGACGCTAAACCAAAGTCGATGACTTTGATCGTGCCGTCCTCTAATCGCATGACATTGGCAGGCTTGATATCTCGATGGAAGTATTTTTTGTCGTGTGCATACTCCAGACCGCGACATGTGCCAATCATGGCGTCGATGATCTCTTTCGGTCCACCAAACTCGTCCAGGTTAACCAAATCTTGGAGCGATTTACCCTTCAGGAGTTCCTGGGCCAGATAAAGATTGCCATCTTGCTCACGCCACGGACCATAGGTGATCACAATATTGGGGTGATTGAGCTGAGCAACAGTCCTGATTTCACTTAGGAAACGCTCTTCTGCTTCAGGAGTATCTTGCCTGAACCGTCGGATAACTTTAATTGCATCGTGTCGCCCGGATAATATGTGTTTGGCCTCATACACTTCTCCCATCCCACCGATGCCGATTTGCTTCAGCACCCTGTAGTCTCTTACATCGCATGGCGGATGAAGGGCTGACCTCCGTTCTCTATCACGTAAGAGGCCAGATAACTTTGGAAAGAGCGACGTTGCCGACTCTCGAAGTGCATCGGCTGCAATGCCCTCCCGAGCTTTCTCCAGGTCTTCGGGAGAGATGTGAGCAAAGTGACTCGCAAAGTTGTCCTGTGGTTCTTCAAGCTCACCATAGATGGACGAGCACCGCCCACAGCTCTCGATGTGATCGAAAAGCGATTCACTCAGATTTCCGGGTAACTCGTCGTTATTCAGTCGAATGAGTTCGTCGCGTGTGGGACATTTGAGTATTTGTGCCATCTCTAGTTCACCGCATCTGTTCTATTGCTATCTGTTATTTTGGGCCACAAGGATCTCCTATTTATGACTATCGGAGAGGTGTAACACGAAAACTCAAGTTCTCGAAACCATAGTCAAACCTCAAAGCCCAGCTCCTTAAGTCGTTTCAGTACACGCTGTTTCGCCATACGCACTGCCGCTTTTGAAACATCGAATTGTTGAGCAACCTCAGCCGTTGGCACATTCTCGACCGTCGTCATCCAAAACATTTTCCAAGTCTGTTCTTTAGTCTTACTCCGGATCACTTCCAACGCTCGGGCTTCTATCTCCCGAAGTGCCTTCTCTTCTTCATCTATTTCATCGGCATCCTTCTGTTCGGGATTCACAGCGGCATTCAGCATTTCCTGCGGCACTCCATTATCTTTCGGAAGTAACCGGAAGTAGTCAGCAACCTTGTTCCGACAAATTATTCGCAGCCAACCTCGAAAGGTACCTTTTTCAGTATTGCGTTCAAATTTTCCAATCATCTCGTACACAGCGAGCCAGCATTCCTGCAGGACTTCATCTTCCGCTGATGCCGGAACATTTTTCTTTCTCATCCAGAAGAGCAGTAGTGGTTTGTAAATCAGCTCGAACTCTTGCCAGCGTTCTTCCGAAACCTCTTCGAGTTTCAGGTCGCGGATCATACTGGAGCGGGTGTGCCATTGAGACTGGGAGTGTGATGGCTGGGGGGAACGGTCTTCTGGTTTCATACTGCCGTCAGGCTCGGTCACATTTTCTCTCCCGCTGCATACATGCTCATTTACTCGCTCTGGTAACAATCGAAGGAGTACTGATCTTTATGATATCTGTCCCCCAAAGGGTAGCAAAGTATGTGACAGAATGCCATTAGCAAGGGGCAATATGACCAGCGGATGTAGTCAGGGACAGAATGGATCAGTATCTTAAAATCCGGAATTTAAGAATAGGTTGTGGAAGATCTTAATTCCTGTGATTGAGCCACGATTCGACAATCATCACCATGGCGAGTGTATCGAGTTCGCAATATCTAAGCAGGCCGTTTTCAATGTCGTCTCGATATTCCTGGGGAAGCCCGTCCTGCTGTAGACGAAGGTAAGCAGCCATCGCAGCACCGCCTCCACGGATTTCATCACCAGCCCACAAATTGTCCCAGGTATTCTTGTCAACTTCATCGAACACAGCAGGCAGAAGTTCGTAGGGATCAATGACTTTGTCTCCTTCGGTCTGAATCCATGTCTGAGTCGCAAAGTTACGGCTGGAGCCGGGATCAACTTCATATCCGTATATGGGCTTCGAATACTTGTCGCGAAGAAAAGTGGAGTCGGTCAAAACAGCGGGCAGGACGTATTTAATGGATTGTGAGCCCTTCATTCTGGGATGGTAATAGTGTCGAGCCACAAGCTCCCTCAAATCGACCATTTCTCGATCGCCAGGCATCCATGGATTTGGTTGAGACTTTGTAGGATTTGAAATCGAACTGGCGAAATTCCGCAACTCTTGGAAATCACTCTCGTCATGCCCGAACTGATCCAGTTGTTCGACGATGTGGTTAAGAATTGTGTTTTCATGAGCCGCATACCGGAAAATCGTTCCATTATCGCCGTCCAACGAAGACATCAGGTTTCGAAGGAAATCGAAATTCGGGAATGCCCCGGGTACTGCATTTAAGTATTCGCCCGCATGGGAAACGCTTCCATCTTCATGAAGTGTATGGTGGGAAAACTGAAATGCCAGGCTCTGGTATGGCCGTAAGCCCTGATGAAGTGGCACAGGAGGGGCCGCCGTTTCGAAGTCGATGAAATGCAGAGGAAATCTCCAGTTTCGTTTTACTTCATTTAGGCCATCAATGTCGACGAAAGATTCGTTTCTACCACTCTTAAGGTAATTCAGGCGAATCCGCTGCATTTCGCTGGGGTGTAAACCGGGGTTCGAGTCTACCTCTAAACTAAGGTCATCCTCGGACAGATTATCCAATTTAATACGACGTTGATTGATGAAATCCTGGGCTTGTCGAAAACTGTAAAGATCAAAAACAGTGGGGCGGTCAAAATCATCGTCAGACCAGCCGAGTACTTCTGACCAGCACTCCCGGAAACCGTCCCTTAAGCCTTCATCGCGTTGCTCTGGTGTGCAACGAAATTCGCAATTCCGACAGTGAACCCCAATTTCGGGAGCGATTTTTGTGTCTTGTTCGTAATTGTCCGCCAGCCAACGGACATATTGTTCAAAGTCTCGATTATCGAAGTTTCCGCTGCATAATTCGTCAATGTGTCCATCGACTCTTCGGGCTTTCAGTATTTCCCGACATATTGAATTCTCAGCATCATCGCCGACGAAAACGCAGGAAGTTCGGGAGCCGTCTTTCTCGATCTTGAAAAGTCGATGCAGACCGTCGACGGTACATTCCTGGCTTTTATCAACGCACATCAACCAGGAAGTGACAGTAAACTCTGGGAACGCCTGCTGTAAGACATAACGCTGGAAAGCGATATCCAGCAGGTAATCCTTCCAGTCGGAGCTAATGCGGCCTCGGGTGGTCCGAAATGGATCGTCGTCATTTCCATCAATCGACTTGGCCTTTACCTCAATCAGCTGCAACTCATTTCCTGTCTTGACCAACACGTCGATCCGGCAGAATAGATTGGCGATCGTGACAGCAGCCTCAAAAATGACAACATTATCCTTGAGAAGCAGTTGGTTGGTTTCTTCCAGTGCCTTAGCGTCGTCCAGTGACGAAACATTTCGTCCCTCCGGAAAGTAGAGCTTGGCCAGCTCACCAACAATCATCCCGCCTTCCGCAAGTCCTTGAAGAAAATCGTCCGTCTGCCGCGTGTTTGCGTACTCAGTTTTCCCAGTGTAAAACAGCTTTGTCGGGCAGCCGTGGCCGAGAATGAATCGAGATTTGGTCAAGTATCGTTTCATGATATGCGGATTCAGTTCTTCATGTTGTATAATCACCAGCCCAAAGTATTTTCATCGTTCCGAGGAGAACTCTTTTAAACCGAAGATCATGTTGTTGCGGGGAGCCATTGAGAATGGCATTGCATGTTGGAATAGTCGTCTGACATCATCTCCACTTCATTCTCCAAAAGTATTTTTAAGTCGCTATGAATTGGCCATGCTGTCGATACAATCCTGAACCTTCTTGCACAGGTCTGCCACGCGAGAGTCTTCAATATCCCCGCGTTCGTAATTCATCAAAGCGTGCTGAGGTTTTCGGTGACGGGTTGTCTTTGAGATTCCCAGCGTGTCTTCCAGGTCCGTACCAAACTTCTCAATACGACATGTTAATTTTGCGTGGCTCGATTTTCTTACCAGTTCGTGTAGCTCAGAATGTTGCCCTTTGTTCAAATCAGCATCGTGAAGGACCGCATGTGGAGTTCCAAGTTCAGAAAGTAGTAGGATGAATCTGTGAGTGTTGAATTTGCCCATGCAATCTACAACCTGAAGTCCATCGTCAGGAATCCTGATCTTTCCATCTGTAATTAGCCGGTTGATCAAAGCGATTTCTGTCGCTCCTTCAACCAAAAGGACTCGGTTTGCAAAAAACATCCCGCACCGATCCGGGTTCAGCCACAAGCAGTACTTAATAGACTCCATTTCGGGAAGATAATCATCCTCATGTGGTGGCTTATTTTTCCCGTTCCACTTGCTTGCGATCTCATTGAGTTCCTGATTTTGTTCGACAATCGAATTCCAACGGTCTTTTCGCACTTGATAAACTCGGCCGATACCCCCAACACGTCGCAATCGAAGAACGGATCCAATATTGCTAATGTTATGCGATATGAAATGCGGGGAATGAGTTGAACAAATTACTTGCGACGTCTCGTCTTTTGCAATGGATTGGAGATTCAATGCCAGTTTTTGTTGTTTCGAAGGGTGTAAGAATGCCTCTGGCTCCTCGAACAAGAGCAAGTTCAGCTGTGGGCTGAAATCCTTTGATTGGGTGGGCTTCTTTTTACCCAGGTATTTCGCACTTAGTTGAATCAAAGAAAAGATGAAATGACGTTGAAACCCTGATCCGAATTGATCCAGGCCCATATCTTGTTCGTGTGATTCGTCTCGACAATGAAAGTCAATCAGAGACTTGGTGATATCAGAAATAGTTGGCGTTTTAACTGAGAAATGAAACTCTGTTCCCCATTCACCAAGCAGACTACTCAGGTCCTCTTCAAGGCCTCCCAGCGATAGTCCGTCAGTGGTAGACGCATTACGGATGGTTTTGGAGAACTGAATGAAGTTCTTTTCAAGCTCTACAAACGCATTGCTTGAGTCGATCACTTCGTCCAGAACTGTGGATAGTAAGTCACGTAATGCAGAGGGGCCCGTCAATTTGATATGCTCATCAACTTTACTGACTGCCGGAACGTAAACAACATTCCCAAGCTTGCCCTGCTGAACCTGTTTTGCACCGTAGAACTGATCTGAAGCAAGATCGCCTTCCGGCAAGAATGCATAGATTAGCCCATTCTTCGATTTATCTTTGCAGTTCAAATATTTACGTACTTTTAGAAGGAAGTCTGGGGCCTTGTATTTATCCGCCAGTCCTTTATGTTCCTGCGGTAGTAATGCAAATGTGATATCTATCCACGACTCACCGTCAGAACCTAAAAAAGGTACATCTCGATCTGGTCGATATCCGTATTTATCTTTTTCGTAAAAGACGCGGAGAGCATCAATGACAGTGCTTTTGCCCGCGTTGTTTGGGCCAACGAGCAGAGAGTAATCTTCAAGGTCGAATTCAGTATCCCTGACACTTCTGAAATTGTGAATCGAAACGGTTTTTATTTTCATCAGTCGACTTGCCTTTGCAACCTATTTCGATGCGTAAATGCTTTGCCCCTCACCCTGGTAACTATCAAAGATGTGCTGATAGACCATATCACACTTCTGATTATAGATTTCGGGTGTGTAAGCCCGCGGGAGTTGGTCGAGCTCGGTTTTGACAGTGCTGTAGACTCCGGCCCGACTGCGTTGTTTCTTTCTCCAGTCGAGTACCAGCTTGGCTTCCTTCAGGGTCTGGAGTAATGATCGGGCAACTTTTTTGACCTCTTCCTTTTCTTTTTCCGTCATGTCGATTTCCGGCTTAGTCAAGATATCGAACAGGGCCAGCTCTTCCTCGGTCAGTTGTTCCGAAACACCACGTTGTTCCTCTTCACTCAGTTCTTTGACAAAAGAGACCAATTTCGCGAAGAAACCGTTGACATCAAGTCCCTGGTTGTAGTCGTCGATCAACTTTTTGAACTTCTCCATCAAATCGGTACGGGTCCGATTCAGCGTGACCATGTTTTTCAACTTATCACCCACAGCCTGCTTCAACTTTTCGGCTTCAGTACGTTTGCGACCTTTCTCGAAGTGAGCTTTCAGGGCCTCAAAGTCAATCTGGCTCAGGTCAATCAGCGACGTTGTTTCAGTCGCATGAATTACATAGCCCTTAGTGGCGATCGAGTCGTCCAGCAGCTCATCGACCTGATCCATAATGTCGTCGATATTTGCTTCCGGCGTGAAATTACGGATCTTATCGGCCAGGACGGACAGCAGGCTTTTAGTGGGGGCGAATTCATTAGCAGAGGGATCAGGCAGAATCGCTTTGTAGAGCCGCACAACCTGATTGGAATGTGATAAAAACTGCTTCTTCAGGTCGTCGTTGACGATCACCTGTTCGACCGCATCATCGAGTTCGTTTTCAGTCTGTTTATCGACCAGACTGGATGCAGCATCATCCAGAAAGGCGATTTTCTGGAATCCGTCGGCCTTGAGGATGCCGTCGATGTCGACGCCGCGATCTTTACAGAAATCGACTGCTTCGGCGATGGCCAGTCGTAGTTCTTCGACCAGTTCTTCTTTTTTCTGAATGGGCGTTTCGCCTGGTTTGACTCCGCCCCCTGAGGACGATCCGTAAATGGCCAGTGCCTTTTGCAGGTTTCGGAAGACACCGACGTAGTCCACGATCAGGCCGTTGTTCTTTTCACCGAAGACGCGATTGGCCCGGGCAATGGTCTGCATCAACGTGTGGTTCTTCATCGGTTTATCGAGATAGATCGTTGACACTGACGGTGAATCGAAACCAGTCAGCCACATAGCACAGACAAAGACCAGGCGGAATGGATCATCTGCGTCCTTAAACTTCGTCTCCATATCCTCCTTGACCATTCGCAGTCGATGAGGCTCGATGTCGAGTCCTTTTTCCTTAAACAGTTCGACTTCGTTCTGCTGCTGGGAGACGATCACAGCCATGTCGGTCTCCTCCATGTAGGCGATCTGGTCTTTCAACTCCTTCTGTTTCTGAAGTTGGTAACGCTCAGACGTCTCCGCAGTCATCGAAATGTCTTGAGTATTGCCGGTAGACGGCATCGCCCCTTCCAAGGCCGCCAGTTCCGCCTTCAGACCGCCCAGGTACGCCTTCCAGTACTTCTGGACCTTATCGTACATCTTTACCGCGGTCACTTTGTCGATACAGATCACCATACCTTTTCCAGCAGCGTGATCACTGCCGCCACGACGCCCCATGAAGTGGGTCACGATGTCTTCAGCGACCTTTTCCAGTCGCTCATCACGGGTGATCAGGTGATATTCGCGGGCGAACTCAAGTTCGAGTTTTTTCTTCTGCTCTTCGTCCAGTTCAGCGGCTTCAATCAGAGCTTCCAGATCGTCTTTGAAATTTTCATTGGCCAGTTGCAATTCGGGGATCCGGTTCTCGTAGAACAGCGGAACCGTGGCCCCATCCTCGATTGATTGCTGAAAGTTGTAGATACTGACGTAATCGCCAAAGACATCCTTTGTCTTCTCTTCACCTGCCATCAGCGGCGTCCCGGTGAAGCCGATGAAAGCTGCGTTGGGAAGGGCGTTCCGCATGTTCAGGGCCAGCGTGTCGTACTGACTGCGGTGGGCTTCATCGGTCATCACGATGATATTGTCGCGAGTTGAAAGCTCAGGGTAGGTTTCCCCCTTCTTGGTGCCAAACTTCTGGATCAGCGTGAAGATGAACCGATGGTCTTCAGTCAGCAGCTGTTTCAGGTGGGCACCGCTTTCAGCCTGGCAGTCTTCGGTAACAATGCCGGTACTGGCGAAGTTTTTATAGATCTGCGAATCGAGATCGTTACGGTCGGTAATGACCAGGAATGTCCAGTTGCCGGGGACCTTCCGTAATACCTTCTGTGAAAAGAATCCCATTGAGAAACTCTTACCGCTGCCTTGGGTGTGCCAGAATACCCCCAATCGACCCTGGTTCTGTTTGATCTCCTGCATCGCGTGGACGGCATTATTCACGCCCAGGAACTGGTGGTTCTTGGCGACAATCTTGATCAAACCACCCTTACCGTCATCGAACAGAGTAAAGTTTTCGACCAGATCAAGAAGCCGATGCTTTTCACAGGTTCCGCGAATCACGGTTTCCAGTGAAATGACGCCTTTTTCACCTTCACTGTTGATCCGTTTCCAGTCGGAAAAGTGTTCCCAGCCAGAGGTGATGCTTCCGACTTTCGCCTGAGAACCGTTGGAGAGAATGATCAGGGCGTTGAACCAGAACAACTGTGGAACGGTCGACTTGTAGTCCTTAAGGTTGTTCTTGTATGCGTGCTCGATCTTACCATGGCTTTTTTTCAGTTCGATGAAGACCAAAGGTAAGCCGTTGATGAAGCCGACCAGATCTGCCCGGCGTTTATAGATGCTGCCTGAAACCCAGAATTGAGATGCCAGGAAGAAGTCGTTCTTTTCCGGATTCTTCCAGTCAATGATGCGGACCGTTTCGTCGACTTCTTCGCCTTCGTCATTCTCGAATGTGACTTTAATGCCGTCTTTGAGTAGCTTGTAGACCTCACGATTGGCCTGGGCCAGTCCCATTGCTCCACGATCCTGGGCCAGGACTTCCATCGCCAGGTCGATGGCATCCGATTCCAACTCTGGGTTGAGCTTTTCGAGTGCTACCCGCAGCTTGTCTGGAAGGATGACTTCTTCCGTGGTTTGTCTGCCGTAGGTCGAATCGCTGCTGCCGAATTTTTCGTGCCAGCAGTTGGCGGACTCGTAGCCCAGCTCTTCAAACAGAGCGATCGCGGGTTGTTCGACCAGGGTGTCCTCGGAGAAGTCGGTGCTCATCAATTCTCATCCTCTAATCGGCAATTCGCCGAGACAATTTCGCTGATGAGTAATACACGGTCAACATTGTCCCTCCAGTCATTGGTTTCCTGGCTGAATCGAAAAATGGAAAGAGTCGGAGACGTGATTGCGTTCGTCACTATGCACAAGTGATACGAAGTACGATGCTCTAACATCTTGATGTACTCGTTCGGAGTCAGCCCAATCGACAGCTCTGGGCCTGATAGCCCTTTGACTTCCAACCGAAGGAATCGCTTTTCCATCCTGGCTTCGAGATCCCAGCCCACATTGTCACGTTCGACCGACGTCACGTTGTATTTAAGTTCAGTAAAGTGCTTCGAGACTTCCTTAATCGCGGCCTTTTCAACCTGTTGACGCAGGAAAACATCCGGTTGAACAGGGGGCTTTAGAGGAGGTGAATTGGGGGCTCCACCACGAATTACGTTCAAGACTTCCTGGCGAACATTGCGATGGTACTGATTCGACGGATCGTCTGCGTACCAAAGGTTCGATTGCCCCATTTTCCCTGGGCCGTGTTGGGGAACCTCAATCGTGCGTTCAAACGGTCGTAGCAGAACCGCATCATTTTCATCCGCATAGGTAACATATCCGACCTGAAAATCGCCGTACGTTCGATTGGCACCCTCGGGTGGGTCCTGTGGCTGCTTCAGCACAGTGGCGTTTTTGTACCAACCAACAACGTATGCCCCGCCCTCTGGTGCTGTGGCAACCCAAACGACGATGACATTGGACAGAGATTGATCCGATGATTTTCCGCCAATACGTTTCAGGTTGATTGTGGCGAAGTCCTCGTTGACCATGTCAATTTTCAGTTCGACGCCTTTCTTTCGACGACCTGGCATCACCCAGCCATAGACCATTCCATCGAAGGGCAAGTAATTATATGCCTCAAAACCAAAGCCATGTTCCTCAACGAATGCACCGCCACGTTTAATGGTGTCAGACGACGTGACACCGCGATAACGGTCCATCCATCCGATCCGGAAGAATACCATTCGCGTGTCGAATGGATTACGTATTTGCGTTGATGGTCCAACCGGTGCGTGTTCGGAGAAACCGGTACTCATCAATCTACTCCGATTTCTGATATTGAATAAGATTCAAACTCGAAGAGTGGTTCGCCACCTTTTAATACTGTTTTCAACTGTTCAGACGTCGCTTCGCATTTAGGTTCATTGCGAATCAATTCGTATGCGGCACTCGGAACGGTCACGATCTCGACAACATAGAATGGAAACTTCTTGGGCTTGCCCAGCTTTCCCCACAGAGTTGTGAGTGCAGACTTTATCGCATCAGTCGATGCGGATTGTGGGTCAGGAGATGGCTTGAAAAGAAAGTAAGCCAGGCGAGGCCGGTATCCAGTTGCAGCGGCGGATGCCGCACGGTGAAGCATTTGGTAGATAACTTCGCGGAAGTCTTCAGCCTTCAGCGATTTTTTTGCAAGTACCTTCAGGATGAGTTCCAGCCATCCGTTAAGCACCGCCGGACCATTGGTCACCTTAGAGAGCCATGTTTGGACGTCGTCATACATGGGCTCAGTCCACTTTGCTTCAATTGCCAAGGCATCCGATCCCGACTTAAGCATGATGTCCGTATGGGACTTTGTCCGACTGTTTGCGGGCGAACTTACCTTGTATTCCAGGAACAGCTGTCGTTCTTGCGGCATCCCAAGCTGGTCAACGATTGCATTGAACATGGTCGGGTTGTGCATCAAAAGAGACAACATTGGTATTGTTGACCGTGTTGGAGAATTGAACTCGCCAGCCGAATAATTTCCAATTACCTGCGAAATCTGTTGGATCGAATTAAGTTCTCCGTGAAAATACGCAACTCCGAGTCCCTCATCAGTCACGACTGTCTCGGGATCGCAGATCCAGCCCTCAAGAGTGTCCGCTTGCTTCGGGATTCCGTACCCTGAATCTTGTTTGCTATAAGCCCACGCCGCCTGTATCGCACTGAGCACTGAATCCAGTGTGTCGCCGGTAAAATCGTTAACGCATTGACGTGCTTGCTCATCCGTCATCCGCACGGTGAAACCGTAACGGTCAACAAATGATGGCCTGCAATTGTTTTTGTCGTGGCCACGAATCGCTGAGACAATATCACACCGTGCGAATTCAGCGTACTCATCTGCCTTTTCAGGATCATCACTTTTGTATCCCGGTTTGCGACTCGTCCATTTACGGGCGACCAAAGCAGGATACGCCTCAATCACGATCTTCGTTGCTTCGTCCACGGGGCGTACAGGTAAAACCGACACATCTGACTCTCGAAGACGCCATGAGCCCTCGAAGAACATCTTTCCGACCGGCGTATGGTCTAAAGTCATCGGACTATGGGCGTCCGTCATCGAGTCGATAACCCGTTTGATGTGCTTCTGCCCGTCAGGCTTGTCTGCCTTGTATTGCACTAACGCATCTTCAAATCCTGCTTTGCCCAGGTCTTTAATATGCTCAACATAGTCACTCCACGAGGTGACAGGCCATTCCAGATCCTCCAGCAGTTGCGAAGGTTGACCAAAGGGAAAGTCGACGCCGCCGATCCAAGGCCCATCTGTGTTGTTTAACCAGTCTTCAAAACGTGAGAAATCACCCTTTTCACAATTGAGTTCCTCGAAGTCGTCAACGGTTAAAACGTTGTTTTGAAAAGTGCATTTTGCCAGCAAGAGCCTTTTCTTCTTCCGGGCTTGGGAACCGGCAGCGTCGGGAGCACTGGTGAAATCGAGTCCATAAACCTTCATGCCGTCGTCTCCTCCATTGCCTCGGTGGCCATTCCTACATCAATGTCGAGGTCTTCGACGTCGAGATTGCCGGAGATCAGCTTGGGGAGCAGAAGGTCGCGGGTTGTTCGGAGGTTTCTATTTCGCGACCGGAGTGAGCGAGTGAGTGAAAAAATTGGTGCGATTTGCTGGGTAAACGAATCCAGCAAGTCATTTTCTGGTATGAGAAACGGATTCGAATATGCTTGATTACGATTAAGTCCGGGGACCGCGGCGTCACTGTTTAGGAATTGCTGTGACAAAAGAAGATTGAAGTACACATAGTGAAGTGGCAAATCTGACTTCACGTAGAACGCTGTATCAATCGGGTAGAACGAGACATCTGACCAAAATACGCTGCCAACATTACCCTTTCTACCAACGACAATCCCAGGCCCCGCTGAAAGAAATTCGTCGTGATATCCAACGATTCCGCCAGATCCGTAGACAGCAACATCGCCACCTTTGCGGTCAGCCTTCTTGAGTGCCTTTCCATAGGGCAGTTCAATAGCATCTCCAAGTTTCTTCACCTCCCAGCCTTCCGGGATCTGTCCAAGTGGTGAATCGACGAGCTTGACGTGTTCGTGGCCGGGGAAGCGGAAGTGGACGAACCATTCCCGGTAAATCGCCTGAGCCATCTCTTCCAGAATGGCAATCCGACGCGTGTTGTTCTCAATCAGATCGTCGTACGCCGACAGAATCGACGCGATCTTGTGTTGGGTGGGGAGGCCAGGAAACAATACCGGCAACTTATGGATATGGTTGCGATTAAGAGTCGGGTTGGATGCTCCACAGTCGTATTGCTCAAAGCCCATGCATTGGACAAAGAAGTAGGCAAACTTCGGGTCATTTCCATGGAAGTCTTTTACCCAAAGCGTTGTGTCATGTGGCCAGAAATCACTATCCACGTAAAACGCAGTGCCCAAAGTTCCTTTTCGCCCAATAATAACACCGGGGCCATTTACTTTGAATTCTTTATGATGGCTTTTAATTCCAGAAGATGAAACAACAGGGTAAGGACCATCTTCCTGTTCTTTCTTGGTGATATCGAATCCACGCTGAAAGGTAAGCTGTTCGCCAAGAGGTGTCTCGGTCCAATCGGTGGCAGTCATCTGAGGGCTTCCTCTAATAATTTGGCTACATTATTCGCAATCCGTTCTTCGAGTTCACTGGCTTCGCTGTTCAGCACCTCCAGCTCTTCGTTGAGTTCTTCCAGTCGCTCGGCAAAGACAAAGTCGTCTTCCTCACGATCGGCTATGCCGACATAGCGACCTGGATTTAGACTCCAGCCCTGTTCTTCAATTTCGGCCAGTGTCGCTACTTTGCAAAGCCCTGGAATATCGACGTATTCCAGATTGGAGAACGTAGCCTTCAGATCAGGCTCCTCACCGGGGACTTCTTCGTCATCGCCCGCGATGAACTCCGGCTTTTCGCTCCGATACAGTCGCACGATGTTGGCCAGGTACTCGATCTGCTTGGGGCTAAACTTGCGGTGAGCCCGGTCGACCTGCTTGAACGTATGTCGGGCGTCTATGAATAACACTTTATCTTCCCGGTCGGTGCCCGCCTTACCTTTGTCGAGAAACCAGAGCGTGCAGGGGAGCGTAACGGTGTAGAAGAAGTTGGGACCGATGGCGACCATCACATCGACAGCGTTTTCCTGTAGCAGCTGCTTGCGGATCTCCATCTCCGACTGCCGGGCATCGGCGGCACTGTTGGCCATGACGAAACCGGCCCGGCCTTTGTCACTAAGCGAACTGTAGAACAGCTGGATCCACAGATAGTTGGCGTTGTCAGCCCGTGGCATGCCAAACGGGAAGCGGGGATCGTCTTTAATCTTCTCTTTGTCTACCTTATCCACGTTGAACGGAGGATTGGCCATGACGAAATCGAACTTATCCAGCGACTCGTGCGGGTCTTCATAATAACTGTTCCCCAGCCGGACATCGCCCGACATCGCGTGCACGGCCAGGTTCATCAGGCAGAGCTGGCGGGTTTCAGTGACTCGCTCCAGACCATAACAGGAAATCTCATCCGACGGCCTTTTATTGTGTGCTTTGATGAAGTCGGCACTCTGGGCGAACATACCGCCCGATCCGCAGGCCGGGTCGTAAATGCGACCATGATACGGTTCGATGATTTCGACGATCAGCTTGACCAGGGAGGTCGGCGTGAAAAACTCGCCCCCTTTCTGTCCCTCGGCCATGGCGAAGTTGCCCAGGAAGTACTCGTAGATCTTACCGAATACATCCCCTTCGGCATCGACGTCCAGCTGGGAGAAGTTCTTCAGCAGCGAGATCAATGTTGAATTTTCGATCTTGGTGTATGTTTTGGGTAGGACACCTTTAAGGTCTTCGTTTTCGGCTTCAACGGCTTTCATCGCCGCATTGATCGCCTTCCCGATATTGTCGCCTTCAGTCAGGTCGAGCAGGTGAGAGAACCGGGCTTCGGGCGGCAGGTACATCACGCCTTTGGCCTGGTAGTCCTCCTTGCCTATCTGTCGGCGACCGGAACCTTTGCCCTCCAGTTCATGTTCGGCCTGACTGAACCGGAAATCGGCATATCGTAGGAAGATCAGCCCCAGTACAGGAGTGGAGTATTCGCTGGACCGCAGGTTGGAGTTCGCCCGGAATTCATCCGCTGCATCCCACAGTCGTCGTTCAGTTTCTGAGTTGTTATTTGCCATCGCTTCCTGCGTCTATTGTTCTGTTGTCATCTTGGTTGCCGTGTCGCCCGTCTGGCGACCGAATAGACAAAGGCTTACAGATCCTTTCTCCGAAACAGCCGGTAGGTGTTCAGCGGATGGAGAACGTCGTAACATCTGTCCCCCAAAGGTTAACAAAGACTACAACAGAATGCCACTATTAAGGTTACTACGACGGGCGGAACTCGGTCAGGGCGAAGAGATTCCAGGAATTTTAAAATCTGGAATTTAAACAATGTTCCCGGGTATGAGCTCTGGTTCTCCGGCCAGCTTCGCTACATCGAAATTTTCATCAAATAAGCAGGCAGTCACGGAGTTTTAAATTATGGGGTAAATCAGACTCCTCACGAAGTTTTTTTCTCTCTTATATAGCCCCTGCACACCCCCCACACACCTCACAAATTCTTTCCAGATCCTGTTACCGCTCTCCCCTGAAACCTCATTCTGAATGCCGCTTGAGAAAATTCTGACAATTCCGTGTTACGCCCCCGCGATAGGTATTGGGTGAGTCAGGAAAAAATGGTCTATGTAACCCGACACGCCCAACACGGCTGTCACAGCAGGCCAGGAAACCTGAGTGGAAACCCGAGTAACACGTAAATGTAAGGAGGAGCCAGGCAAAGCACATCAATCGGTGTCGATCACCATTACGGTCAGATCGGCGTCGAGCCCGTTGAGCTGACGGGCAGGCGAGGTGGTGAGGTCCATGCGGCCCGGACAACACCAAAAGTCGAACAACGAATCAATTATTCGCGTGAAGACACTCGCCAGGGCCCAATCCTGGCACCGGCATCAATAAAACTGGGATGTCATGTGACAGGCGGCTTGAGATTCGACACAAGGCCGGAGCTCTTGCCAAATGTGATTACGATTCATAACGAATCACTACTCGGGTCGCCTCGTTGGCGACGACAGCTTCCGGGTCTCTAAGGAGGGAAGGACCAGTTTGTCAGTGATGATTGGCCATTGGGGCCAACACACAATCCCACAACTCAATCATAAAGGTGCAACTGATGATGATTACAGCGAACGCAGATTCGTTTTATTGTGCATGGTGTGCCGGGTGTGTGGGGACAAAACAATCCTTCGTGGAGAAAACTATTATGATTACTAATAATTTAAATGAGGTAAAATATGATTCAAATAATACCAGCGGCGTAACAGGCCGCACGCAGGTGTATTGGCATGACGAGTCGCCAGCCTGGGAAAACTTCGAGGCTCTCGGCAGGGCTCTGGCCAGGTCGGGGGACTTGTTCCGTCAGCCTGGTCACGATGGTGGATTGTTTCTGGTCAAGCCTGATGGCACGCCCAGAAGCATAACCAAGGGCAAACAGCTTTCCGCTGTGATTGCCGATCGCATTGATCTGCATCGGTTTCTCAATGGAAAGCAGAAGCCCAGTCGGATCTCCGCAGGGACTCTGGAAGAAATGCTTAATACAGAAGCATTTCTCTCTCGTTTTGTCTCTGTAGATCGAATTTCATCGCAACCTGAGTATCTGCCAGAATTCACATTGACGAATCCCGGTTACAACGACGGTGGTGTTGGACATCGAGTGTTCTTCGTTGGTGAATCTCCAGAAGTGTCCGATTCAATGGAACGGATCAACACGTTCCTGGATGTGATGGATTTCCATACGCAGGCTGACCGGGCGAATGCGGTTGCCGGATTACTGACGGTCTTACTCAGGCATCATTGGCCTGGTGCTAAGCCGATTATCCTGGCGACGGCATCGAAGAGCCACAGTGGTAAGGATACCGTTCTGGACTTTATCGCGGGGATGACGCCTAAGACTTCGGTCAGCTGGGAGCCAGCGGACTGGGCGACTCAGAAGGCAATCATCGCCAGTCTCAATACGGATCCTTTACTGGGAATGATTCGGCTTGAGAATGCCCGTGTGAATGGCAGATCGAAGATTGCTTCGGCTTTTGTCGAGCGATTCGTAACGGATCCATCGCCGACGCTGTTCTCCCCCGGGGGCAGGGCGGAACCACGACGGATTCGAAACGAGATCGTGATGTCGATGTCGACGAACTTCGGGGTGTTGTCAGAGGACTTGTTGAACCGGGGACTCCCGATTCACCTGAAGCCGAACGGCAGCATCACAGACCGTCGCAGTGATATCGGTAATCCACGTCACCAGTATCTGCCCCGTTATCGAGAGGAGATTGCCGCTGAAGCTTACGGCATGATCGCTCGCTGGCGGGCAGTCGGAAAGCCGCTGGATAAATCCAAGTACCACCCCTGTACGGGGTGGGCTCATGTGATCGGTGGCATCCTTATGGTCAACGGTATTGAGGGCTTTCTCGATAATTATGCTGACCGTCGTGTGGCTGACGATCCAATTCGCAGTAGCATCGCGGTTCTGGGGTCGCACTTATTAGACAAGTGTTTGCCCATCAGCGATGTCGTGGCTGAAGTCGGTCGACTGGGACTTATTGATCCTCTCATTCCGAAGAATGAACGGAGTTCATACGAAGCTCAAAAGCGGGGCCTGGGCAAAGTGCTGAGTGCTCATGTGGATGAGAAATTCGTAGTACTTTCTGAGGATGAGGAAGATCAACGCGTCGAGTTCCGACTAGAGAAAGTGCGAAGACGATTCGAAGATGGAAAAGCCACATATCGTTATGGCTTCTTCATGGTCGAAGATTCGGAATCAGGAGTTGCCGACGGTCCCGATGATCAGGATGACATCGTGATCAGCCAGGATCATCCTAAGATCGCCTGATGCTGAGATCGCATTGCCAATAACTCAGATCATAATCTGAGTGCATCTGCTGGCCCGTCGGCTGCGTTCAATCGCGGTCGGCGGGCTTTTTCATTTGTATCCCACAAAAGAAATCCAAGTTTTGGCTGTCATCAATCGGGGCCTTGTTTGCATGACATGAGTTGCCAGAATTTACTGGAATTTTAGGGTTGTTGCACGAGCATCATGATAAAGCTTGCGGGCATCTGGGAAATGCGGTCGAAAAGCATCGGCTTGGGACAAAACAAAGGGACCATTTCCTCCGTCACATCAACCTGGAAAGTGTCAAGGCTGACGCGACGGCGGAATGAAGGGGAACTAGGTGGAGCATTTTTATGTGTATCCTGCTTGTTGCTTGCAGGCCACTAGACTTTTAACCGCACAAATGTGTAGATTGGGAAACTCATACGATATTTGAGTACGAAAGAAACATAAACAATCTTCTTTTTTCATAGCTGAGTTAAATTTTCATGGTCAAACTTAACGACGATCCTATCCAAGCCGACGATATCAAAGATTTCGTGAACAATACCTCAGACTTTGGTTTCGAACTCAATATTCTCTCAAAGTTGACTTCCCTCAATATTGAATGTCAACACAGTGGTTCTTATTCAGATCCTGTAACCAATAAACCTCGTCAGTTCGATATCAGATCTCGAATGACTCGCATGAAATACACAGTCAAAATGGCGATCGAGTGTAAAAATCTCCGAAGTAACTTTCCTCTTCTGATCATGAGGATACCGAGAACTGAAAATGAAAGTTTCCATGAGGTTATTCATTCTCATAGAATTGACCATGGTTCGCCAGGAAGACGCCTTCGCATTAAAGGTTACCACAGCCTTTATTCAGTAGGAGATTATGTAGGTAAATCATGCTCCCAAGTCGGACGTACTACCCAGAATAAAGACATCACTGGAAATGATGCAGAAGTCTATGATAAATGGTCGCAGGCTATTCATTCATCATATGATTTAGTTAACGATTCTTGTGATGACTGGCGAGCTACAACAACCAAAAATAGCTACACATTAGTCTTGCCAGTATTAGTCGTTCCCAATAATCGGCTGTGGATTATGGATTATTCCTCTGACGGAAAACCGCAAGGTGATCCAAGAGAAGTTGATAGGGCATCCATTTTTATTGACCAGATGATTAAAACAAGAAAGAAGGCATTCGGCTTATCTGCCACAATTTCACATCTTGAGGTAATGACTGAAATTGGTTTATTTCAATTCTGTGAAAGTTTCTTCGACGGAAACTTGATAAATAAGGTTTTCTCTGAGGATGGCTTAGAATTTGCTCAGTTACTAGAGAGTTAAAATAATCCCCAAAGGGTGATTAAAGGTCAATCAAAAAAGAAGTGCCCGAGACCTTCCGATAATTCAATGAGGTTAGCATGGGCATTATGAATGCGGACCAGAGTGCATACGCGATTTATTTTGAACATTGTCTACTACGCTATAAAGCAGACAGTCTAAAGAATTTCATATGGATTCTCTGTCGTCAATGAGATGGAATCAGTTAATGATTATCCGGATGGGATCGTGACCAACCAGAGCTTTCCCTTTCCTATGTGTGAGGGCCCGTTTACATGGGGCCCGCCTCCAGTCAATGTGGTTGACGGCCTTTTCTGGCTCTGGGTACCGGCACCTTTTAGTCGTGTTACGCTCCAGCGATCTGTATTTGTAGTTTCGAAGTGGTTTTCACTTAATAACTGACAAACCGCTTGTGTATCCTCTCGCCTCACTCGGAATTCATTATTGGTTTCGAGTGAGGTTATTTTGTATCCCCACCATTCGGTGCCAGGGCGACATTCAGAAGAGGAAGCTTCGTGAAACCACCCCGTGTTACGCAGTCGCGATAGATATGGATGAATCAAGTCGGAATGATTTCCCAAGTCAGGAACTAACTTGCAAAACTTGTCAGATTAGTCGTTTCTACTCTCACTTAGAGAGTATGTCAGGCCGGATGAAATCCGGGCCTGAGACAAGACTCGCAAAGAATTGAATCAGTGTTCCTTCGAAGGAGAATTCAGTTCAACCGGCTTTGATTCAATGTAAGACCACCGCGGAACATTTACTTCACGAATCGAGGCAGTAAAATGAAACTTCAAATCCGGATTTTAAGATGCTTTCAATGTGCGATTTCATCTTCTGTATGCGTGGGCGACTTGTCGCCACACATACTCTCTAGGGAGAGTAGAAACGATTTACTTGACAACTTTGTCAGGTTAAGTCCCCATAATTTCAGTTCGAAGGGGGCATGATCATGGAATCGCAGAAACCCAAAAGCACCATTGATTTCAAACTAACACCGAAGGCCAAGTCGACTTCTCTCTTATTACTTCGACATTGTATTCTCGACAAGATGCCCCAGAATTACGGCAGTACCGATCTGGCGAAAGCTCAGGTTCTGTTGAATGCCTATCGGTATCAATACTACAGGGCGATTACGGCCCAACCGGAGAATAGGCGAGCTTATACTTACGCCTTGAACTGCCCACCGTGTGGGTTTAACGCTCTTCCGAAGACGAAGACCTGTAAGAATCCGAAGGTGTGCCCCTGGTGCTTTGTGAGACTTCGGTTGGTAAAGGCCTACCGGGCGTTACTGGCAGTGCCAGTATCGGAACGTGAGGGGTATCAGGTTGTTGCATGGGGACGTGTTACTTTAAACGATGGAAAATTACCATTTCTGCGATCTAATTATGGTCCTCATACCTGGTGTGATGCCTTGGTAACCGTCCAGATGGTTGTACCGTTCGTGAACGAGAATGTTCTACAAGGTCAGTCCAAGGTCCAGCTATGCCATTCTGGAATTCAGATCATTCCCAAAGACTGTAAAATCTCCAAAGAGCTAAACAGGTACTGCATTCGTCCAGCTCTTAAGGGAAAAGTATTCGGAAAAGTCACGCATGACAACATCATTAAAGCCATGGTGGCTGTGCTCCGGCTTGAGTGGATGGCACTTTACCGTCCACACAATCTGGATGCGTTTGAGAACCTGGTTAATGGATATAAGAGATCACAGTTGATCCGTATCAGCCCATATAAGGCTGATACAGCCGACACGGCGGTTTGACCTGGTTCCAGCTTAGATAACTCCCAAGCCGCCGCAGACTCGTCTGCAGGCGGCTTTTTCACGTTCCTGGCAGCAGTCTCAAGTCACCTTTGATTTACTGCTGGCGATTCCCTCACAGAAGCCAGTTTGTGTTACGCCGGTTCGATATGCATAGGGTGAGTCCCAGGAGCAATTCACAGGCCTTCTCGAAAGAAAGCAACTCTGGGATTTCTCAAGTATCCACAAACTGAAGCGGAGGAACATGAATGCCGGGTACAAAGTCAGTTAAACGCCATCAAAAGAAAAAGCGAAAGGAACTCAGGCGTCGTAAGCGTCAAAAACAGGATGCAGTTCGCAAGGATCAATGGAAACGAGGCAGTCGCTTCCCGAAATTCAAGGTCGCATCGGGTTGTACGGCAGCCCCTGAATTCACTGATGCGGTTTACTCTGCTGCCCAGAAAATCAACTTTGAAGATACCGAGTACTTCGACGATTTTGACCAAAAGACATGGAAACTTATGGCAAATTATGGTTTCCAACATATTGAAACATTACGCGAAATTGTGAACGAGGAACGTGCGGAAATTAACCTCAATGCTGGGGACGCCTGGCTACAGGAAGAACAAAATAGACTTTCGCAGGCTATCTACTCACTGATCCCTGAAAGCATTAAGAACCGGTTCATGCCTCACAATCACTTTATCATTCAGCCAAAAGATAAGATCATTTTTTTGAATTGTCAGAGAGTGATCTCTCAGAGGACCTTGCAGGGAAATATTCATTTTGGATTGAACTCTCCATCTCTTGAGGTTGCGGAGGGCACGAAGCATCTTGTTTTCACTACGCATGCTCTAGAGCGGGTCTGTGAGCGAATCGCTCCCAGATGGAGAACGCACGTTTCAGACCTGATGGATATTGTTCGATTTGTAGCGTACGTACCACGGATTGAATTGACAACTTTGCACGACAATCAACCTGCCGTTGTTCTCTTCAGGGCCTGCGGGAGTTCGATCTATTTCACGCACGAAGTGTATGTGGAAGGAATTCTGGGGAAGCAGGATTACGACTCAAGCCAGGACTACTTTGAGTATCGCCTGGGATATTGCCCAATTGTATTTGATGGTCAATATGCAGTAGCCAAGACATTCCTGCCACCTGGGTATAAAGGGACCCCTGAGTATGGACTGCTCCTCAATAGTGAGCTTCCGAAAACTGACAAGAATAAAATGCTTTCGCTCGTAAAGAATCATGTTCGAGATACTCAACGGGCTGAAGAATGGATGCCACTGGTGAAATGGTTTCATGAAAATGGCGTGCCACAGGTTCGGCCAAGGATTCAAAATAATCAGCAAATCCATAAATCGCGATTCGCTGAAATGGGTAGTTTACTCACCCCAACTGCCAGGTCCTGGCGAGATGAATAAGCGGAATGCATTTCAGGAAGACATAACCGATCGTGTGGTTCGTTTTCGGAAACAGACAAAATCCGTGTCGAACGGATACAATCATTTCAAAAATGCGTCATTACGGCGTCGACGATTACAAAAAGTCAAATTAAGGACCTTCCGTTTTTGTATACAGGGCTCAAAATGGTATAGGGTCAAAACTTCATTCGGTTGGTTCTGTGAATGACGTAAGAGAAACATATCGGTTACAAATGACTCGTGACTCTGGGAGTTGGTAACTTCTATTAGAACAAGAACTTCTTGCATTTGTGGAAGCCATCCAGCTTCAAGATGGAGGCCATGTCCACTGTCTTTTAAACCCCTCAGACAGCCGATCGGATAGATTGGTGCCGTCGTCTGACTGTTGGTTTTTTTCGATTCTTTAGTCTGACTGTATACCATGAATCCCCAGTTGCTGGCAAACAACGATGGTCGTTAGAGCAACATCACTTGGCCCGAAGGGCAGGGGCGTGATCTGCTGACCCGGGAGGCTCTCCAGCATCGCTGGAGCAGTCACCGGCTCCAGGCGGAGAATCTGGCTCGACAGGGAGGTGGCTGTAAACCGACTGTGATTATTGGAGAGGTTTTTGTAGGGGAGGGGATCGGAGCTCTCGCTCATGGCCAGCATCGCGATTGATGCTACGGCGGTCAGCTGCTTCTGAAACGACTCCGCGTGGTGACGTCGGGCTACACATTTTCAGGATCTGGTTACCGATGTTGTAACGATTCATGATCTACTTGATTCTGGCGTCTGGCTGGTGAAATAATTAAATTCCGGATTTTAAAATCATGGGCGTATTCAAATCACATTGAAGATCCCGCAGGCGATTAAACACGCGGTCGTTTTTTGATTATTGCGGTGTCTCGTTCTGTTTATTGTTGTGCTCAGACCAGCTAAGTGGGATATTGTTCAGAATAAAGCCATAAACGTAGTGATTTTGTTGTCGTGGCAGCAGTATCACAGCACTACATAACCTTGATTGTGAGTGTGGAGCGACAATACTGATTCCTGTGATAAGTGAACAAGGTCGAATCGCATCTCTTTCGAAATAGTAGACTGGGCCAGCCGTGACAATCCCCGACTTTCAAACCATTATGCTACCGCTTTTAAAACATATTTCTGATGGAAAAATACACACAGTTCGCATATTGAAAGATACCTTAGCGGATTATCTTGAGCTCTCTGATGAAGAGCGACAAAAGCTACTGCCCAGCGGACAGCAAACTGTTTTCCATAACCGTGTCGCCTGGGCCAAGACCTATATGGAGCGTGCTGGATTATTGGAAACGGTCACTCGAGGTCAATTCACAATAACAGACCGTGGTCGTGAAGTATTAAATTCCTCCGTAGATCGAATTGATCAATCATTCCTGCTCCAATTTGATGAGTTTAGAGACTTTAAGTCACGTGATAAAAATGATGATGAAGCTACTGCAGTCGAGAAGAAGGCTGAGATAGAGACACCAGAAGAAGCATTACAGACGGCATACAAGCAAATACGTGAAGATTTGGCAGCAGATTTAATTTACCAAGTGAAACGAATGACGCCGGTCTTTTTTGAAAAGCTTGTGCTGGATCTGATGCTTGCCATGGGATATGGAGGCTCTCAGGATACCGCAGGTTCATTAACCGTTGCCGGTGCCGATGAAGGAATTGATGGTGTTATAAATGAAGATCAGCTCGGGTTGGATATTGTTTACTTGCAGGCCAAAAGGTGGGAGAACCAGGTTGGACGCCCCGAGATTCAGAAGTTTGTAGGTGCCTTGCATGGTAAACGGGCCAGAAAGGGAGTGTTTCTGACGACCAGCACGTTCTCCCGTGATGCTCATCAATATGTTGAGACAATTGATCCTAAAGTTGTGTTGATAGATGGCAACCGTCTCGCCCAGCTTATGATCGACTTCAATGTCGGTGTGAGCACAGCTCAGTCGTATTTCATTAAGCGGATTGATTCCGATTATTTTATTGAAGATTGAGATTATACTTGTTGTTGGAATCTGCTGGGGAACTTCAATCTGTTCCGGCGTAACTGCGTTACCATCTTTCCGGAAAAGCCACAGCCGGGGCTACCATTCTTCGCAGACTTATGAAAACAGGCCATGGATTCTGTAATGTCTCCATGCTGTTAATTCAGGCCACACAATATCAGTGTCCGATTACCGATACCCGAATCGACCGCAACCGGTCTGGACCAGCCCGCCTTTCTCAGATCACGCGACACAATCCGCCCGGCCCAGTAGGCAACTTCTTTCTCATCATCCGTCGCCGAACAGTCTGAATCGCGTACAGGGTCAATGTCGATCAGCATTAAATGTCGACACAGAATGTCTGATTTCTCTGCTGGTTGGGCGTGCAAGCCCGGTTTCAGGCAGTTCTTCGCCCGGTTATGGCAAGATGGTGTGACTGGGTTCAAGCTGTAGAAGATCGCAGTGGCTTGGCCTGAGTGTTGCTTCACATCTTCCGCAAGCTTATTCAGATGATCCATGTCATAGAAACCGATGAGGTTTCGATTGGGGCGGAAATCCACCTCCTTGACGAAGACCTGGAAAATGCTCCCAGGGGCATGAACAAATTGCAGAAATTTTCTTGCACTGTAGTTGAGGCGGTTATGCTTCCTTTCGGTTTGGCTTGCAGGTCCATTATTGTGAGAAGCATGCGAATCGTATTCGCTCTCAGGTCTGGTCATCTTGAAAACCCTGAAACAAGTGGTGCGTGAGCCCACTCGTTGGGCCTTCCTAACGGAACTGGTGATTTTGCCGTTGACTGCTCAGGTTGAAATTGTATCATGAAAAACGAATTGGTCAACACACCCCATATGGGTGTTCTGGCCGCACGACAAACAATGATATATGAATGAGAATCCAATGGCAAAGAAGAAAAGTGCAACGACTGAGGAGAACGAGAAAGAAGTCTACCTGAAAGTCAAACTGACACCAAAGGAACGCAAACTCATCAAGATGGCAGCAGCCGAATGTGAAATGTCCATCAGCGACTTTATGCACGATGCGATCATGAACCGGGCCGAACAAGATACTATGAGATTCTACCAACGTGAAATGACACGAAAGAAATCACCAAAGAAGTAAGATCATTTTGAATCAATTTAAAATCCGGAATTTAAATTGAGAAGATCATGAGACCGAATGAAGACAAATGAAAACCAATGAGCCCCAATGAAGAGAAACGATAACTAATGTTTCCAGTTCCGCCTTATTCCTTCCCACTGACCTATTCAAGCCGGTCCACAAGATCCGCATCGGGAGTACATGACTACCGAGGAATAAATCAGCACCCCAACTCGAACAATTTCTCGGATACCGAGCTCTCCATCGAGAATTCGGTTCCACAAGAGAAATACAGTTTCTGAACAGGGGATGCAGGAAAGAACAAAGGCAATACCTGTTGATCCCGGAACCACTTTAACCCTAACAGAAGGAGGACAATTCATTCCCTGGATGGAGAGGGAAAAGATAAAACAACAATATTACACCACAGGTGACTCCATCTACTCTCGATCCGCATAGCCAATGAATGAAAACTACCAGGATCTGTTTCCGGTCATTTTTAATCTCTAGACCATGTGTTGATCCTTACTCTTATCTATGTTGGGCATGTCTAGGCCGGTCGAGGGGAAGCTGAAGACAGGAAGGTTCGGGCCAAGGCTCGCTTTCTTAATAAGTTCGGCTACCGCCGTAACCTCATTTTTTCAGCCGGGGCTGGGTAGACTTGCTCCGCCCCGGTTCTTAATTCATTCATTCCATGAAAGGCCCAACACATGCCCTATCAATCCATTTCCACACTACGCCACAATTACCTTCAACGAGATTATCTCGGTAACCGATCCGAACTCGTTGACCCCATCAAGTCGTACCACGAAGACCTCAACCAGTGGGCTCGCACCGCGAAAAAACGAATGCATGAACACTGCCAGTGCCTGCTAAAGGCTGCTGCTAATCCCAGGCTGCTGGCCGTTGCGATCAATAAAATTGGTCGGTATGAAATGCTCGGCGATATTGCAGAATTAGCTGATCCAAACTGGTTTCCCTGGGATCAACTGCGTAATTTGCAGAAAGAAGTTCTCAGTGGTAGCTTTCGACGGGGGAAATACCGCAAGGCTAAGATTCCCAAAATTGGCAAAGAGGGTTTCCGCACTATCGAGATTCCCGACGATTCGAGCCGCATCCTTTCCCGAAACCTATGCACGCTGCTTACACCGATGCTGGATCCGAATTTCTATGACCTGAGCATCGGCTTTCGTCCCAGTCGATCACTGGCTCACGGCATCGCCGCGGCGAAATTATTGGTGGATCAGGGGAAGCACCATATGGTCGTCTTCGACGTCAAGGACGCATTCGGATCAGTTCCCAAGGCTCGACTGCTTAAGATCCTGCGATCACGTCTCCACCAGTCCCCTGTCATAGGGTTGATCGAAGAACTTCTGGACCGAAAACGGAAGTGGGGAATTCCACAAGGACTAAGCCTGTCGCCGTTATGTTTAAACGTCTATCTGGATCACTACTTTGATCGCTGGTGGAACGAACAATTCCCTGGCACGACTCTTGTCCGCTATGCAGATGACATCGCGGTTTTCGCCGACACTGAACAAGACGCCGTCAACGCGTACGGTGCCATCTGCCAACGCCTTCAATCTGCTGCACTCCAGATTAAGGAACCCCAGCACGATGCCATCTTCGATCTAACCGACAATGATCACGTACAATGGCTCGGTTTCAGACTGAGGCTCATGAACGGCGATCTGAACGCAGTACTGGGGCATTTGGCCTGGGATAAGTTACAAGCTTCTCTGCTGGAGATCAGGGCCAGACTGAAGAAAAACAAAATCAGCCTGGATCATGATATGTCGCAATCTGGCTGCCAGTGGCTGGTCCAGAAAGCCCTGGCCATCAACGAAGATGCTCTCCCAACTGTAGCCGATCAGGTTCGCCAGATAGCGGCCCACGTTGGACTCAATATGACATCTCTGACTGCAGAAGAAGCCCACGGAGCATGGTCGCGAGGTCAGCAGTTCGGCAAACGTGCTGAAAAGGATGTAGCTGATTGGATGCAAAGTCAGGAAATCGCTGAAGTTGCAACATAGTAGTTTTTATTCTCTGTACGTCACTTAATCTCAATGGTCTTGGGTTTACCTGAACCAGCCGAACATTGAGATGTCAATCAGAGATTCCCGGGTAGGTCTGCAGTTGTTTGACCATGTTAAACAGCAGAGGGCATGCGTAGTTTTCAAGGGTATTGTCAGCTTCTTCGTTGGGCGGGCTTGGTTCGGGATTGGGATTCCATAGCTTGATGTTACCGTCAGGATGAATTGTAAATGTTCCATTCGAAGTTAGAGCTCAGTGGGACAAAGTTCCATTATTATTCTCTTGAAAGGAAGCTAAAGGAGAGAGAATTCACCGATTGCCCCAGGTTAGCTCGAATTACTTGCTGAAGTGACTGTCAGGTAGCTGGCGTAGTGACTTCGTCGAACATCGGCTGAAGAGCCTGACGATATTCTTTTTGGGCTTCGAAGAGATGGGCCCAGGGGCGATTCGAGTAGTGCTTATAAAGCAGCTTGTCGCCCTTGTGTGGGATTCCATGTGCCAATGCGACGCTGGCGATCACGGCCCGGTTCTGGTCACTGCCGAGCCAGTTGCTGAACTGATCCCGAAGGGTACCAAAGGGAAGTTTTGGTATCGCGTCCTTACCTTCCGCCTTAGCAACGCGTGTCCGCAGGCGGCTCCATTCATTTGAAAATGATGACTGGGCATTTCGGGATGAATCGCGATACAGATTTGCTCCTTTGTCCGTAAGCATGATTCGTTCGGACGACTTAAGATCCCGTTTAATTCGTCGCTGAAGATCTGATTTCCACCACTGAATCAATTGAACTGTTTCTGGCCACAACCACCACCAGCCGACTACGTCTGTCTTTGGCCGCAACAGTCCGCACCAGGAATCATTATTGTCGCTGGTGATCTTAAGGCCTTCATTTGTCCATGGATGGGGCTGATTCAGAAACAAGTCTTCCCATTCGACCCGTCCAATTTCTGCCGCACCATGGGCACAGTTGAGGCACCATACTATCTTGAGTCGCTGTGCAGGCAGAGCGTGCTTATATAAAAGTTTAAGGTGATCGACGCTGAATGTCTTAATTTCAATATCATGGATTGACCGTCGGTCTGAGGGCAATTTTTGGACCTTGGTCTCGATCAGGTCAAAATCTTCAGGTCGACGCCAGGCAAACTTGTCTGAGGTGTGGAGCCAGATAAAGAATCTCTTGAGTTCACCGATGTGACTGGAGCAGTGCTTTTTGGAAAGTGGTTTGTTGGTTCTCAGGTTCAGCGGACGATTTCTCCAGAAGTCATAAATTTCCTGGCAATGCGTAAAGTCCAGTATTGCCAGGGGCAAGTTAGGTTGTCTTTTCTGAAAGTTCTCAATCATACCGAGCATGTAGTGGCCGCTACCGTCAAACTCACCAGCTTTGGTAAAGTGTGCTTTTCTATACTTGGAGTATTCTTTGAGGGCCTGATGAAAGGTTCCTGAAATAAGCGGGATCTTCGTTTCGGGGGACTTCTGTGAACGGACCTTTGCTGTTGTCGCGATTGCCTCTCTGGCTGTCTGTTCATGGAACTGGGCCGTTTCTTCAACTTGACGCTGCGACATGGTCCATGGCACGGATGGATAGGCTTCCGTCAGTCGGTTCAGCAGCTTGAACGCATCCTGCCAGCGTAAATCACCAGTCGTTGGTGGGTGCGACTCAGGAGGCCCCGAAAACAGCTGGGCAATATGTCCAAAGCGGTAATCAATGCGGTCTTCCTGATAGATGGATTTCAGCAGTTCGGGGAGCGGCGGAAGGGGGACTGGTTGAATGCCTTTTTTGATTTGTTCGGCAATCCACAGGGCCAGGGGGGACCATTCAGTTTCAGTTTCCCCTCTTGTCACACCACCATTTAGTCCGCTGCTGCCGAAAGGTGGCCACCGGTGAGACGATAACCCCTGTTCGGAGTCGCTGACAGAGGTTTCTGCAGTCTGTTGCCATTTTCGGAAACGCTTCGCTTCATCCTCCAGGGCAAATTCTGGGAGAGTTTCCACGATTCCTGGGGTGATGAAAACTTGAGTGTGTTGGAATCGCTCATGGTCATTCCACAGCTCCCGAAGCCGCGAAATACGCGTCTCTACTTCCTGGTGGATAAGATCACGGGGAAATCGCCACCGCTTCCCTTGAAGGAAAAAACGTTCCCCCTTGGTTTCGCCGTTTCGGCCCGATTTCTGACGGTTGTGCCGCCGCGTGATCTTTCCGTTGGGCTGGCTGATTTCGACCTCCGAAGCTCTATCCACTAACGTCTAATTGGACCCAGGAAACCGCTTAATTGGACCTCTAATTGGACCTATTTAACGCTGAAAAGCTTTGAAAATCAAGGAAATGGCCGTAAATCAATAAAAAAGGCCAACTTGCGAATTCTCGCAAATTGGCCAAATTGGAGGCGGCGGGAATTGAACCCGCGTCCTGTGAACCCTCAGCTAGAGCCTCTACGTGCGTATTTTATCGTTTGAGTCTCGTTTCTTCGGGCACGACAAACAAAGCCTTTCGGAAACCAGTCCACCACGGATCTCGCATCAGACGGAGCGGACATTGATCTGATGCCAGTCTGATTTTGTGACCAGCCTTCGGACTCCTCAGACAGGGATTCCTAAGCCGGGGTTGCTATATTAAGCAGCCATTGAAAATTGCTTGTTTGCAATTAGATTGTGATCAGCTTTTAACGTGGCCAACTGATCAACCACGGCACGCCACCCTAACATACGGCGAACCAGTCGAATCCGATCGCCCCCGTAAGCAGGAGTACGTAATTACTACGTCAAATCCTGTCGGAAAGATGAACTCTTTTTGAGAATTTCTTTCCGATCTACTCTTATTATTATCAGCCGCGGTGCGGGAGTCAATTTACTATCTTTCCCGAAAACGCTGATATTAAATAATTTAGTGAAATTCCAAGTCTGGTCTTGAACTTTGATTCTCGAACTCCAGACAAAAAACGTTTTCCAATGACCGGGACAGGTGCTCCCGGTTAAGGCAGAATCGGTCTACTGTTTCCGGTGCTTTTGGCGTAGAATAGTCTCAGCCTCCCGAGACTCTCACGGAGGAGAATCTTTCCCGTATTTTCATGTCAAAAATCAGGAAGTTAGACTGACAATGCCGATTCCACAAAACTTAAAACTGCATCGTCGAGCATGGAGTATGCTCTGGGGAGTTCTGGGCTTCCTGGCCCTGATGTCGACTGCTGTGCAGGCTGAATCCAAACCGATGGAACCTCTGTATGTGGACATTCCAGAGCAGGGGGAGGTTCGCTTTGAAACGACAAGCAAAGAAGATCGGGTTCCCGAGCGGTTTCACCTCGATCCGCATACGTTTCCTTTCCAGTGCCAGTTCAAACGGATGAGTGGTCCGGTCAAAGTGTATGATGTCAGCTTTCCTTCACCTGTGAAGACAGAAGTGAAAGAAAACAATACCGTCCACGGTCATTACTATCAGCCAGAGGGAGAGGGGCCTTTCCCAGCATGTGTCTGTCTGCATATTCTGGGCGGAGGTTTTGAACTGTCAGAAATGTCAGCTAACGCTCTCGCCCGACAGGGGATTGCAGCACTGACCATCAAAATGCCTTACTATGCCCAGCGTCGGGGAACCGGCGAATTCAGTGGCAGACGCATGATTTCATTCGTGCCGGAACATACCGCAGCAGGGATGACTCAAGCCGTGCTGGATATCCGTCGCGCGGCAGCCTGGCTGGCCAGTCGGGAAGAAGTCGATGCAGACCGCCTGGGAGTGACCGGGATCAGCCTGGGAGGAATCATGTCTGCCTTGTCCTCTGAAGCGGAGCCGCGGTTTTCCAAAGTCGCGATTTACCTTGGCGGAGGAAATCTGGCGCTGGGAATCTGGGAGAATCCGCATCCGCATGCCCGGTTGTTCCGCAAGCAGTGGCTGGAACACGGGGGCACGTTTGAGTCATTTGTGAAAATCATGTCACCCGTCGATCCGCATACTTACGGACACCTGTTGAAAGACCGGGATGTGCTGATGGTGGCTGCCAGACACGACGAGATTCTGCCTCCGTCAACAGCGGTGGCACTCTGGGAATCGATTGGGAAACAGCCCGAACTGGTCTGGCTGGACGCGGGACACATTTCTGCTGCCTTGTATATCTTTGGCGAGACTCAGCGGCTGACGACGTTTTTCTCGAACTGGGAAAAGAAGTAAGTCAGACTTTTGACCCAGCTGCGAAATCAGTGCTGCTGGACGATTGCTTAGTTCCGCAGCACTTTTCGCAGCATGTGAATCGCGACGATCAAGAGACCTGCGTTGCCCAGCCAGAGCGACCAGCTCGGTTCGATTTTGCCCAGTTTCGACAGGTTCATCATCAAGAGAACGATGGGGTAGTAGAACAGCAGGATCGGCATGAAGACCAGGAAGAAGCTCGTGAGGAACTGCCTGCGGGCCTGGGCGATCGAAAAGGGACAGCCGACCAGAACGAAGAAGAAGCAGCTGCAGCTGAGAGCAAAGCGGCTGGAAAGAGCGGTCTTCAATTTGTTCTTGCGTTTTTCCTCATGCTGATTCTGGGGGAGGTCCGCATTGACTTCGGGAGACTGGAAGCGTTCGAATTCGCCGAGCGCCAGCAACATGCCGACTTCGATATCGCGTTGAAATTCGAAGTCACTCTTTTTGTTATCAATGTCGCCCAGCTCTGATTTGATGGAACGGACACTCATATGGCGCGGCTTGGCCGTCGAGGTCTGACTGGGCAGAGGGAAGGGGAATGAATCCTTCTCGACGTAGAACCGGGGCTTCCCGGGAAAGTCAATGTGTCCTTTTGCCAGGTGGAGGATGACCTGCTGATGAGTCAGATCGAATTCCAGGGTCGCTTCTTCCGCCTGCAGGTGGACCGGTTTTTTACCAGGGGGCGAATAACGAAACGTGGGCACGAGTAGCGTTTTGTCCCTGACACCCATAACGGTGATGGAAATGCCGCTGTTGGGATCATGAATCTGGTTCTGGGAACGCAGCTTCTCCAGGAAAATCGTTTCGAGTTCCGTGGCGATCGTATTCTCGATGTTCTTTTCCGCCCAGGGAATGATCTGATCACTGAGCAGCAGCGAACTCAGGCTCAGAAATCCCCCCAGGATAAAGGAGGGCCAGAGCAATGAGAGTACATTGATGCCGGCCGCTTTGGCCGCCGTGATTTCCTGGTCACCCGAGATGCGACCGTAAACCACGCAGACCGTCAGCAGGAGCGTGGCCGGGATCGTAAAGGGGAGCATACTGGGAACGATAAAGGGCAGGATCTTCAACACCAGGAGCGCACCCAGTCCCTGGCTGGTGGCTTGCTGGAAGGCACCAACGAAGACCAGCAGGACGGTTAAGACCGTGATCATCAATGTGAAAACGCGCAGCAACTCAAAAAGTATATAGCGCTGTAACAATCGCATGACTGGTGAATTTAATCTCAGGAATTAGAGAAGGGGAGTAAATCCGGGCTGCTCTCAGGACTCGTTCTCGAAATCGCTGTAACAGACTCAATGGTCGGAACTTTGACCAAAGCTGTATAAGTCAAGATGCCGGATTGAGTCAATATCAGACCCCCGGGTTGTGAACGCATGGACAACGCGTTCCTGATGGGCCTCAGTTTGGGAATCCGGCACTATTCCAGCCTGTTTTATAGAACCTGTTGATTCTGGTATCGGCAAAACTGATACAAACGCGACATTTAATTCAGTCGGGCGACATACTTCAGATGTAAACTGGATAAATTGAGCATTTTTTCAGCAGGGACCAAAGTTCAACCTATTAATTAAGGAGAGTTGTCATTTCGCGACATCGGACCCCTGAGATGGGGCGCGAAATAGGCCCATCAGGGCCGAAGAAATTTGCTAACTTACTTACAATGGAACAGAGCTATGTTAGACGCTTTAGAAAATGCCCCTGTTCGCTCCGCGTTTTGCGATGATGAGGATTTTCAGGAACTGATCGAGATGTTTATTGATGGCATCGCTGAGAAACAGCAGGTTCTCAATCAGGCCAGCATTACCGATCAGCGCGAGGAGATCCAGGTCTTGGCGCATCAGTTGAAAGGTTCGGGAGCCGGTTACGGATTTGACGAACTGTCCCACATTGCAGCAGAACTGGAGCAGGCCTGCAAAACCGGAGATCCGGTTATGATTCTCCAGCACAAAGAATTACTCTCACATTATTTAGGTCGAATTGTACTCTGAGAGCCGTTTCACAACTCCAGGCGCTCGACGCTTCGGGAGAGGGCGACGATGCGGGTGATCAGCGTTTTGGCCTTTTGTACGCCGGGTTGTCCCATGCCTTGTCGGTCAAACAGAATCGATGTTTTGTGATGACTCTTGTACTCGGGCTGGACTGATTTGACCTCAGCACAAATCGAATGCCATTCCAATAGAAGTCGTTCCGGTAGACCAGCCGGCGTCTGATCTACCAATTCCAAAATCTGATCAGAACGGTCGAGCAACAGATGGCGTGCGTCATAATTCGCTACCTGAAACTGCATCACGAGAGTGGACAGACTGTTCTGAAATTCGGAGAGTGTCATTCTGCATGACCTTGTCGTATCGGGGGAGAGACTCTGATTTTTCAGGGTTCTTATTGACTGGGCCTGTCAATTATTAGTAAATAAGTGCATCCGCTGTTGCGTCTTGAGGTTCAATCTGACAAATTGAAGACTTCAGATTATTTAAACAGCTTAAAAATCTGCTTAACAGCACACGAATCATAACAAAAATTGATTTTATGGGGAGTCTCTGATGTCCAGGTTCAGCCAGATCGCGATGGGTTTACTGCTGCTTGCTGCAGGCTATGTTCTGGGAGCTTCTCAGAGCTTCCAAAGTCCGACGCTGCATGCCCAGCAGAACTCAGGAACTCCCACCGAGGAAACCGAAGATAAAATCAAACGGGGTGTGAAGCAACTGGTTGAAGCACAGTCTGCCCTGGAGCAGGAAAACTTTATGCGGACCGCAACTAAAGGTCTCAATGCGTTTGCGACCTCTTGCGGTGGCGTGAATGCCCTGGAAGATCTGGAAGCCGGAAATGGCGTTGATCCGGAAACCTTTGCCGGTCTGTATGCAGGTCTGGCGAAACCGGATGTGGCAACTCACCTGGGACGTGACGATCAGGGAAGAATCACCTACAAAAACAAGATTGTCCGGATGTATCCCGTTTCCCGACTGAAAAAACTGTTCGCCACCCGTCTGAAATACACGGGCGAAACCCAGGACGACGCGACCGGCTTCTAAAGACGAAGCTCACTGCAGAGGCGCCGTTTTTACTTCTGCCAGGCGCGAGCCTGAAGAGGCCGGCAGATCGATTTCGGTCTGTACAACCAGTTGCTGACCTGCCTGCGTCCGAACCACGGCTTTTACCAGTAGATTTTGGCTGGTAATGTCCCGTTTCATTGTCGCTAGCGGCAGTCTCAAACGAAATTCAGAGACATTGTCTGATTCGTTATCGATGGTTTCCTGTCTGGAAATCTGAATCTGACTGGCAGTCGTGCTCAGTAAGGTTTCCGGCAGGTCCTCTGTATTGAAGTGACGTGGACGCCGGTCGGACCTCGAGAGACCGGAACCAACATACTCTGCACCAATCAGTGCCACTTCCGACTGTGCCGGGTGATGGCAACACAGCCTGATCTCGACGCTATTTGTCGCTTTTTGCTCCGAATCAGAAGTTGTAACGAGTTCTGCAGACAATGATGTCTGTGGCACGCTACGGGGGATTCTGACCAGGGTCAGCTGCATTCCGGGAAAACCGCGCACTCTGATCGTTGTTGGGACGTCCAGTTTCTGGTTAGCTCTCAGATGTATGAACGCCGATGCGGTGGATGAGATTTTCAACGAGTATTGATCGTCGCTGGAGAGATCCCAGGTGCGTAAGGCAGGGCCTCCCAATAGGAATCGTCCACAATGGAGAGGGGATGTGTGTTCTGACAGACCCGCATAGGCGAATCGGCTCTGTAGTGCCTGGCTGGCCAGTGAAAGTGACCACTGACGAAAGAGTTCCGCAAACGGGACCTTTGTCAGGTCTTCCATTTTGTCGACGCCGGTCAGAGGATGATGCGTGAATTCCCAGGTAAAACGCTGCCGGGGATCGAGTTCATTACACCAGTTCAGAAACAGATTTACTGCACCTCGGCAGCCATGGTTACGCCAGAGGCGAGCCCGATAATAGTCAGGTACAATCAGCGGGTATGCTTCCGGCTGGCGATAGAATTCACTGATGCGGTAATCGCGGTTAGTAAATCCCGGCTCCATAATGTGGGCAATGCCCTCATTCAGCCAATCCTCTTCATCCAGCAGCATGTGTCCCAGGTACTGTTCCTGCCTGATGCGAATACTGGAGACGACAGCGTGAGTGACTTCGTGGCTGAGCAGGTCAAACAGTTCCTGACCTGGTTTGAGAGCGGAATTGAGATACAGCATGTCACAGTGATTACTGAATGGGGCAGCGACCTTTTCTCGAAAATCGCTGGGGCGGACGAAGCCATTGATCGAAGTTTTGCCTCCCTGAAGTTTTCCCAGCCAGGGGGAGAGCAAAACTGTGAACCGGCCGTTCTCGTCCACATCGGTCAGTGAACCGCAGTGTTGCGCCAGATGGTCCAGCACCCGTTCTTCCAGTAAATTGATGACTTCATCGATCAGCCCGGCTGCCAGCTCTGTTGGCTGCTGCTGCTCATCCAGGTAGATGGCTACGCGCGGACTGTGCTTTATCAGCTTGCCTGACACACGGGTATATTGTTTTTTGTCCGAAAGGTCTCCATCTGTCACGAACAGGTAGAAAGAGCGTGAATCCTTGGGGGCCGGTTTGTCGGTCTGATTCTCGGTTTCCCGGTTCGTTTCACTGGAAAGAGGTGCTGCGCCTACAGGGCGAACCTGGTCTGCCTGTTTTTCATAGAACATCGGAGTGTTCTGGAAGTAGGAGCCCGATACTGTCTGCTGTGCAGGATCCCTGACGATTGACAGCCTGATTTTTTCTGCTTTGCCGGGATCCCACTGGAGATTGTTGACAATGAGCAGGTAGTCGTCACCCTGCTGCATCGAGAGAGGAAACCGCGGACGGTTGTGGAACGTCACAATTTCGACCGGCTGTTCCCAGTCGACAGGTAGTTGATCTACGATGACGGGTTTGCGGGCTTTGACCTGCCTGGCTTCATTCTTACTGAGGTCCGTTTCCCCGGAGGTGCGGATCGTACTGCGTAAGACTCCCCAGCCCAGTATCAATACAAGAAGGCACAGCAGGATCGCGGTTTTGATGGGGAAGCGGGAGCTCATGGATTGAACGGGGAGACGCTGGGAGGCCTCCCGATAATACTGATCTGTCAGTATGTTTAGTGTGTTCCAGCGACAGTAACCTGGAATGTGGGGTGACAGGAACCAAGGTCTCTCTCAAAGATCGACCATTTGCCGGGCAGGAGATGAGCAGAATCCCGCTGATGCATGAGATGGCAGGGGCTGAGGTTACGACTGAAGTCTGAACAATTGAGTAGATGAAACCCGTTGTAACAGAACTGGTTGGTGAAATCGGCGGGTTCGCTAAGTGATCTGTGACCCTTAATTTCCCCATAATCGGACTACAAATTGCGCGGATACTTCAGTCAATGCCGATGAGGCCTTCTCAACTCGCATCAAATTTGGAGAATTAAGAGAAAATCGGGGGAATTTCCTTCAATGGTGTCCGAGACTGTATATAGAATGCACAGTTGAGGAGAATGCGCAAATTGGCAATCGTCAATCCTGGCTTAAGTTCGAGCATTCTTACCTAAGTTACTCGGGAGAGAGAAATCATGTCGCGATCCAGATTTGGAATCACAATGTTTGTTTGGGCAGCCGCTGCGATGCTGCTATGTACTCCACAGGGGTATGCCGAGAACTCCGTTCCGGAAATTTCAAACATTGGCCAGATCCTCAGTTACCGAAACACTGCAGGTGAACAGTATTACGCCCTGCGAATCAAAGCCGATCGTCTGCCGGCATCCAGCCATTCTGGTGAGCAGATTGCGGTTTTGTTTGATACCTCAGCCAGTCAGGTCGGGGAACATCGTGTTCAGGCTCTGGATGTACTGAAAGCCTTTCTGACCGAGCTTCCGAACGACGCGACTGTCGCCATTTATGCAGCGGATGTACAATGTACTCCCTTCGTGAGTGAATTTGTGCGTCCTCAAAGCCGTGAAGCGAAACTGGCCGTTGAATCGTTGGTTACCCGGGCTCCACTGGGGGCAACCAATCTTGGTCAGGCTCTCAAAACCGCATTTCAGGGGCTGCAGAAAGAACAGCCTCGCTCCATCGTCTACATTGGCGATGGCATGAGTTCTGCCCGTCTGATTTCTCTCCCGGAAATGGCTCAGCTCACTCAACAATTTGCAAGCAATCACATTCCCGTACATAGCTACGGCGTGGGGCCCCGCAAGGACCTGCAGATGCTGGACACGCTGGCCGTTTACACCGGCGGTGTTGTCCTGACCGACCTGGCCGAAGGAAAACAGGATCTGCCAACCATCGTCGGCAAAGAACTGGCCCAGACTGTACAGGCTCCAGTATTCTATCCGGAATCAATTCGAGTCTCTGACAAACAACTGCACCTCAACACAACGCGTGCTCTGCCTGTCCGCTCAGATCGTGAGACCATCTACCTGGCTCGCGGCGAGATGAACGGCAAGCTGACTGTTGAATTGAGCAATCGTCAGCTCGAAGGTATCTGGAAATTCAACGTACCCGCATCACAGGCCGTCAACAGTTTCCTCGCAGTTCCCTGGGTGAATTATCAGTCAGGTCAGGAACTGGGAGTTGCTTACGCTGGCCAGCGGATGATGAATCTGTCCCGTACCTCACACGAAGAAAACATGGCTCAACTGGAATTCGCCGGTACTCAGGCGATCCGCAGTGGAAACATGGAACAGGCTGCTCGTCTTGGCAACATGCTGCAGCAGCTCGATCCCGGAAACTCCCGCGCTGACTCCCTGTTGAAGCTCTCTCAGAAATTCCAGAACGATCAACTGGCCCAGGCTGATACTAAACAACCTGCCGGTAACGCTCCTAAACCAGCGACGCAGAAAGCAGATCCTCAGCCGCCAATCGATGACGCCATCAGCAAAGTAGAGCAGCTTCGTCAGATCAAGGGAGCCCAGATGAAAATCGAGGTTTCCAATGCCATCGAAGAGGCACGTCAGATCTCCACCGATAATCCTGATGGTGCTCTGGGAGTTCTGAAACGATCACTGAATTTCCTGAAATCAACCTCTGATATTGATATCGATCTCCGTCAGCAGCTGGAACGTCGCTTGAATAACATGATGGTCGATGTCCGCAGCCAGATGGAAGTTGCTGAAACACGCAGAATTCGCCAGCAGCAGCAGATTGCTCAGCTGGAACAGCAGAAACGTCTGGTTGACCAGGTTCTGCTGGAAGATGAAAAACTGGAGCAGTTGATCGACCGCGTGCGTTCGCTGATTCAGGACGGTAAGCATGGTAACAGTGACGCCTACGAAGAGGCTGAAGCTGTCTCCCGTGTTGCTGTGAATATGGAACCGGGTAACGGTCCTGCAACAGCAGCCCTGTTTACATCAGAAGCTGCAGGACAGCTGGATAAAGTCTTCCGCATGCGTTCGCTGCGAGCTGACCGCTTCCTGGAAACCTTGTACCAGGTTGAACTCTCGCACGTTCCGTTTCCGGATGAACCTCCGATTCGCTGGCCGTCCGCTCCGGTCTGGACCAGCCTGACAGAGCGTCGTAAGAAATGGGCCGCAGTCGACCTGCATCGTAACAGCCCTGCTGAACAACGTATCTTTGAAGAACTGCAGAAAGAAACAGAAGCCAACTTCCCGGACATCCCACTGTCGGAAGTAATGACTTACTTCTCGGAACTGCACAACATCACCATTCTGATTAACTCGAATGACCTGGGTGAAGATGGTCTGACGGTTGATGAGCCGGTCAACGTTTCGCTGAGCGGTATCAAACTGAAGAGTGCCTTAAACATCATTCTGAAGCCCCTCGGTCTGACTTATGTCATCGAAGACGAAGTGATGAAAATCACTACGACTGCCAAGGCAGAGGAGATCTACAGCACCCGGGTTTATCCGGTTGCTGACCTGGTGATCTCAGTGTCGACACAGCAATCATCAGTCGGTAGCAGCCAGGGTGGCTTTGGTGGCCAGCAGGGCGGTCTGGGCGGCGGTCAAGGTGGACTTGGCGGTGGTGGTGGCTTTGGTGGTGGCGGTCAAGGTGGCTTCGGCGGCGGTGGCGGTGGTGGTCAGGGCTTCTTCAATGTTGCTCCTGAGATGCTGATGATGAACAGCGCTCAGCCACAGAAAGCCAAAGCGAAAGCTGCTCCCCAGGGGAAAGCTACACCTCAGAAACCAGAAATTAAGCCGATTCAGGATGGAGAAATGAAAGCTATTCTGGATGGGATTCTGGGAGAGACTGAAGCCAAGTCCAAACCGGCACAGTTTCAGGTTCAGGACAAGCCTTTTCAGTTCAATAACAGCACCATCGAACAACTCAAAAAAAAACCAGTAACGGAGCAGTAACAGGGAATTCGGGCTCGCCTGATCCTCCCTGTCAATCCAAGTTAACAAAACGGAGTCCTTCTTCAGGGAAAGGCTCCGTTTTTACTGGTACTGAATCAACTTCGCGCAAGGAGTTTAAGTCACCGCTCACGGGGGACATTAAGAACCCCGCGCAGTTCTGGAACGATTATTTTTCCAAGCGAAAACCGAAGCCGGAACTGGTCAATGACCTCATCTTCAACCTGCATCAGTCAGGTAAACACGAGCATGTGATCGCAGCCATCAATGCCGCGTTGATTCATAATCAGTCACAACCCTGGATGTACGATGTCCTCGCACTGACAATGGAGATTGTCGGGAGACCTCAACCTGAGATCGAACGGGTTCTGCTTTCCCGCATCGATTTTTCTGCCGCTGACGTCCCCAGCATGGTCTATTCCGCTGCCTATCTGACTCGCTTCAAAGCCGATCAGCAGGCACTCAAGCTGTACCAGCAGGCCGCAAATTTACAGCCCGATCGCCCCGAGCCTTACATCATGGGATTACGTCTGGCTGAGAAGCTCAAGGATCCAGAAGGCATTCTCTGGGCAGCTTCAGGAATCCTGACACATGTCTGGATTAAGGATTACGAACAGTGGCATGAAAAAGCCTTGAATGCGCTGGCTAATCTGGAGCAGTCGTTAAAGCAGGCCGGTCGCAATGCAGAGGCAGAACGGGTTCAGGTATCCCGTAGAAAGGCTCTGCAGAGAGACCTTAAGCTGGAACTTACCTGGAATGGAGATGGTGATCTGGACCTGATTGTGGAAGAGCCTCGGGGCACTGTCTGCTCGTTTGAGTCACCTTTGACGGCAGGTGGAGGCGTGCTCCTGAATGATGGCTATGGTCCCAAGCAGGAAAATTGCCACGAAGACTATCTATGTGCACATGGATTTCCAGGAACCTATGTCGTACGCGTGCGTTATGTCTCCGGCGATATTGTCGGTCAGCGGGCCAGGCTAAAGGTAACCCGCTACCAGGGTTCGGACCATCCCGTCATCCAAACGATGATTGTTCCCCTGACGCGGGAAGATCGAATCATTCGCATCGACCTGGAGAAGGGACGTCGGAATCGGAAATCCGAAGTGCCTCAGAACTCCCAGAAAAACAGCAGCCTGCAGCCTGCCTCCGGGCGGTTTATTTCGTCTCGACCAGCCATCAATGGAAGTCGGGAATCCTTGCAGAGCTTTCGAGTATCTCGCCAGGCAGGCATCTCGACGGGACGACAGGTCCCTCTGGTAACGGGAGTGCAGAATGTGGGCGGAGTTGCCTATCAGCCCGTGATTCGTGTCGTGCCCGAAGGAATCAGCTTGACGGGATCTGCCGTTGTTTCACCAGACAGACGCTACGTCAGGCTTTCCGTATCGCCACAGTTCACGAATGTTACCGATATTTTCACATTCAGTTTTCTGCAACCTTGAATATGTTGTCAGAGCGATTTAACGAACCAGTCCCGGTGTGACATCCAGGTCAAGATCTGCAATGCGCCCCTGATCAAGGTGATGCCAGGCGATCGCAGCCATGGCGGCATTGTCGGTGCATAAATCGGTGGGAGCTACACTGAGGTGGATTCCTGCCTGCTGTGTCATTTCTGCCAGCCTCTCACGCAGGAGGTAATTAGCAGCAACTCCCCCTCCTACACAGAGTGTAGAATAGTTGTAGCCTTCGATCGCCTGCCGACATTTTCCGACCAGCACATCAACCACGGTTTCCTGAAAGCTGGCAGCCAGATCGGCAATTCGTTGTTCATCCAGCGGTGGTGGCTGCTGTTTCGCTCCTGGATTTCCCTGTGCCGCATACAGCACCGCCGTTTTTAAACCGCTGAAGCTGAAACGCAGTTCCGGGTCTTTGAGAAACGTGCGAGGAAATTTGAACGCGCGAGGGTCACCCTGCTTGGCTGCGTTCTGAATTGACGGACCACCCGGGTAAGAAAGCCCCAGAATTTTTGCCACTTTATCGAACGCCTCACCAGCGGCATCGTCGATGGTGGCGCCAATCAGATCAAATTCGAATGTTTCCGAGCAGTGATACAGATTGGTGTGTCCACCGCTGACCACCAGGCCGATCGCTGGGAACAGGGGGCGGTCTTCCTGCATCTGGCAGGCAAAGAGATGCCCTTCAATATGATTCACGGCAATCAGGGGTAAATCGAGTGTCATAGCCAGCGTTTTGGCTGCCGTCAGGCCAATCAGCAGAGAGCCGACGAGCCCCGGTTCGGTCGCGACTGCAATCGCGGTTAACTGCTGCAGTTCGATGCCGGCCTGCTTCAGAGCATCATCGCCGGCCTGCTTCAGAGCATCATCGATCACAGGAAGAATTCGTTCCAGATGCGCTCGAGAGGCAATTTCCGGTACTACGCCCCCAAACTTTTCATGGAGATCGGTTTGCGAGGAAACGACATTAGAGAGAATCCGCATGTCGCGGGTAATGACAGCAGCTGCAGTCTCATCGCATGAAGATTCGATTGCCAGAAGATATTCGTCAGTGGGGCTCATGGAGGCTCGGATTATGAAAAAAAGAAAGCGACTGTTGGAGATAACGGGCTCCACGAGTCGCTTTCCGCTGTGTCAGTGTAACTCTGTCAGAATGCCGTCAGAGGAGATCAGGTGGTCCGGATGACCAGCGTATTTCCTGCCGGCCCGGGAGCAGCAGCTGCTTTTTTGGCCGGCTTCTCTTCTTTGGCTTCTGGTTTCTTTTCAGCCTTTTTGTCGGCTTCCTTGTCAGCTGGTTTATTTTTACCGCTCAGCTGTTCCTTGATGTAGTCCATCGCCAGGTCCAGCTGCTTGTCTTTGAATTCGGTATCCAGTTTAGCAGTGTGATCCAGAATATCCCGTTTGCGGCGGTATTCACCCAGCGCTTCGAGCTCATCATCGGTCAGTCGCAGGCGATAACCTTCATCCGGAGTCACTCCCCAGACATCGGTGTCTTTGGCACCTGGAAAACGGTGAATGTTTTTCCCACTGGGACGATGGTAGCTGGCGGTAGTCAATTTCAGAGCACTGTCGCCCTCTTCAAGTTCGATGACGTTCTGAACGCTGCCTTTACCCCAGGTACGCTCACCAATGATCACAGCACGTTTGTGGTCCTGCAGACAGGCCGAAACGATTTCACTGGCTGAAGCAGAATAGCGATTCACCAGAATCGCCATCGGAAAGTCTTTGAAAGTTCCCTTAGAGGTGGCTTCCCATTTCCGGTTCCGGCTGTTCCGGCCTTCCGTACTGACAATTTTACCGGATTCAATGAACATGTCCGAGATTTCAGTCGCCTGCGAAAGCAGACCGCCTGGATTGAAACGCAGGTCGAGGATCAGTCCTTTCATGCCCTGCTTGCGCAGATCTTCGATGGCAGACCGCAGTTCTTCTGCACTGTGACGGCTGAAGTGAGTCAGTCGGATGTAACCAATCTTGGCACTCTTGTCGTACATGTAATCCCAGGAGTCATCGTCTTTGTAGGTATCCCCCAGGACCGTAGCGACATGAATGATTTCCCGTTCCACCGTCACGGGAATCACTTTATCGGTGCCTTTATGAATTACGGACATCTTCACCTTTTCCCCTTCGCGACCTTTGAGAATTTTGATCGCCTGGGAAAGTGTGAAACCCTTGGTGGACTTGCCTTCAATCGAATCGATGATGTCGCCGGCCCGAATTCCGGCTTTGTAAGCGGGGGTGCCAGGCAGCGGAGTCATCACGGTCAGTCGGTTGTTCTGATCGTCTATGTGCACCTGGATGCCGATCCCGCCGAACTCCTGTTCGACCACCTGATTGAAGCGGGAGAGGTCATCGGGGCTGATGTAGCTGGAGTACTGATCCAGTTCCTGAACCATGCCTCTAATGGCCGCTTCGAGGAGCACCCGGCGGTCGATGTCTTTCACATAATTTCGTTCAATCTGCTCGTAAGTGTCTGCAAACAGCTTCATCATCTGGTAGTAATCTTCGTCTTTTTCCTTCTCTTTCTCATCTGCGTATGAGAGGGACTGAAGAGGGGACGAGACCATCAGAGCAAGTAAGAGGCACAAACTGATCAAGCGGAATTTTGGCATGGACGATTCCTTATGAGAATTACAGAACACAACTCAAACCGGGCAGAAAAAAGATTTCAGGAATGGGGAATGTGTTTTGTCGGGTGTCGTAACGCGGTGGATCTTTATTCGCTTCTCTATTAGTGTAGGCGATCTGGAAACCAGTGGCAAGATTTGCTCTGGATACATTGCCCTGAAAACCTTATTCCGCGGGAAAACCGACTGAAATTGAATTCTGGAGTTCAGCAGGATACATTGCAGGGGAAATCTCTGTGAAATGAAAGCTTGATTCCACCAGGCAACTCCGATGCAACCCGAAGTACAAATCCTGACAGGAACCGCTGGTTCCGGCAAAACAGACCATTTGCTGGATGAGTACCGGCGTGCACTGCAGGCAGGGCTGGAACGTCAGCGTCCCGGGGCCACGCTCTGGCTTTCCCCCACAATACGTTCCCGTCGGCAGGTGCTTGACCGTCTGCCGGGACCACAACTCCCCATCTGTTTTGCTCCGAATGTTTATACGTTTGAGGCTTTTGCCGAAACCATACTGAAGTCGCTGGACGAACCGGTACAGACGCTGCCCGAGATCTCCAAGCGGTATCTGTTGCGGAGCATCGTGGATGACCTGATCGCCGCTGGACAGATTCATTATTTCAGTTCGATTGCAGGTTCATCCGGATTTCTGGATCTGATTTCGAGTTTTATTTCAGAACTGAAACGGGAAGAAATCTGGCCGGAGGAATTCTCGACAGCCTGTGACCGCATCGGATCCGATTCCCAGCAGAAAGACCGGGAACTCGCCCAGATTTACAACCGGTACCAGATCGCGTTGCACGAAATGCGGCGTTACGATTCGGAAGGGCGTTTCTGGTCTGCACGCACCGCGTTGCAGGACGGAATGTGGGGCCCGTTTGGCGAATTCGATCTGATCGTCCTGGACGGCTTTGCCGATTTCACGCATACACAGTACGAGATTCTGGAAGTGTTGGCGACGCGCACAGAAAAGCTCTGTATTTCGCTTCCCCTGGAACAGGAATCGCGGCGAGGCGACCTGTTCGCTAAATCGGTGACCGCCCGTCGGATTCTGGAAGAACGTTTGCCGGGCCGGATCAGTGTCGTTTCTTTTGACCAGCCCGAAGCAGGAAACGCCCGAAATCAGATCAGTCAGCAACTGTTTGCGAATCCGCGAGAGATCGTTCCCTTTCAGGAAACGGGGCAACTCAAAGTGCTTGCGGTCGCCGGTCAGCGAAATGAACTGGAGGTGCTGGCCGGGGAAATCAAAGGGCTGTTGAGACAGGGAGTGTTGCCAGAAGAGATCACGCTCGCGTTCCGCTCTACACTGGAATATGGTGACCTGATCGACGAAACCCTGGACGCGGCAGGGATTCCCTATTTTGTCGGACAGGAGCAGGCGTTCTCCCGTTTTCCCATCGTGCGGACCATCTTTGCCTTCCTGCAACTCGAAATTGAAAACTGGTCGTTTGACAGCCTGATGTCAGTCCTGGATTCGAGTTACTTTGCTCCTCAATGGCCTGAGTATCAGGGGGGAGCCGCAGTTCGTGCGTTGTCCCGTGTGCTGAGGCAGCTCAAAATTGACTCGGGTAAAGTGGATTTAATCCATGCTCTGGAAAACGAAAGTCGCAAAGCGGCGGAGCTCAGTGCCCGTTTTCCTGACCGTCCCAAGCGAAAGGCTGCCGCCCGCGAACTGAATACGGCTTTGAAGCTGACTCAAAGACTTCAAAGGGAAACTCAGCGGCTGGAAGGTCGGGAACTGTTTGTCACCTGGATCGAGATCCTGATTTCCATCGCCAATGAATTTGGTCTACCAGCAACCTGGGCCGACGCCGACCCGGAAAATGATCCGTTGGCAAAACGTGACAAGCAGGTCTGGGAACGATTTCAGCAGTTACTGTTTCATGCGGTCGCTGAGGTCGAACGGATAGAACAGTTCCATCAGAAAGAAGCTCAGCCTCTGGACCTGTCCGGATTTCGCAGCCTGCTGCTGGACCTGCTCGAACAACAGACGATTTCTCTACAGCCAGAGGAAGCGGGCCGGGTTAAAGTACTCGATGCATCACAGCTGAGAAACTTAAACATCCCCTATTTACTGGTAGGCGGCTTGAGCGAAGCCAGTTTCCCGCGGGGACATCGCGAAGACTGCCTGTACGGTGAAAAAGACCGAGGTGAATTGAACCAGCAGGGGCTTTCACTCAAGCTGCATGCGAACCAGCAGCAGGAAGAAATGCTGCTCTTCTACGAGGTGATGACGCGGTTCACCCGGAAGCTGATTCTCAGTTATCCAGCAATCAGTGCCACGGGGCAACCGCTGTTTCCCAGTCCCTATCTGACCACTCTGATTGATCTGTTTGATCCTCAAACTCTGCAGGTACAACAGGCGGGGGAACTCAACCCGCTACCACGTCCCGAGCAGACCCTCTCCCGTCGCGATTTGAGAGTCCTGGCCATTGATCAGCTGAAACACAACCGGCCGGGTGTCTTTCTGAATGCGGTCCAGGATCCGGAATTACAGGCAACGATCCGGAATATTCTCGCAGCCACCGAAATGGCAGTGGCGCGGTTCGAGCAGCCAGGCTTTTCGGAATATGAAGGCATGCTGACATCCCCCGCCAGTCGACGGGCCATTCATGCACGTTTCCCCACGGAATATGAATTCAGCACCACCCAGCTCGAACTGTACCTGGCCTGTCCTTACCAGTTCTTTGCCCAGAGTGTGCTGGGCATTGAAGTCCCCGAGCCGCCCGAGTTGCGGACCAACTATCTGGAACGCGGGATTCACGTACACAGCATTCTGACCAGGCTGATTGAGCAACTGCAGGAGCAGGGGGGACGCGACCAGTTGTACTCGGCCGAGCAGGTCGAGCAACTATTCCATGAACTGCTGGAGCAGCGGATCTCCGAGAATTTTGTGGGAACTCGGCTGCAGCAGGTGTTAACCAGAATCGAGAAACAGATCCTGGAAGACTGGGGCAGTTTTTTTGCCGAGCAGTCTGAGTCCTATGCCCGCCTGTTTGAAGAACTCTGGGATCGTGTTCCGGCCGTGGTCGGCAGGGAGGTTCCTTTTGGTGAGGTACCCGGAGAACCCGATCCAAATCAACGGCGATATCAATACTTGACGCTCGGCGAAGGCGCGAGAGAAACCCGCATTCGTGGTCAGATCGACCGGATCGATGTGGGCAGTATCAAGGGACAGAAATACTTCAACATCATCGATTACAAAACGGGGCGGTCGGTACCCTCGGCGAAGGAGATCCGTTCCGGGAAAAAACTGCAGCTGGCCTTGTATCTTATTGCAGCACGGCGGCTGGAAATGATCGACGCAGATGCCGAACCGTTCCACCTGGGATACTGGAAGATCCAGGAGACCGGATTCGTGATGCCCCTGCATTCGTATCGTAGAAAGCAGATCGACCCTCTGTCCGGTGAAGACCTGGAACTTCTGGAAACCACCCTGGATGGTCTGGTTCCACATCTGGCAGACCTGATTCGGCAGGGGATCTTTCCTGTGCAGGTTGATCCCGGGGTGGCGCACCTGGATCCGACGTTTCAGTCGGTTTGTCGGATTTCGCAGGTGGAAAGCTATCGTGAGAGTCTCGGTAAGGAGATTGACCTGCTTCACGTCCCGGGACCCGATGACGAGTCCGATTCAACAGAGGAAGCCTGATCCAGATCATGTCGCAACAACCCACCTACACCGAGCAGCAGGCAGCAGCAATCTATCCGCGTGATGTCTCGATTGCGCTCTCTGCGGGAGCCGGTTGCGGTAAGACGTTTGTTCTGACACAGCGGTTTCTCAAGTTAATCGAGCCCGGCAGTCCTCCCGATCGATTGAGCCATATCGTCGCAATTACCTTCACCGAACGGGCGGCCCGTGAGATGCGGGATCGGGTTCGTGAAACCTGTCTGGAGCAACTCCGCAGTTGTCCCACGGAAGAAGTCGGACACTGGCAGACCGTCATCAGGGGGCTGGACTCTGCGCGGATCAGCACGATTCACTCTTTCTGTACATCGATCCTGCGGACACACGCTGTCAGCGCCCGTCTCGATCCCCACTTCGGGCTCCTGGAACAGGGAACCAGTGACGCCTTTTTACGCAAGGTGGTCCGCGAAGCGATTCACGATCTGTTACAGGAGGAAGACGAAGACTGCCTGGAACTGGTTTACCGCTATGGACTGGAACGAACTTATGAACTGTTCATCTCCCTGGTGCCTCAGCAGTTTCGGATTGAATTCGAACAGTTTTCAGGTCTGTCAGAGGAACAGCTGGCAGGCCGCATGCGAAAATTCTGGGTCGATTCTTATATTCCCATGCAACTGGCGGAAATCGCGAATGCGGAAAGCACCCGGTTTTTGCTCAGACTGATGTCAGCCCAGGATCCTGTGAATAAGAAAATGCGGGACCGGTTTCAGGTCCTCACAGCGCGACTTCCCGAATTACTGGAAGGAGCAGAGCACAACCGTGCTGTGCTGCTGGGTACTTTGATTGAGCACGCCAAAGTACAGGGCGCAGGGACGAAGAAAGACTGGGACGACCTGGAGGTTTATGAGCAGATAAAAGATGGATTCACTGAGCTCAGGAAATCGCTCACGAAGGTTTATGAAATTCTCTCACCCGATCCGGCTGCCTTTTTACAGGCGGCTGAATATAGTCTGCGAGTCTTAAGAGTCACAGAGTTCGTTGCCGGTCGATACCAGGAGAGTAAAGCAGAAAAAGGTCTGCTGGACTTTGACGACCTGCTGCTGCAGACCCGCGACCTGTTTCGGCGCGATCCACAGGCAAAGCAGAGGGCGGCTGCGGGAATTGAGTTCCTGATGGTCGATGAATTTCAGGATACAGATCCGGTTCAGAGCGAAATCGTGCGTGCCTTGTGTGGAAAAGAACTGCTCACAGGCAAGCTCTTCCTGGTGGGGGATGCGAAGCAGTCGATTTACCGTTTCAGACGCGCGGATCCCGAAGTCTTTCATCAGCTGCGTCAGGAGATTCCAGAGCAGGGACGCCTGCCGCTCAGCGTCAATTTCCGCAGTCAACCTGCCATTTTGAATTTCACCAACTGCCTGTTTGCCTCTGCAATGGAGCAGTATTATGAGCCGTTGACTCCCTTTGACGGGGAACAGCACTCTCCAACGCCGGCGATCGAATTTCTGTTCGCTGCTCCCGACGATCCGGAGATCAAGGGGGCCGAGGCGCTCCGCGAGACGGAAGCCGACTGGATCGCAGCCCGGGTACGCCAGCTGCTGGAAGACGAGACTCCGCGGATCTGGGCTAAAAATCGTCAGACGGGCCAGCGCGAACTGAGACGCGTGGAACCAGGGGATATCTGTATTCTGTTTCGGGCTCTGTCGAATGTGGCCCTGTATGAGAAAGCGTTTCAGCAGCAGGATCTGGACTATTACCTGGTTGGCGGACGCGCGTTTTACGCGCAGCAGGAAATCTACGATCTGAGTAATCTGTGCCAGTACCTGGATAACGCCGATGATGAACTGAGTCTCCTGGGCGTTTTACGCTCTCCTTTCTTCAGTCTGTCTGATGATACGCTGTATACAATTGTAAGAAACGCAGACAGTCTGACTCGTGCGATGCAGGTTGAGCCGCCCGAAGAGCTCCGGCCTGAGCAGCACCGCCAGGTGCGTTATGCCCAAAGCGTGCTACAGGAACTGAGAGCAAAAAAAGATCGTCTCTCACTGGTGGAACTGTTGAATCTGGCCCTGGAGCGAACCGGCTACGATGCTGCTTTGATGAACGAGTTTCTGGGAGACCGCAAGCTGGCTAACCTGAGGAAGCTGATTGAGCTGGCTCGTAATTTTGAAGGGACCGGCCTGTTTACGCTGAAAGATTTCGTGCAGCGAATTCGTGATTCCATTCTGGAAGAGAGCAAAGAAGAACTGGCGGCGACATTACCTGAAACCAGTGACGTCGTCCGCCTGATGACGATCCACCAGTCAAAAGGTCTGGAATTCCCCGTAGTGATTCTGGCTGACATGGACCGTAAACCCGCACCGGGAGGAACCGCTCCCTTTCTGCATCCGGAATGGGGAGGCTTGCTCAACCTGCCCGCCGAACGGGGAACGACTCCCGACAATTTTGCCTTTAAAATGCACCGGGGACTGGAACAGCGGGCCGATGAGGAAGAGACCGTGCGTCTGCTCTACGTTGCTGTAACCCGGGCTGCAGATTATCTGATTCTGTCTGCAGGCTTACCGTATGATCGCAAAATTGAATCACCCTGGATGAAGCTGCTGGCCCGGCATTTTGATCTCACCACAGGCGCCCCCGCTATCGATCCCTATCTGGGTAAACTGACGCTGGGGGATGTTGCACCCGACCAGATTCCCGCGATACGTGTTCATCATGAGATGCCTCAGCCGCTCACGCGACCGGAGAAGAAACAGCGAGAATTGAAACCCAGTCAGTTCGTCGCCGCGCTGGAGCAGGGGGCTCCCGAACCATTTCCGGAGTCTTATGGCGCGATTGCTCCACGACCGGGGGCACTGTCGCATGTGAGTGTTTCTCAACTGGAAGTGATTGACGCCGAACTGCAACACCTGCTGGAACCGGAAGTGGACCTGGTGCCGTTAAACGAGGTGCTGTCGGCGGACGAGGCGACGCAACTGGGAACAATCACACACGCGGTCATCGAACGGCTGGAGCCGGAGAAGCCCGAACAGGCACCGCAGATCGTTGCTGCCGTCCTCGCAGAACAACCACCTCAGGTACGTGAGAAACTGCAACCACTGGTAGAACGCCAGATATCCGCCTGGTATGCCTCAGAGTTATGTCAGACTCTGAAACAGACGCGGGTGCATTATCGGGAACTCGATTTTCTGTTGCACTGGCCCCCCGGAGCTGAGGCGGATAGCGATCAGGCGGTGACAGTCACAGGTAGCATTGACGCGCTCGTTCAAACCGAGTCTGGGGACTGGATGCTGTTTGACTATAAAACCGGTTCCCGAATGGCACGAATGAGTGCAGAACAGCTGATCGCAGAGTATGAATTCCAATTAGGAGTCTATACACTGGCCGTAGAACAGCTACTGGGTGCCAGACCCGCTTCTATTGGTCTGGCAGTCGTTCAGGACTCCGTGCGGTATATCGAATGTGATCTGGACGCGGACCGGCTGGAGCAGATCTCCCACCGGTTGACACAGGCTGTTTCCAGTTTGCTTCAACCTTCAGCAGCGGCAGAAAGTCGTTAACGAGTTCCATGTCCAGCGAGTCCCACTCTGAGCTTGAATGTTTCAGGCAGTTACAGCAGTCCCCGGAAATCTTTGAGCTGATCGCCTCCCACTCCGGGACCGAATTTCAGTTACAGAAACAACTGCGCGAACAGTATCCCGAAGATGTTGTGCGTGCCGCTCTGACGCTGGCAGAACTGCGGTTGCGCGGGCGGGCCAAGTTCTCTCGCGCGGATCAGATGTGGTTCGACAGAAAGAGCCTGGAGCAGGCCACGCCTGAAGCGGTTTCGCATTACAAAGCAGCGCGGTTTTCCGGTTCTGTATATGATTTCTGTTGTGGCATGGGGGGCGATCTGGTCGCCCTGGCGCAACATGCACGGGTAACGGGCGTTGATCTGGAACCGGTATTATGCCAGTTCGCCCGCTGGAACAGTGAAGTTTATGAGGTAGCGGACCGGGTGACTGTGATCAATCAGCCTCTGGAAGAGGTGAAAGATCGGGAGGGGCTGCTGCATATCGATCCGGATCGTAGACCCCACTCCGGCGGTAAAGTGATTCGCATTGAAGATTATCGACCCGATCTGGAAACATTGCTGGGGCTGATCCAGGAATTTGCCGGCGGGGCCATCAAGCTCAGCCCGGCCAGTAATTTTGCGGGAAAATTTCCCGGGAGCGAGACCGAACTGATCAGCCTGAACGGTGAGTGTAAAGAAGCAACCGTCTGGTTCGGCAGTCTGGCAGGAGAATCGGAATTTCGAGCCACCGCGATTTCAAAATCAGGTGAAGTTACCAGTATCGCCGGTCATCCGATGGACGCGTTTTGCAGCGTCACTCCACCGGAGGGATATCTGTATGATCCCGATCCGGCAGTCGTCCGCTCCGGGCTCCTGGATGTGGCAGCGGCGGAATGTGATTTAAACCGTCTTGATGCGGAAGAAGAATATCTCACGTCATCTGAACCAGTAGACTCTCCCTTTTTCAGACGCTTCCGGATTCTGGATGAGTTGTCGAATCAGGATCGCGACCTGAAAAAATATTTTCGCTCGGCCGACTTTGGGCAGCTGGAAATTAAATGCCGTCGAATTCCTGTTCCCATCGAAGCACTCCGCCGTAAGTTGTCACTTAAAGGCAAAGGGGCAGGTGTTCTGGTGATTGCCCGTCTGGATGGCAAATCTCGGGCTCTGGTCTGCGAACGAGAGTAGCTCCTTACAGGCTTCTGAGCATGTGACGCGCATAAAAAAACGAGAGCCGATGAAAGGCTCTCGTTGTATTCTGATTGCGTCGTTGTTCAGCTTACTGTGCCTGACGGAACTGGAACCGGTCCATCGGCAGCAACTGCTGCGGCGCAGAAGGGGCATTGTTGAACACGAACGAGAAAGCGTAGCAGATCACCATCCCGGAGGACATTTCTGCAACATACAGTCCGCCGTCGGCGAACTGGGCGCGTCCCTGGGCGGGTAAATTCACGTCCCCGGAAACAATCACATAATGTGGTTTTGCTGTCGGATCGACGTTGAAGTCAGCGGCCAGATTCCGGAAGTAAGCGTGAGTGAACTTTCCAGAGCGAGAGTTCAAAACTGCTCCCTGCAGACGTCCGGTGAGGAAGTCGAGGACGAATACGCCTTCCGCGTTACCGTTGCGTGTGGGGACTGTTGTAATTGCAAAGCGATCCCCATCCCGGTCAGTCGCGACGGCCATGGCTGGCTCATGCGGCCAGAAATAGGACATGCACAGGCCACAGATAACTCCAACCGTCAGCCACAGAAAGCGACGTTCCCCGTATTGTTTCTTAACCACAATTGCCTCCCCATGTGTGTTTGAACTCGGGATTCCGGTGCAGCCCGACGCACGAGTCCCTCATTAAATGCAAAAACAGGTACCAGATTATTCGGTGTACCGACTGTTCTGGTCTGAACTAAATACAGTTATCTAAAATTGTATCCAAGAGTCCCGCATTCTGCCAGACATGATTGCTGTGAAAGCTGAGATGGAAACGGGATGTGAATTTACGGGGTCTGGCTTGAAAATACGCCCTGAAAATCACTTTGGTTGTAATTCCGAACCGTCAAAAGTATGCTGCTTTGTACGTAGCTGGTCAGTTCGACTGGTGGGATTCAACATTTCGCAGCTCAACTCTAACTCGTCTCACAGCACGAGTCTGAATGAATCAACAAGGGGAGGAATGCTTCAATGGAAACAATGAACGGTCAACTCAATCGTAAATTACGAATGGCACTTGTTGGCGGGGGCCAGGGTTCGTTTATCGGCCGTGTGCATTCCATTGCTGCCTGTCTGGATAACCGGGCCGAGCTGGTAGCGGGGGCCTTGTCCTCCAATCCGGAGAAAGCGAAAGCATCGGCGCCTGCTTATGACATTCCTCCCGAACGGGCTTATGGCTCAATTGAAGAACTGATTGAGAAAGAGTCCGCTTTACCCGAAGATCAGCGGATTGATTTCATCAGTATCGCCACACCGAACTTTACACATTTCCCCATTGCTAAGGCAGCTGTGGAGGCGGGTTTCAATGTGATTTGCGATAAGCCAATGACCTTTGACCTGGCCCAGGCAGAAGAACTGAAAGGCCTGGTAGAAAAGTCGGGGGTGGTCTTTGCCGTCAGTCATAATTACACCGGATACCCGTTGGTTCGGATGGCTCGGGAAATGATACTGAACGGAGAATTTGGTGAAATTCAGGCCGTTCGTTCGAATTACATTCAGGGCTGGTTGCGGAAACGCATTGAGGAAGAAGATCAGAAACAGGCTGCCTGGCGAACTGACCCTACAAAATCCGGGGCTGCTGGTGCCTTTGGTGATATCGCGACTCATGCCTATAACCTGGGACGCTACATGACCGGACTTTTACCGGCTGAAATTTCCTGTAACCTCAAGATTTTTGCCCCCGGTCGTCAGCTGGATGATTATGGTCATGCTGTGATCCGGTTCCAGAACGGGGCCCTGGGAACCGTTACCGCCAGCCAGATTTCGCATGGTCGCGAAAATGATCTGTTCATTGAAATTGACGGCACCAAAGGAGCACTGTCCTGGCGACAGGAAGAGCCTAATCAGATGATCGTCCGTCGTAACGGTCAACCACACGCGATTTACACTCGTGATCCCAATGCTCCGTTCATGAACGAAAGCGGAGCAGCTGCCTGCCGTCTGCCGGCAGGACACCCGGAAGCTTTCTTCGAAGCGTTTGCCAACATTTATCGGTCCGCCTTTGACGCCATGATCAGTCGGATTACGGGCGAATCATTCGAACCAAAAAATACGATCTATCCCAACGTTTATGATGGGGTAGAAGGAATGTTCTTTATTGAGCAGTCTGTGGCCAGCAGCAAGGAAAACGGGGCCTGGCTGCCATTCGACTGCGATTGCGCTCGCAGCTAAACCTGACAAAAAATCGGTGTGAAAACCACTGAATCAGATGTTTCCGGACCAGCCAGAGGATATTTTGAGAGCCTCTGGTCATGGTCGGTTCGATGTTGATCGCTCTGTTGTGCGGTCTTAAAAATCTGAACGTGGTCTGGTGAGTCATCGTAACGTGAAATAGGGAAGTTGGTGTTTCATGAAGAGCCTGCCACTGCATTATCAGATTCTGATCGCCTTAATCCTCGGAACCGTTTTGGGGTTTCTATTCAATCCCGGGGAAGAACCGCTGGCCGGTCTCACGCTGACGATCAGTCCGCAGAATGCCGGCTACAAGGTGGTGCAGCAGGAAGCCAAACAGGATCCGCAAACTCTGGAGTTCTCCAACAAGGAAGCGTTATTGAAACGTTATCCCGAGCTCAAAAAACAGTTTGTGGCAGGCGATCTGGAGAAGTCCGAGACATTTGAAGTCAAAGGACGAATGATTCATATTGTCGACTCAGCACGTGAAGTTCATCTGACTTATACCCGTACCGTCGATAAAAAAGTTACGGTCACTACCTATTCTGCAGCGAACGGAGAGGAACTGGTCGAGAAGTATCCGCAGTGGAAGACGGAATTCGAACTCTTCGGGAATACAATCAGTCAAAAGGTGATGTCGATTTCCAAATGGATTGGCGATCTGTTCTTGCGTCTGCTAAAGATGGTAACCATTCCCCTGATTGTGACTTCACTGATCACCGGAATTGCCAGTTTGGGGAATGCCACCCGTTTTGGTGCCATGTTTTCCAAGACGCTGTTGTATTATCTCTCCACCAGTCTGCTGGCAATATTTACCGGAATATTTGTGGTGAATCTGATACGCCCTGGTATCGGCGCTGAATTGCCTGGTGGCAGTGGCTCGTTGTCTTCAGGGCAGGAATCGATCAGTTCTATCTTCATCGATATGGTCGATCGATTGATTCCCACCAATATTATCCACTCTTTGGGAGAAGGGGAGTTCCTTTCGATTATTTCGTTCAGCATCCTGTCCGGGATCTTCATCATTCTGGTGGGGGGAAAACATGCGAAAGTGCTGACTGACATTTTTCAGGCTGGCTTTGAAGTCATGATGCGGATGACCATGTTCATTATCAGTCTGGCTCCGATTGGTGTGCTGGCTTTCATGATCTACGCCGTCTCCTCACAAGGAATCGAAATTTTCAAGACACTCAGCTGGTACATGGTTGCAGTACTTTTGGCTCTATTGATACACGCGGCTGTTATCTTGCCCTGTCTGCTGAAATTTGTAGCGCGGCGTTCTCCCCTGGAATTTGCCCGGGCAATGGGCCCGGCGTTGATGACCGCCTTCTCGACAGCTTCTTCAAACGGAACACTGCCACTGACGATCAGTTGTGTCGAAGAAAATGCGGGAGTCTCGAATGAGGTAAGTTCCTTTGTGCTGCCTCTGGGGGCAACGATTAATATGGATGGAACTGCACTTTATGAAGCGGTAGCAGTCCTCTTTATCGCACAGGCTTATTCGGGGGAGGTGTTACCAGTCCAGCAGCAGATCCTGGTAGCGATTACCGCGTTACTGGCAAGTATCGGTGCTGCCGGGATTCCCCACGCCGGCCTGGTAATGATGGCGATTGTGCTGCAGGCGGTGGGGCTACCACTGGAAGCTCAAGGTGTGATTATCGCTGTCGACCGCGTACTGGACATGTGTCGTACTTCCGTTAACGTCTGGAGCGACTCCTGCGGATGTGCAATCATCGAACGCTACCGCTAACAGGAATTTGCTCGACTCAAGTTCAATCGAACGTGGGGATTTCCTGATTCTGAAGTGAATTCAGCGTACTTGACCGCTGTAACCGTTACAGTCAGACAGGCATCAAGGACTGGGGGGATCAGCGGTCGATACAAGACGAAGGAGCATTCCGTGCTCAAACGACTCATCTTAGTTTCGTCGTCTTGGATCAGGTTTAATGGAACAGGTACTCACCGCGCAACCTCTGGATTGGATACATGGTCTGTGTGACCAGTTTACGGAGATCACCGGCTGGCCGTTGCATTTTACGCCCGCCAAGCCGGGAGAACGCAAATCTCTGGAAGCGGAACTCTGCCAGAACGCGAAATACTGCTGGTATGAATCGATTGAAGACGGCAAGCGGACCCTGGGATACCTTTATCTGACGCTGCCTTATGAGACTGCCAATGATCACATGTTTGTGACGGCAATCAAGCTGGCTGAACTGGTAGGCGGATTAATCTCCAAGATTGAAACCATGGGTTCCTCACTTGAGCTCAAAAACCGCGAAGTCACTACACTGATGGATGTCGGCCTCTCGGTTACCCGCCAGGAGGGACTGCAGGACGCACTTCAGAAACTGCTGGAAGCAGCTCTGCAACTGACGGGATTTCGGGCTGCCGGATTTTTCCTGTTGAATTCGGAATCGAATCAACTCTCACTCCGCGTCCAGTATTGTCTGCATACATTTGAAATACCGTTTCATCGTCGCAAACTGAAAGAATCTCCTCCTGATCTGGAAGCGTTTTCTAACGATGCTCTGATTGTGAATCGGCACGAGAATCCGGAACTGGCTTCCTGGTTGCCCGAAGGATGTCTGACGGGCGTCTGTGTGTCGGTGCAGTCTGAGACGGGCCCCTTTGGGACACTGTGGGCCTTCGATCGACGGGCCCGCCATCTCAATGAACGCGATGTCCACATTTTGAAATCAATTGGTGCCCAGGTCAGTACCATTCTGGAACGGGCTGTATTACTCAAAGAGAGTCAGAATCAGCTACGACTCAAGAAAGAGTTGAAGGTGATTTCTGAATCGTTTCCTGTCGAACTGGCCCTGGAACGTGAATGGGATCGTGAATTCCAGGCAGCGGTTCAGTCGATCAGTCATCATGAAGTAGGGGGCGATCTCTGTGAATTCATTCCCCTCTCACCGCATGTGACCTGTTTCGCCCTGGGAGACGCCTCGGGAGACAGTATCCCGGCTGCAGTGGTAATGGCATCCGTACGCGGTGCTTTACGCACTTTGACAGAAGGGCCAATTGAACAGGCCCGAGATACGCAGCATGTCATCAGCCGCATTAACACAGCGCTGTATCATACTTCGCTGCCGCATCAGTTCATGAGTATGTTATACGGCGTGATCGATACCCGGGCCCGGACGTTTACTTATACCAACGCGGGACATCCTGCGCCCTTCTGGGTTCACAAAGGGAAGATCACCACTCTGACCTCGCACGGAATGCTGTTGGGAGTCACGGAATCAAACGATTACGACTATTCCGTCATTCCGATCTGCAAGAACGACATCATTGTGGGTTTCAGTGATGGAATCAGCGAAGCCATGAGCAGCGAACGGAAAATGTTCCGCTCAGATGGCATCATGAAGGTCCTGGAAAATCACTTTGAAGATACCGCAGACGAAGTGATGCGGGGGATCTGGTCCAAGCTGCAGCAACACCTCGAAGGGGGGAATGATGGCGACGACCGTACCCTGATGGTTGTCAAGTTTGCACCCAATCCAGAGTGAGCTTCAGCGTTGATCAACCGACAATGCGAAAAGGGGGGCGATCGGAATCAGGCTCCGCTTTCACATTGGTCTCTTCGGGCCAGTCTTCTGGTGCAATCGCAGCCAGTTCGATACTCGATTCGATTTCCGGGGTGACCTGCCTGCCACTGACCAATGCTGAACTGACATTGGCCTTGGCGCTGGCTACAGGCTGTTGCATCCAGCGGTTCAGCCTCAATAACTGTGACCGTGGAACTGTCAGCGGATAATGTGAGCAGCGGTAGCTGTGTAATGCACTGTTCTGCCACAGGCTGGCTGCAGACGGGCTCAATAAGCTCAGGTTCACGGCAGGTTCTCCATCCAGGATTGACTGCTGAATCATATTTGAGATGAGAGTCGTGACCGTTTCCGGATTGGTATCAGGAGCACGACCGATGGCCAGGTAATCGGTACCAGCAGTGTGTTGCAGGCCGTAGGCAAATGCGACGACACGATGATTGACGAACAGGGCATCGATGCGGGCCATCCCGGAGCGTGATGCAGGGCCATGGATATCCCGCAGGAAGTCCAGCTTTTGTTTGAGAGTATGAGCGCCTCCAGCGATCAGTGTCTGATTCCCATGTCGGAAATCCATCTGCTCAAACTGAGACCAGAGATCCCAACGTGGATTCCAGCCCGGAGCCAGTGGATCTTCTAACCGTGAACGGTAAAAAGAAACGTGGCCATCTTTAGCAGTGATTTCCTCAGCCTCTAGAATATGTTCTCTGGCTTCAGGGGATCGACTGGCCAGATATTCGATCCAGCTGGTATCACTCGTGTTGACCAGGAATGAACGACGCCAGGGAGCTGAACTCCCCTGATAACCGACCGACTTTAAGGCGTTGGCGGTCCGCCGATGGTCGTGACCATCCTGGTCAATATAACGCAGGTCGATCAGGTCCCAGTCACGTCGAGTCGAGCGGATGTGTCTGATCGCTGAGACCATTGTTGCTGCCGAGTTACCACCGATCTGTCCATAGAAAGTGCCCCAGTTGTCCAGTGGGTACGTCAGAACGCGCACGGTGCCCAGCGGTGTTGTCACCGGTTTGACGACCAGTGGCACGATACCGATGATTTTGTTCCTCAGTGTGACGAACAGAACACGTAATTTGAGCCCCTTTCCAAAGTGTGCCCAGTAGTGTTCCAGCCATTCCGGAGAATGAGCGAAGGTCGCTCCCTTGGTTTTACCGAGCAGATCGCGCCACGCCAGTCGAAAGTGATCCAGGCGTTCGATGTCGTTGATTTCAGCAACGGTGATCATGGCAGCTCCCATACTGGTAAAGGATGTCTCGATTTCCAATTCTCTTACTCTGCACTAATAAGAGAATCGCAAGATCCATGCCAGTGATCTGCTGAAGACCCAATCACGGATAATCGGTTCGCGCGGACTTTGAATCTGGAGAGTAGTCTGCGTCTAAACCCTTCGCGAGAAATTCTTTGTAGAAAGTGTCTCTCGTTGAATATCAAAATCGCTGAAATCCAGCTGCCAGCGAAGGAGCTTTCCCGCTGATGTCATAAATCAACAAATCGGTGGAGATGTTGATTTATGTCAACAGTTTGTGAGAATCAGCTACTCAGTTTTTTGAGAGCTGTTGCTGCTGCCTTTTTGACGCGTGGATCCTGATCCTTGGATGCGGCTTCCAGGGCCTGCTTAATTTCTGGAGTTTTGATTCCGTATTCACCCAGACTGATTGCCGCTTCGAGACGGGCGTCGGGATTCGGATGGTCGGTTACGACTTTGGCCATCACGGGAGCTGCTTTCTCAGCCCGTTGAGGAGTCGGATCAATTTTCGTCAATGCCCAGAGGGTGACAGCGTTCTCCATATTGTTATTGCTGGATTTGAGAGTTTTCTCCAACTGGGGAACTTCAGCTTTGGCTACTGCGCCGAAACGGGCCATCGCATACGTTGCGACCAGACGAAGATCGATATTACCCGAATTGAGATAGGGGGCAATTGCAGAGATCGCAGGTGCGGCAGCGGGACCAATTTCGGCCAGGGCTGTGATCAGTTCCTGGATGGCGCGGGGATTCTCTTCTTCTTTCAGAGCCGCTGTCAGTGCAGGGATCGCAGATTTGGCTTCAGGTCCCATCAGGGAAATTGCATTGGCGGCTTCTCGGCGGACCAGGGGACGCTCATCGGTGAGTGCTTTCGTCAGACCGGGGAGTGCTGTTTTAATCGTTTCCGGGTCATGGGGATTATTGCGGACCAGTGCCCAGGCACAGACAAGCTGTAAACGTTCGTCATCAGATGACTCAGCAGCGAGTTTCTTGATCTCGGGGATAGCTGCTTTGCTGCCCATTTTGGAGAGGGCGAAGACAGCGGCATTCCGGGTGCGATCCTTGGCTGATTTGAGGATTTCCAGCAGTTGAGGTTCTGCCTTTTTCGCAGCAGGTCCCATTTCTCCCAGACTGGTAATCGCCGACATTTTAACTTCCGGGTCGGTAGAATCTAACAGCTTGATCAGTTCCGGAATGGAGGCCCCGGCACCGGTACCGATTTCGCCCAATACATGAACAGCCAGTAATTTCAAAGGGGAATCGTCCTGCAGCATTTTATTCAATGCGGGGACAGATGCATCACCGATGGCTGCCAGCGCAGAGGCACTCGTAAGTGTCAGAGAGACGGGACCTGCCTGCATCGCAGAAGCCAGTTCGGGGACGGCAGAGGCTGCATCCGGTCCAATGGCACCCAGAGCAGTGGCGGCGTCCAGTTTGACATTGAGTTCAGGATCTGACAGCAGTTTCGTTAAAGCAGGGACAGCCGATTTGGCTTCAGGACCAAAGTCTCCCAGCGAGATAGCGGCATTCGCACGCACGATCTCAGATTTATTTGTGAGGACCGCCGTTAATGCGGGGACAACTTTCTCAGGTTGCGAGCGGATATTTCCCAGAGCGTGTGCGGCTCGCCAGACCAGGTTCGGATCATCAACTTTTTCCAGAATTTTGATCAGGGTCGGAATCGCTGATTCGCCACCGGCCCCCATCTGGGCCAGTACATCACAGATCTGCTGGCATTCCTGATTGTGGTTCGCTTCGTGTTCGTGTTTCAGGGTTGTCAGCAATGGTTTGACTGCGGGAGCACCAATCTGTGCCAGAGCCAGTGCCGCATCATTGCGGACCTCGTTGATCGAAATATTCAAGCCTTCCAGCAGGATGGGAATGACCTGTTTCAAGGTTTCCTGATTTTCGGGATCGATTTTCGCAGCAGCCCAGGCGGCGGAAATTTTCAGGTAAGAATTGTTACTCTCCAGTAGAGGCATGATCTGCTTCAGAGCGGGTTTGGCTTCGGGGCCAATCTGGCGGAGGGCCTGCAAAGTGTTGTACTTAAGAATGACAGAATAACCACGCAGAACTTTGGCAAGTTCAGGAACGGCAGCTGAGGCATCAGGCCCGATTTTTCCCAGGGCGGTGATGGCTTCACTGCGGGCCGCTACAGAACCCTCTTTGACGACAGAAATCAGCGCCGGTACCGCAGCTTTCGCACTCGGCCCCAATTCGCCCAACTGGTGTGCTGCCAGTGCTTGAGCGTCCTCATTGTTGCTTTTCAGTTCCTGGACCAGTTTATTGACGTCCATGCTGGCTGAAAGAAGTAGGGGAGTCGCGAGCAGACAGATCGCCAAAGTGAGTCCTGCAGTAAGTAACTGACGCATGAGCATGGTTCCTGGAGCTGATCGTTGCGAGTACCAGTGGTCTGTGGATAAGAAAGAATTCATCTTACCTTCAGATGAAAGACTGGCGAAAAAGATTCGAGAACATTATGCTATAATTGATATCATGATCCGAGTTTAAAAATCAAGTATTTCCACTCGGATTCATCAGGAAATCACACAAGCCGTCTGCTGCGAATCAGATTTCGGGCAGTCACGTGAACTACACTCAAATTCCGCTCTGAGGTCGAACATGAAAACAGTCACTTTGAAAATGAGCATGTTGTTACTGGGAATCATTACACTGTTTTCTGCTGGTCATTTCCTGAAGGCAGGTCCCTGGTATAGAAACAACAATGTTTATTACTGGCCCGGCAGCTACAGTCCGGCGATTTACAGTCCCTGGTATGGCGGATACTACACTGGCAACTGGGGCTCTCCGGTGGATGCGCTCGGTTCCCGTTATCAGGGAATGGCTGATCTGGTGCGTGCTCGAGGACAGGCCCAGGTGGATCACACCAAGGCGCTGGTGAATTACCAGGACGCTCAGGGCAAGTATATCGAAAACCAGAAGAAACTGGCTGATACCTACGTGTCGGTACAAAAGGCACAGCGGGCCTATAATCAGCAACGGGCTGCCGAGCAGAAAGAACGGGAAGCACAGCAGGAAGCCGCTCGTAAGAAGAGAGTTGAAGAGAACGAGAAGCGTCGCGAGACCGGAACTCCCGTGTATTACGAGCCTGGCTTTACGCAAACTGATACCACACTGAGTGCCAGCCAGCTGAATCCTGCAACCGGGGAAATCTCCTGGCCCGAAGCTTTGATGGGAGAAGAATACAAAGCATCTCGCGATAAAATGCAAGAGCTCTTCAAACTGCGTGATTCGACCGGTGTCACTTCCGAAATCTCGCAGGAGATTTATAACGAAGCACAGGTCATGAAGAATCAGCTGCGGGGACAGATCCGGGACATGGTTCCCAATGATTATCTGTCAGCACGGCGTTTCATCGAAGGTCTGGCTAACATGGGCCAGAAAACCGTCAACAGCTGATATAGAACATCCCGAATGGCCCTCACGTTTACGCTTAAACAGACACTCCCGGTCTCTCTCGAAGTAAACTCGGTGAGTCATGAATCAGTGAGTGGTCAGTCACTGAGACAGATCTGTGCGCTACCCGTTCTGTGGGGCAATCGTCAGTCTACCGTGGGGGAATTCTTTGATGTCCAGCAGAGCGATGCAGAGTCGGATCTGTTGGTCTTTACAGGTGATTGTTCGCGACTGAAATACATTGGTGCCGGTCTCTCACGAGGTCGCATCCGTGTGGAAGGCAGTGCCGGCATGCATCTGGGGGCGGAGATGACAGGCGGTGAAATTCTCGTTGAAGGAGATGTCGCCGATTGTGCCGCGACTGAGATGCAGGGAGGGACACTCAGCATTCAAGGTAATGCCGGCGATCTTCTTGGAGCTGCCTATCCTGGCAGTAAACGTGGGATGCGGGGAGGCACCATCACAGTCAATGGCCATGTCGGTAATGAAACCGGGCATCGGATGCGTCGTGGCACGATTGTCATCGGGGGTGATGCCGGCGATGCGACCGGGTTTGATATGATTGCCGGTTCCATTTTTACTTTCGGCAAAATGGGGGCACTGGCCGGAGCTGGAATGCGGAGAGGGACACTCGGGCTGCTGGGAGATGCGGGAACGCCGGATCTGCTGCCCACATTTCGCTACTCATGCCTTTATCGGCCGACATGGCTCTCGTTTTTTCTGCGCAAGTTGGCGCAAACCGGTTTTCCGGTTCCGGAGAACTGTTTCAGCAGTGAATATCGCCGCTACTGCGGCGATTTTCTGACCTTGGGTAAGGGAGAAATTCTGGTTCGCCAGTAAAGGACTTTCCCTGTTTCGGAAGCTGCGTACCTGTCTGTCATGTCTGATCAATTTAATATCGCCGATCGTCTTAGCCAGTCCGCTCAGGTCTGGCCGCACCAGAAAGCGGTGGTCTTTCCCGCGGGTCAGGACCGGCAGGGCCGATATACCTACAGCAGTCTGACCTTTCAGCAACTGGACCAGGAGAGTGATCGCCTGGCGCGGGGACTGATTGAGTTGGGAGTGAAGCCGGGAACCCGGATGGCCCTGATGGTGCGTCCCAGTCTGGAGTTCATTGCACTCACCTTTGCGCTGTTCAAGGCGGGAGCGGTGATCATTCTGATCGATCCGGGAATGGGGCGAAAAAATATTATTCGCTGTCTGGCCGAAGTGGAGCCTGAAGGTTTTGTTGCGATTCCGCTGGCACAGTTGTTTCGCAAGATCAAGCGACGCGACTTTCCCAAAGCCCGCCTGAACGTGACTGTTGGTAAGCCGGTTCTGACATCAGGAATCGACTATGACTGGTTACTGGGGAAAGAATGGACCCCGTTTGAAATCATTCAACGGGATCGCACCGATCCGGCGGCGATCATATTCACCAGCGGGAGCACAGGTCCCCCTAAAGGGGTGGCCTATGAGCATGGCATGTTCTGGTCTCAGGTAGATCTCTTACGCGATTATTACCAGATCCAGCCGGGTGAAGTCGATCTGCCGGGGTTCCCGCTGTTTGCACTCTTCAATTCGGCGATGGGGGTGACCACCGTCGTGCCCGATATGGATCCGACGAAGCCGGCCCTGGTTAATCCGGAGAAAATCATCCGCCAGATGAATGATCAGGGGGTGACGCAGGCCTTTGGTTCTCCCGCGATGTGGAATCGGATTGGCCGGTACTGTGAAGAGCACGGCATTAAACTTCCTTCTCTAAAACGTGTGCTTTCTGCTGGTGCCCCCGTTCCCGTCCATGTCATTCAACGGATGCGTCAGACATTAAGTTGTGCGGATGCGGACATCAATACTCCGTATGGAGCGACAGAATCGCTGCCGGTTGCTTCCATCTGTGGACGTGAGGTACTGGAAGAGACCTCAAAACTGACGGCGACAGGAGCCGGGACCTGTGTGGGAATTCCGTTTCCCGGGGTGCAGGTCAAAATCATTCGGATTCATAACGAGCCCCTCGAGTCGATCGAACAGGCAGAAGAACTTCCTGTCGGGGAGATCGGAGAAATCATCGTCCAGGGGCCGATGGCCACTCGTGAATATTTCCTGCGTCCCGAAGCGACGCGTCTGGCAAAAATTCCAGATGGAGCACAGTTCTGGCACCGCATGGGGGATGTGGGTTACCGGGATGAACATGGAAAGCTCTGGTTCTGTGGCCGGAAAGCACATATGGTTGAAACGGCCGAGGGCCCGATGTTTACCATCTGTTGCGAGGCGATATTCAATCAGCATCCGCGGATTTACCGTTGTGCTCTGGTGGGCGTAGGTGAGAAACCAAAACAACGTCCGGTGATTATTGTAGAGCCGGAGCAGGGGGACTTTCCGCAAAGTCAGACAGCACGCAAACAACTGACAGAGGAACTGCTCGAGCTGGGGCAGGCGAATGCACTCACGCAGTCAATTGAAACGGTCCTGTTTCATAAATCGTTACCCGTTGATATCAGGCATAATGTGAAAATCTTTCGCGAAAAGCTGGCTCCCTGGGCCGAAAGGCTGGTTACATGAAAGTCCTCGTGACCGGGGGAGGCGGATTCCTGGGGCTCTATATCGTCGAACAACTGGTCGAAGCAGGGGAGACGGTCCGCGTTTTTTGTCGTGGAGAGTATCCTCGCCTCAAGGAGTTGAATGTCGAAACCATCCAGGGGGATATTCGCGATGCTGCTGCAGTAGAGCGAGCCTGTACTGGCATTGAGACGGTCTATCATACGGCAGCTGTCTCCGGCATCTGGGGACCGTGGGATTATTTCTACGGTATTAATACTCAAGGGACTTTGAACGTTCTAGAAGCCTGTCAGTCACAGGGAGTGACGCGTCTGATTTATACGAGTTCTCCGAGTGTGGTCTACGATGGCTCTGCGCATGAAAATGCCAGTGAGAAACTCCCTTATAGCCAGAACTTTCTCTGTCATTATCCACACACAAAGATGCTGGCTGAGCAGGCTGTCCTGGCGGCCAATGGGACGCGTGGTCTGGCGACCGTTGCTTTGAGACCGCATCTGATCTGGGGCCCGCGTGACAATCATCTGATTCCCCGACTGATTCAGCGTGCGAAATCCGGTCGCTTAAGGCAGGTGGGAACGGGCGAGAACCTGATCTCAATGTGCTATGTGGAAAACGCGGCAGCGGCCCATCTGCAGGCTGCCGCACGTCTGTATTGCGATTCTCCCGTTGGTGGACAGGCCTATTTCATCAATGAGCCGGAACCGGTGGTGATGTGGGCCTGGATTAACCAACTGCTGGCTTTGGCGGGACTGCCACCCGTTGAAAAGCGGATTTCGGTCAAGGCCGCCAAGCGGATCGGCAGCGTATTGGAATTTTTGTACCGTACGTTGCACCTTCCAGGTGAACCGCCGATGACCCGCTTTCTTGCCTCTCAGTTGAGCAGTTCTCACTACTATGATATCAGTCGTGCCCGACTTGATTTCGGATATGCACCTCTGGTCACTTTTGATGAAGCGATGCAGCGAATGGAACCAGAACTGCAGCGTCTGGCTGCCCGATAGGCCTCTGAACTTCTTTTCTTCTCAGAAAACCGGACCTGCAGGTGAGAATCACTCTTGGTGAAAGCGCAGCATGATATTAAACTTACGACGCGCCCTTTCCTCAAGTTGTATGATTTGGACTGGCGGTGATGGGCAGGCTGTGTTTGCTGTGAATTGAGTTCTCGAAATGGAGAAGAAAATGGAGTCGTTTGATCTGTCGGAGCATGGAATCAATGTAGATTGGGTCATGCGGAACCCTGATCCTTCGATGTTGTACGAAGAAGCCATACGCTATGAGCCGGGAACTTCAATTTCCGATACGGGAGCGCTGCTTGCTTATTCAGGTGAGAAGACCGGTCGTTCCCCCAAAGACAAACGGGTCGTCAAACACAAGAATTCCCAGGAAGATATCTGGTGGGGCGATGTGAATTACCCCCTGGATCAGCATGCCTTTTACTGTAACCGCGAGCGGGCAACCGACTATCTGAATATCTGCCCGCATCTCTACGTTATCGATGCGTTTGCAGGCTGGGATCCGGAATACCAGATCAAAGTCCGCGTGATCTGCTCACGTCCGTATCATGCATTATTCATGCACAACATGCTGATTCGTCCGACCGAAGAACAGTTGAAGGATTTCGGAAAGCCGGACTACGTGATTTATAATGCAGGCACATTCCCCGCGAATCGATTCACTACGGGGATGACATCCAAAACCAGCGTCGATTTAAGTATTGAGGATGGTGAGATCGTCATTCTGGGGACCGAGTATGCCGGCGAAATGAAAAAAGGCATCTTCACAGTCATGAACTACCTGATGCCCAAGCGGGGGATTCTCTCAATGCACTGCTCGGCGACCGCCGATCGCCAGACGGGGCGTTCCTCTGTTCTCTTCGGATTGTCAGGAACGGGGAAAACAACGCTTTCAGCTGATCCTAAGCGGTATCTGATTGGAGACGATGAACACTGCTGGACCGATAACGGCATCTTCAATATTGAAGGCGGCTGTTACGCAAAGGCTATCTATCTGTCCCGCGAGAATGAACCGGAAATCTTCCAGGCACTGCGCTATGGGGCGGTACTGGAGAATGTGGTTTATGACGAGGCGCATCACCACGTGGACTTCAATGATACGAGTTTCACGCAAAATACCCGCGGGGCATATCCGATCGAATACATGCCCAGTGCAAAAATTCCCTGTGTGGCAGATCATCCTACCGATGTGATTTTCCTGACCTGTGATGCGTTCGGCGTACTGCCTCCTGTAAGTAAGCTGACCCCGGAGCAGGCGATGTACCACTTTATCAGCGGTTATACTGCGAAAGTGGCTGGCACCGAAATGGGAGTCAACGAACCAGAAGCCACCTTCTCTCCCTGTTTTGGTGGGCCGTTCCTGGTCTGGCATCCCGGTAAATATGCGGATCTGCTGGCGGAGAAAATCCGGAAGTACAATGCCAATGTCTGGCTGGTCAACACTGGTTGGAACGGAGGTGCCTATGGCGTCGGCAATCGAATCAGTCTGCAGCACACGCGTGCAATCATTGACGCGATCCATTCCGGAACACTGAATCACGCTCCGACCGAAGTCGACCCGATTTTCGGAACCGCGACCGTGACTAAATGCCCCGATGTGGATTCCAAAATGCTCGTGCCTCATAACTCCTGGGCGGATCAGAGTGCCTACAAGGAGACCGCGAAAAAACTGGCGCACGCATTTAATCAGAACTTTATGAAGTATGCCTCAGGGGTATCTGAGGCTGTCCTCGCAGCAGCACCACAGGTTTGAGCCCCATTCAATTTTCCACTCTGCAGAGTTGATCGACCTGCTTTAACAGAGTGGGAATGCGGAATGGACCGTGCATCGATTTGATTTTCTGCTGCGCATCTGTCAGTGGAATTCCCAGTGCAGTGACGAACAGCGGATTCTGGCTGTTGCCGCGCAGGATTTCCGTTTCCGCGGGAGTCTGATTAAAACGGATTTTGCAACGCCAATGATGGGGATTTCTTCTCCCAGGTCCTGATAGAGACAGGTGCCCAGGCCAGGACGCAGGTCTGCTCCCAGTGTGACGTAACCATCGATGACGATGGTTTCCAGTTCGGGTTTCACGTCTGCGATCAAAGCAAGCAGGCAGGGGAGTTCGCGTTTGTAGAATTGTCCCGGTTCATACTCCGCAACCTCGGGGATCGATTTGAGGAGCGTTTCGGCTACCTGGTCTGATTCCCAGTCGTCGAACAGAAGTCCTGCGACTGTGGCTGAATCGTCTGGATGGTAATATACGTCTAAAGCGAGATTCACGGGAAACACTTTTACGGATTTCGACTGACTCTCTTACAATGCGATAGTTGGATTGAAGCCTATCATACCTGTCGCGAATCATATTTCCAGACAGGAGTCACGACAGGGAAATGCTGCATATCATGTGGAAGCTTCAACAAGAGTCGCTGTCAGAGTCCGGGATGCTGCGTTTCCAGGTTGTGGAAGATTCACAGGTTGTTCGCTTTGCGGACGTACTGGAACTGTGGCAGGAAGACACGGAATTCAGTCTCTGGTTCACCGATATGCTGGCAGCACTACCTTTCACAGCGTTCCGCTGGGAGACGCCTCCAGTCACAGCCTCAACCCTAAGTCGACCTTTTGAGTTTGTGATCATTGACAGCCCCACGTTGGATCGTCCAGTGGACCGAGAAACGTTTGCCGAGCATTTCTCAATCGTTCCGCATAAAGCTGTTGTGAGTTTTTCGAATCTGGGACGTGATGCGATCCTGATTGTTCCCTGCCCAGCTTCTGCCGAGCTTGATTACTGTCATCTGGCGGATTTTGTTCGTCGAGCCCCCCAGGCACAGGTTCTGGTATTCTGGAAAACGATCGGCAGTGTCATGCAGCAGCGAGTCAGTGAACAACCTGTCTGGTTAAGTACTGCAGGAGCAGGAGTGGCCTGGCTCCACGTCCGTCTGGATGATCGCCCCAAGTATTACCGGTATCAACCGTATCGCACGCTTTCGGCGTCAGAGTAGAACTACTTTCGATTATTGTTCGTTCCATCATAGAGACAACTTCACTCAAAGTTATTTTTCGATCTTTTGCCCGGACTTTATAATGAGGTCCATTAGATTTCGTCGCACATCTTCGAGAGTACCCACGGCAACGAAGACCTGGTACGAATAGGAACCTGCTGCCACTCCCTGGGGATCGCGGACACGAAACACACAGTTCCATTTCACCACTTTCTGTGGCGCAAACCGAAAGCGACCATAGCCGGCGTGTTCAAAGCCGGGAGCCGGCTGATCAGGAGAGAAGACGCCCATGGCATATTGCTGATCTTTGGTGCTCAGGATGACTGGAAATCTCTGCTCACCCGGTCCATCGTTCAGGGGGGTGAGCGTTCCCGTTATTGGATCGAGTTTCCAGAATGACTCGAACTCGGCAGGCATGTAACCGGTGAGAGCTTCAAACTGGGCATAATGATGCTGCTCTCCTGCAGGGATTGTAAATGTCACCCGGTAGTCGAGTACCTGGTCAAGATTCTGATAGCCGATGCGAACCTGTTTCGTCAGTTGATGATTAGAAAGTATCCTCTTGTTAAGTGCAGGCCTGCCTGATGACTTTTGCCCGGGGGCCAGCCAGTACGCCATCTGAGTCGTTGTGGTGAGTTGATTTCCCTGAGCCTGGATGCGAAGCAGCCTGCTGGAGGAAGAAGGGCCTGCACCATCTGAGCGAGAGCCCGCTTCGGTTGGATTAAAACACTCAGCCCAGAATTCTCCCGGTCTGGCGCAGTCAAAGCTGGCGGCAGACTGCAATTGTCTGCCGTGATCGAAACTGTCAATGAATTCTTTCCCATTCCATGTCAGAGAATGAATAGCCCCGGCTAATCGATTAGTCGTCGTAATGACGATCTCCGAATCACCTGTTTTATGGCGGATGACAGCGTTACCATTCAGTTCCTCAGCCTGTGTGATATCAGCAAACAACAGGATCGCCATCATGATTAACAGAGAGCTGATCTGGTAATGAGAGTTGTACGATGAGGGTGGCATGCAGGAAGTTCCTTCAAAGTCGATGTCTTTCGTCTGAGTAATCATTGAGTTTAGAGTGAGATTGAAAGCACGAACTCAAGTCCCAGGCGGGCCTCGTTTGAATATGTTTTACTGATGATAGTCGTTCGAACCTCTGGGGGAAACTGGTGTCTTCTCAGATCAGCTCTTATCGCTGATGAAATGGAACCTTTTTGAGACTGGACCGGTTTCAGGAGTCCAGCTCTGATGAATTAACGCGAGCTGCACTTTGTGCAACGCTGAGGCCTTGGGAAATGTAGCTTTCAATGATGCTGATTAATTTGGGGGTGAATCTTGTGACTGACTTTCCAGTGTGCTGGAAAGTCGTCTGCGAAGTCGTTTCCAGAGGATCAGTTCAATGAAGAGCTGCAGATTGATGATCAGGAAGATCGTCAGTCCAATCAGTGCCGGTATATTCCAGTCCTCCAGGACCATATACAGAATGGCTGTGAAACTGGCTGCAGACAGGACAACAGAAAAAAGCGTCAATGCGGCGATGCTCCGTTCTGATCTCTGTTGAATCCCTTTCGCCAGCAGAAAATAGAGCAGGCCTGTGATGAGATGCAGTACCGCGCCAATCAGAATCGTTGGGTGCATCACGAGGCTGACCGCGAAGAGAACTGTGCCAAAAAACAGACAGTAACCGCCCGTAAAGCAGCTGAGTATCGAAATGTTTTTGATGTACTGTTTTTCGGTGGCAGAACTCAGATTCATTTGATCAATCTACTGTTTAAGGTCGAAGCACGGGGGGGGCCTAGAAGGGGATCAGGGTGATTCTATTCCAACAGATAGCAGGAACTCTGGATATTTGAGCTTAAAATGGCCCTCTCAGTTACGCTTCAAACCCCGGGGGAATGTGGTCTCTCGACTGAAAACGTTCTCCGTCAGGATTGTTTTCATCGACCACCCAGGGATCACCATGATTGTGATACCCGCACTGCTCCCAGTAGCCCGGTTGATCTTCCGCAATGAAATCGATCCGTTTGAGCCACTTGGCACTTTTCCAGGCGTAGAGTAGCGGGACGATCAGCCGCAGTGGTCCTCCATGATCTGGATCGAGGGGTGTGCCATCATGTGTGTCACAGAGCAGTACATCTTCAGACTGGAAGTCGGCCAGGGGGAGGTTAGTCGTCCAGTCGCCATCATAACCGGTGGCGATGACATAGCGGGCCGTCGGTTGTACGCCCGCTCGTTGCATGATCTCACGCGCCGAAACCCCCTCCCAGAGATTTCCCAGACGGGACCAGCGAGTGACACAGTGGAAGTCCGCAAAGACTCGGGTGCGGGGTAACTGCTGATATTCTTCCCAATTGAAAGAGAGTGGCGTGTTGACCAGGCCTCCGATCTCAAGTCGCCAGGTGTCGAGATTTACGGCGGGCACACTAGTTGCGTGCAGGACCGGCCATTTGCGCGTTCGACTTTGACCAGCGGGAATCCGTTCAGTCCGATGCGTATCTGTACTGACGATAATGTCCGAATCGGGAGCTGGGGGCAGCGGTGGCGGACCAGCCTGGTATTTTTCTTCATCGGGACTGTTCTGCATGTGCAGTCTCCACAGGGGGTTAGGTGTCGTTATGCACTTGGTCTTGCTCTGTGAACTATACGAAATTCGTTGATTTTAGCCAGACGTAGATATTACAAATCCCCCAGACTTGGCACATTGGTTGCAATTCTGTATGACGAATCCTTTCTTTAATTCGAAGTAAACCGCTGGTTAGAAGGCGAGACCGCCATTGACCATATTTTTCAAAATAAATAAACTTCGGAAAGAGAAGAACTTACAAAAATTAAATGTCTTCTGGACCGTCGACGGTAGGAGACCTCGCTCTATTTGCGTAGCGCGGGGTGAGTATGGGCTCCCTGCCAGTATGACAGTGAGCTCTGACTGCCCGGAAGCAGCAATCGTCTAAATTTTAGAGAATTCGAGTTCGGGTTACATAATGGAATTCCTTGACAAACTGGGTGAGTGGCTGACAACAGTTACGGCATGGTTAGAGCGGTTTCTGACAGGATTGTTTGGCTCTTCCAACGAGCGACAGATCCGCAAACTGGGCTTCGTGCGTGACAAAGACGGCAAAGATGAAATCACTCCCGGTTCCATGCTGGCAGAAATAGACAGCTTCGAACCGGAGCTCATGAAACTGACCGATGAGGAACTGAAGCAGACCGCCGACAGATTGAGAGCAAGGCTGGCGGCGGGTGAAACGCTGGACGATATTCTGACCTATGCCTTCGCTGCGGTGCGTGAGTCGGCCCGTCGGAATTTGAATATGCGTCACTATCCGGTGCAGATGATTGGTGGTTATTTCCTGCACAAAGGGACGATTGCGGAAATGGTCACCGGGGAAGGTAAGACGCTGGTTTCCTCCCTGCCTGCATTCCTCAACGCACTTTCCGGCAAGGTGCATATCGTCACCGTGAACGATTACCTGGCACTCCGTGATATGGAGTGGATGGGACCAATTCATATCGCCCTGGGGCTGACCGTCGGTGCGATTCAGTCGCGGATGGGACCCGAAGAGCGGCAGAAGCACTATGCCTGCGACATTACCTACGGGACGAATAATGAATTTGGTTTCGATTATCTGCGCGATAACATGAAGCCGGTCAAAGAGCTGCAGGTACAGGGACCGCTCAATTTTGCTGTCGTGGACGAAATCGATAACATTCTGATCGACGAAGCCCGTACGCCTCTGATTATTTCAGGTCCCGCACAGGATGATGTTACCAAGTATTCACGGGCAAATTCCGTGGCGTTGAAACTGAAGGTCGGTGAAGACTTTGAAGTCAAAGAAAAAGAACATACCTGTCACCTGACCGATGCTGGTGTGAAACATGCCGAGGAACTGGCAGGTGTAGAAAGCTTCTATACAGCCGGAAACATGGAGTGGCCGCACCTGATCGACAACTCACTCAAGGCACATCATCTCTACAAACGTGATGTTAATTATGTAGTGCAGCAGGGCGAAGTCATCATCGTGGACGATAACACCGGGCGTCTGATGCCTGGTCGTCAATGGGGCGATGGTCTGCATCAGGCAGTCGAAGCCAAAGAGGGGGTTAAGATCAAGGAAGAGTCACAGACTCTGGCCACGATTACTCTACAGAACTTCTTCAAGCTGTACGACAAGCTCGCCGGGATGACCGGTACTGCAATGACCGAAGCAGAAGAGTTCTGGAAAATCTATCAGCTGGATGTGGTCACGATCCCAACGAACCGTCCGATGCAGAGAATCAACCATCCGGATGTGATCTACCAGACGGAAAAAGAGAAATGGAATGCGATCGCGGATGAAGTTCGCGAGGTCCATGCGACAGGGCGACCAATCCTCGTCGGTACTGTGTCTATTGAGCAGTCTGAAATTGTCAGTCATCGTTTGAGTAAATACGGTATTCCCCACAATGTGCTTAACGCCAAGAATCATGAGCGTGAAGCAGAAATCATTGCGCAGGCAGGTCGAAAAGGTGCTGTGACGATTGCCACCAACATGGCCGGTCGTGGTACTGACATCATCCTGGGGGGAAGCGCCGAGCATCTGGCCTGGGAAGAACTGAGCCAGAAATACGACTCCCGAATTGAGATCCCCAAGGCAGAATGGGACACCACCGTCAAGGAGATCGAAAAACGGGAAGGGATGGATGTTGAAGGCGAAGAGGTAATGCAGTTGGGCGGATTACATGTGATCGGCTCTGAGCGACATGATTCCCGACGCATTGATCTCCAGCTCCGCGGTCGTTCCGGACGTCAGGGAGACCCGGGTTCCAGCCGGTTCTTCCTCTCACTGGAAGACAAGCTGATGCGTGTCTTTGCCGGTGAATGGGTGAAAAACATTCTGGCACGTCTGGGTATGGAAGAGGGGGAGGCCATCGAAAGTGGGATGGTTTCCAAGCGAATTGAAGGCGCCCAGAAAAAAGTAGAAGAACGGCATTTTGAGCAGCGAAAACACCTGCTCGAATATGACGAAGTGATGGACGAACAACGTAAGAACGTCTATGGCTATCGTCAGCGGATTCTAGATGGCTGTAACTGCCGTGAGCTCATTATTGAAATGATCCAGAGGCAGGTTGATGAAGAAACTGATCGACTGCTCGACAGCAGTTATCGCTGGGATACCATTGCAGCCTGGTCCACTCAGGAAGCCCATATCGAAGTGGATGCCTCCGACGTGAGGGATATGACCTTTGACCAGCTGGTCAGCTTCCTCAAAGACGAAGCTGCTTCACAGGCCGATGACCTGATCGCCGAACAGATCAGTGAAAATCTGCCGGAAGAATATGAAGATGACTGGAACTGGCAGGCGCTCACCAAATGGGCGAATGCTCATTATGGTCTGAATCTGAACGACCGTGAGCTGAAGAAGATCGGTCGCGACGGGCTGCATCAGTTCCTTTACGATCATGCCTTGAAGGCAATCGAACGAATCGATTTTACTCCGCTGGAAAACTTCCTGGATGAAGACTGGGGGATTCGTTCCCTGTCAGGGTACCTGAATTATCAGTTCGGCCTGGAAGTCGATCCCCAGGAGTTTAAAAATCTGAGTATTCCGGAATCGAAAACGAAGATTCTGGAGAAAGTGAAAGAACTTTACCACGAAAAAGAAGTGACTTTCCCGGTCACTGTGGGCATGTATAACTTCCTGGGAAATCAGCAACCCGGAAATGAATCCAACAGTCGCGTGGGACTGGTGAAATGGGCCAATTCCCGCTTCCATTCCGATCTGGATCTGGAAGCGCTGAAGGGGAAGCAGGTCAGCGAAATCCAGAAGATTCTCTCCGCTGAAAGCGAAAAAGTCTTCGTCAATGGAGCGGCTTCCACCCGGATTGAAAAATATCTTTCCGAAGCCTATTCGGAAGACCTTCAGGTCATGGGAACACCAGCCGAACACAAGGAATCCACACTTCAGGAACTCGCTACCTGGGCACAAAAAGAGCTGGAACTGGATGTGACCATAGAAGAGTTGGAGCCGCTCACCACGGATGAGGTCCGGACTCGACTGTACCAGGCGTACAACAAGCGTTATCGGCCCGAACTAAGCCAGGCTGAGCGTTCTTTGATCCTGGAAGTTCTGGATACTTCCTGGAAAGATCACTTGTATTACATGGACCATCTGCGGTCCGGAATTGGTCTGGTGGGGTATGCTCAGAAAGATCCCAAGGTCGAATATCGACGCGAAGGGATGAAGGCCTTCGATGCAATGTGGGGCCGCATTGGTCAGCAGGTGACATCGGCGATTTTCCGTCTGGAAAAGCAGAGCCCTGATTTCGTTGGGTCCTTGTGGCAGGTCACTTCGACGGTACATGAAGAAGTGGCCGACGATTTTGAATATGATGATCCGACAGGCGAGCAGGATAATGCTCCCGAACCGGAACAGCGTTCGATTGAGCCCATTGTTAACGATCAGCCGAAAGTCGGTCGAAATGATCCTTGCCCCTGTGGGAGTGGGAAAAAATATAAGAAGTGTTGCGGCCAGGTCTGATCGGCTCCGGTTTCCAACCTGTTAATTTCGTAAGGGGAATGGACTCCCGTGCGTTTGGTTTCGTATCTATTAAACCTGGTTTACGGTCTGCTCCTGATCGCGGTCTCTCCCATATTGGCTTACCGTGCTCTGGTGTTGAAGAAATATCGCTCAGGCTGGAGCCAGAAGTTTCTCGGCAAGCTACCCGAACGTGAAGGGGATCGCCCCTGTTTCTGGTTTCACGCGGTCAGTGTAGGCGAAGTGCTGCAGCTTCCACCGCTGCTGACAATTCTGGGTGAACAACATCCGGAACTGGAATTCGTGATCACGACGACTACCCACACTGGGTATGCGGTGGCTCAGGAAAAGTTTCCCGACCACACCGTCTGCTATTTTCCGTTGGATTTCTCCTGGGCCGTAAAACGAGCCCAGCAGCGGATCCGTCCCTCGGCGGTGATCCTGGTTGAAATGGAACTTTGGCCGAACTTTGTGCTGGCTGCAGACTGGATGGGGATTCCTGTATCCATCGTCAATGGTCGCTTGAGTGAAAAGAGTTTTCGCGGATACTGGCGGTTGCGAGCCCTGATCGGTCCACTGCTGAATCGTCTGGAGCTCATCGCTGTACAGAATGAAGCTTATGCAGAGAGGTTTTCGCGGCTGGCCGGAATGTCTGAGCGGATTCAGGTTACCGGGTCCATTAAGTTTGACGGAATTGAAGTGGAACGGGGTAATCAGCTGACCCGGGAATTACGAGATACCTTTCAGTTGAAGCAGAGAGACATTGTGCTGATCGCGGGCAGTACTCAGGATCCGGAGGAGCGAATCGCGCTGGATGTTTACCTCGAGCTTCGTCGGCAGTATCCGGATCTGCGTCTGATCCTCGTACCGCGGCATCAGGAGCGTTTTGAGGAAGTGGCAGCGCTAGTCAGAAGTTACGGGTTGCCCTTGATTTGTCGAAGTCAACAGTCTGACGAGGAGCAGAGCCGGTTCATCCCATTTTCGAGCACAGAAAGACCCCCGATCTGTCTACTGGACACACTGGGGGAGTTAAGAGCCTGTTGGGGGCTGGCTGATTTTGCTTTTGTGGGAGGCAGCCTGACAAAGCGAGGGGGACAGAACATGATTGAACCAGCCGGATACGGTGCGGCATTGTTATTCGGTCCCAATACATGGAATTTCAAGGATATCGTTGCTGCTCTGTTACAGCATCAGGCGGCAACGGTGGTCCAAAATCAGTCAGACCTGGAAAGGCAACTTGTGAACTGGTTGAGGAATCCCGAGGCTGCCAGGGAGCAGGGGGCCAGGGCGCAGGAGTTTGTCCTGAGTCAGCGGGGGGCCACACTGCGGACAGCAGAACTGTTAATGCGGTCACTGGATGAAGCGGCACGCTCTACCGACAGGGCAGCTTGATTTAGAGGTTGCAGGCATTCTCTCTGACATCGAAAAATCGGGGTACTCTTTTGAGAAACCTTGCGTAAATCACGGAGCGAGAGTGAAGAGACGCTTGTTGACTGCATGGCAAATTTCTACAATTATGCACAGTCTCAGAAATACGTCAGCGCCCGCTGCTCGCGCTGAGCTGACGTGGGATGAAATCTCTTTACAGTGGCTCGAGAGATGCTTAGATCAGCCTCAGAGAGCTTGATCCATTTCCTGACCAGGTACAATGCAATTTAAGGGTGGAGTGACGCATGGCTAAATTTTCGTTCACAAGTGAATCTGTCAGTATGGGACATCCTGACAAAGTCTCAGACCAGGTTTCCGATGGCATTCTGGATGCACTGCTTGCTGAAGATCCTTACTCACGCGTCGCTTGTGAAACTCTGTGTACCACTGACTTCGTTCTGCTTGCCGGTGAAATTACCAGCAACGCCAACGTCGATTACGAGAAAATTGCCCGCGATGTCATTCGGGACATCGGCTACACCAGCGAAGACATCGGCTTCAACGCAGATACCTGCGAAGTGCTGGTGAAATTGCATCAGCAGAGTGCAGATATTGCCCAGGGCGTCGACGCCGAAGGGGCTGGCGACCAGGGGCTGATGTTCGGTTATGCCTGCAATCAGACGGAAGAGTACATGCCGGTGCCGATTGCTCTGTCGCACCGTATTTTGAACAAGCTGACTGAAATCCGTCAGAACGGTGAAGTGAACTGGTTGCTGCCGGACAGCAAAAGCCAGGTCACTGTCGAATACGAAGACGGCAAGCCTGTCGGTGTTTCCGCGGTTGTGGTTTCAACCCAGCACACTGATGACGTTACTCAGGCTGAAATTCGTGAATTTATCATCGAAAAGGTCATCAAGGATGTCATTCCTGCCGACTTTTTGAGTGATGATACCAAGTATCACATCAACCCGACCGGACGGTTTGTGATCGGCGGACCTCACGGTGACGCTGGTTTGACTGGTCGTAAGATTATCGTCGATACTTACGGTGGCTGGGGCCGTCATGGTGGTGGTGCTTTCAGTGGAAAAGACTCAACCAAAGTAGACCGCTCCGCTGCTTACATGGCCCGTTACATTGCCAAGAACATCGTTGCCGCCGGCCTGGCAACAGAGTGCGAAGTTCAGCTTTCCTATGCGATTGGTGTGGTCGAGCCGACCAGCGTGTATGTGGACACCAAGGGAACTTCCGTCATTCCGGAAGAGAAAATTTCCGAACTGGTTCGTGAGCTCTTTCCGCTGAATCCGCAGGGAATCATCGAGCATCTGCAACTGCGTCGTCCCATCTTCAGAAAGACCACCTGGGGCGGACATTTTGGTCGGAACGATCCTGATTTTACCTGGGAAGCAACCGACAAAGCTGCTGAACTGAGAGACGCTGCTGGCCTGGGAAATGAAGTTCCCGAGCCTCAATTTGCCATTTCCTGATTTTCAGAGGATCATTGATTTTCTGAAATCAGCAACGCCGAGCCTTATGGAGAACGCTCGTCATGAATACTTCAAATCCGAGTATTACTCAGATCAGGGAACGATCCACAGGGGGGAAGTCATCTCAACAGAGGTGGCTTTTCCCTTTTTTGTTTCTCGGGGGGAATCTGCTGATTGCCGTCGGGCTGGTGGTGCTGCGCATCACCGGCTGGTTGCAAATCGAAGCGAGTTTTGTGCCTTTGCTGGTCACAGGCGGCCTGCTTTCCGCTTCCGTTGCACTGGTGTTATTCAGTCTGCATCGGAAACGCCTGATTCTTCAGCTTGAGGATCGCAAGCACTTACTCACGCTGGCCCTGGTCTTACCTGTGTTGATCGGGATGCTGGCGGTGCACCCGTCTACGGGACTCTCGTTGCCCGGTATTTATTTCTTTTCGCTGAGCTATTTCATGGCTTTTGCCGGCGTTCTGGAGTGGCTCAATCGAGAAGCAGTTCATGGGCGGGAGTCTGATCTGATTCCTTTTCCAGAAGAAGAGTCACCTGTTGCAGATGTCGCTTTGCTGGAAAGCCCAGTGATGGAATCTGCAGGGGATAACGAAGCGTTGTTTGCAGCATTGCTGGAGCGGGGAGAGAGCGGAGGCGACCTCTCTGAAACACGATTGGATGACGAAAACTGTTCCCAGTGGATGAATCGCTCAATCGACACAGCAGGCGGGGAAACAGTTGAGGGAGGGATGCAGGTCCGGTTTGCGAGAAATCAGCGGTTACAGGTGGTACATGTCAGCCTGAATCCTCCCCTGGAGGGGGTGTTTTCGATCAGCTGTGAGGTGGAAAACGCAACAGGGACGCGAACCCGGGTTCTGGAAAAGCGAGCTTACGGGGTCAGTATCGAGGTTAAACGAACCTCGGATCTGGATGAGGAGTTTGAGAGCCTGCTGCACTATCAGATCACCGGTTGTACCGCGAGTGAAGATGTGGCTTGATTTCTGCTGAATTCCCCAGGTGCTGTCATGGCCAGCAGATGCGTGCATCCGGTGACAGAAATAAGAGCAAAATGTGGTAAAATAGGGGTTTATATTTATTTTCAGGGCACAGAATTTTGCCTATATTATAGCTTAGCTGGATTTTTCTAAATTTCGCTAGTTTCCAATTTTATGAATCGCTATACTTTGCGGTCAACGGTCAGCGATTGTGGTCTGCTATGTTGCTGACTATGAAGTGAGACAGGCGTTGTTTCCTGTCTTGCACCCAATCATGACAACTCATTGGTTACTTTGGCGTGAGCGTTTTGGTAATCAGTTAGTGCATCTGCATTTGTATCAGAATCTTGATTTCAATAGGTTCTGTTCTAAATGGAAATTGTGCTGCATCACGACAGGACGCGTGTTGAATGGAGTTCGAACTCTGCCCGCGTTGCGAGTTTGACAGAGACTGAATAAGGATGTCAGGAACATGCACAAGATGTCTTTAAAAGTTCAAACAAAAAATCAGGTAAACTCAAACGATCTGGAATCAGTTCTAGACGCGTCCGGGTTATTGGACCAGCAGATAAATCTGGTACCTGAGAATAAAAAAATAGAGAGCAAGCGTGGTCGCCAGGTGATTAGTCAACGAACTAATTCATTGTTGGGGGTCCAGATTGTTTCCAGTGGTTCTTACGTACCCGACAATGTGGTAACGAATCAGGACCTGCAGAAACGGTATGGTTTTGACCCGGAATGGATTGAACAGCGAACGGGAATTCTGGAGCGTCGACATGCTCCTGAGGGAATTGCAACCAGCGATCTCTGCTATGAAGCGGCACAAAAGGCAATTCGTGCTGCCCGCGTGAACCCGGAAGACATCGACCTGTTGATCGTGGGAACGTTCACTCCCGATTTTCAGTGTCCCTCCGTAGCCTGCCTGGTGCAGGACCGCCTCGGGCTGGATGCACCTGCCATTGATCTGCAGGCTGCCTGTGCCGGATTCATGTATGCTCTGGTGACCGCAGCTCAGTATGTGGCAACCGGTAACAGTAAACTGGCTCTGGTCATCGGTGGAGACTGCAACAGCCGCATTGTCAATCCGGAAGACCGTCGGGTCGCTCCACTGTTCGGTGATGGTGCTGGAGCAGTGCTTCTGGCTAAAGGTGATCCGCATCAGGGTTTGACCTGTTATCAGACCGGATCCGATGGCAGTGGCTGTTCGCTACTGGATCGTCCTGCAGGGGGAACCCGTAATCCGGCTACCGCGGAAGACATTCAAGAAGGACGGCATTTCCTGAATATGGACGGCCGCAGCGTCTTTAAATGGGCTGTTCGTACTGTCGCTGATTCCATCGATCTGATGCTCACTAAAACCGGTATGAGCGTGCACGATGTTGATCTGTTTTTAATGCATCAGGCCAACATCCGCATTATTGATTCCGCCTGCGATCAGCTGGGTATTCCCCGTGAAAAGGTCTACAATAACCTTGATCGCTATGGTAACACCTCCGGCGGTTCAATTCCCATCGTTCTGGATGAAGCCTTCAATGCAGGCCGCATTAACCGGGGAGATACAATCCTCCTGAGCGGCTTTGGTGCTGGTCTGGCCTGGGGAACTGGTCTGTTCCGCTGGTAACAGCCAGACCTTAAGTCCGCTCAATTTTTGCCCGCTGGCTTAATCAGCGTCACGCTGTGTTCCGGAATCCTTATTCTGACGGTGTCTGGTTTTCGTCAGTGGGAGACTCTTCGGGTTCCACAGGACGTTCGATGATGGGTTCGCCTGATTTCGCGACGCCAGCCAGTGGAAGCTCGTCTGTCTCTTCCTGGTCTTCATCTGCCACATAGACGTGATCCAGCGGCGTTCCATCGTCACACTTGCGGAGCAGGAAGTAGACGATGGTACTGGCAGACCAGAAGAAGCTGATAACGAAGCCTGAGAACAGCAGATTCAGGATAGAGCCCCAGCCGATGGATATCGTCGCAGCCAGAGTCGGCTGATCCTGCTGAAAGAGTTTTTGTGCCTGTTCGCTGCCCATACCCCAGCTGACTCCCCAGAAAGCCAGATAGGACATTACCTGCAGCAGAACCGCAGCAAAAAACAGACAGACTGCCCCGTAGCAGAGCACAACGACTGTCAGCCAGAGAAAATACCAGATCCGGCCAAACAGATAGCTGAAGATCCGGCTCAGGCCATCGAAACCATCGCTGTCTTCCACACTGATAGTGGTCATCATCAGCGGCCAGCCCGCGAGTGTCACCAGCAGAATGAGGGTCAATACAAAGGCAAACAGGAAGGCAAGTCCCCAGAGGAGGCTGACGATCACTCCACCGGCCCCGGGGATATTACCAAACAGGCCGATCAGCAGGCAAAGTACCCAGAAAAAGCCCATTCCGGCGAAGGGGAGCAGGGGGGCGCTGACCAGTGACAAAATTCGTTTCAGTGAAAAACCCAGCGCAGCCCGACAGCCGATATGGTCGTCCTGGGCAAACTGGATCGCTGCAATGCGGGTTATTGCCCCTCCAAAAACGGCCCAGATAATAACGGCCCACAAGAGCTGGGTCGTCGCATAGGCCAGGGCACTCCAACTGGCGCCTGTTTCAAACAGCGTCAGCACCGGTCTGGTAAAGAATCCCATCGGCTCCAGCAGAGTCGCAGGGGATAAGAGATCTCCCGAGGGTGAAGTAGATAGTCCACTCAATCGCTCGGAAGTCAGAGATTCGGATACTACGCCTGCTGAAGGAGGCGGAAACTGGATTGTGTGTTGAACCGCAACGACACCTGTTGACGCGGGCGCCTCTGGTGCGAATGGGAGCTTATTGAACAGGTGGTTACCCAGTGAAAGCATCAGCAGGCCGGCGACTGCGAGCAGGATCTTCTGGAAATCAACCGCCAGTCGGAAGGTGCGAAACAGATGCAGCCAGGGAAACAGGATTTTATAGGGTACCGGTTGAGAGAGTGGCGATGTTTTTTGATTCATCTTCATTAGAATGACGATCCACAGGAGATGAGGCAGATGTTGATCTGGTTGCAGAGAGCAGATTGAGAACGGACGCTCTCGGCCCGACTGTTCAATTGAGGCGTATTATAGACAGTCAGGCAGAAATGATGCTATGTCAGACTGCGATCTAACGCATTTCTCAGACAGATTTTACCGTTTGGCCATTCAGTTTTGGTTCAGCAATGGGCTCGGTGGCTGGCTGCGAGGATTGTTTCGCGTCCGGAGTGCAGGACTGGTAAATCAGCGGGATGGCCAGCAGGGTAATTAATGTGCCTGCGAGCAAGCCTCCCACGACGACTCGTGCCATCGGGGCCTGCAGTTCGCCTCCCTCACCCCAGCCCAGTGAAATCGGGATCATGGCCAGCACGGTGGTCAGTGTGGTCATGAGAATGGGCCGGAAGCGACGTGTCGCTGCCTGCAGAATCAGCTCAGATGTCGGTTTTTCAGGATGCCGACGTTTCAACTGGTTAATGTAATCCACCAGGACGATCGCATTATTGACGACGATCCCCGAGAGAACGACGATGCCGATGAAGGATTGCACATTTAGAGTCGTTTCTGTGAAAACAAAAACCCAGATGACACCGATCATCCCCAGTGGGACAGCGAACAGAATATAAAATGGATCACGGAGCGATTCGTATTGTGATGCCATGATCATGTACATCAGAATAATCGCCAGGACGAATCCCTGTTGCAGGGCATCAAAGCTTTTCTGTTGTTCTTCCCAGTCCCCGGCGACACTGACTGAAAAGCCAGACGGAATCTGAATTGCGTTCAGATTATCTTCCAGTTCCGGGACGATGCTGCCCAGGTCCCGTCCTTCGACATCAGCAAAAATTCGCAACACCCGCTGCTGGTTGTGCCGTTCAATTACAACTGGTGCGTCATCGGATTCAAATTTAAGAAGATTCTTGAGCGGAATTGTGCGACCGTCGGCCGTAGTGACGCCGACCTGCTGAACGTCGCCGATCTGGTTGCGGTCTTCCTCGCGGAGTCGAACCATGACGGGGAATTCGTCCCCTTCTTCACGGTAGAGCGTGGCTTCCGTTCCGCGAATGGTGGTTTCCAGAGTCTGAGCGATGTCCTGCACGCTGATCTTCAGCAGGCCCGCTTTTTCTCGGTCAATCGAAGCGGTCAATTCGGGACGCTGATCTGAAATTTCTGCTTCGACATTGATCAACCCGGGAGTCGACTTCATAACGCCGACAACCTGATCCACAATCTGTTGAGCCAGTTGCATATTGTGACCGGCAACCTGTACGACCAGGTCACCACCCCCTCTACGGCCAATCATGCGCATGACCATCATTTCAGTTTGCGCCTTGACTTGCACTTTCATGCCGGGGATTGGACCGATGGCATCGTCGAGGGCTTTGCGGATTTCTTCGATCCCTCGTTTTCGCTCTGTTCTCGGAGAGAGTTTAATGCGGAGCGTGGTACGGTTCCAGCGGTCAGCGTCATCAGCGCTATCACCGATAAAGGATGCAATGGCAAGCGCTTCCGGGACCGATTCAATGGTTGCCTGTTCGAGAATCCGTGACTGTTGATCGAGTTTTTTCAGCTGGATTCCTGCCGCCATCGAGGAATAGACATTGATGGCAGCTTCATCCGTTTTGGGAAGAAACTCGGTTTTAATCCGCGGGATCAGGCCGAGTGTGGTTGTAAAGCAGAGCAGCAGTAGAAAGCCGATCAGAACTACATGTTTCAGGCTGAATTTTAATATCCGCTCATAGATCCGCTCCAGTAAGAGAAGCATGCGATGATTCAGATTGTGGAACCCGTCTATCAGTGCAAACCAGGGGCGGGTCCAGCGGGAATGGGTTTTCAGGGTTTGATCAGGAATCCAGTAGGCGCTCATGACAGGAGTCAGAGTCAGGCTGGCAAACAGAGAGCAGATCAGTGAGAAACCGACAACCCATGCCAGTTGATGCAACAGAATCCCGGTGGTCCCCTGGATGAAGATCAAGGGCAGGAAGATGATCAGTGTGGTCATTGTGCTGGCGATAATCGCCCCCGAGACTTCCTCGGTACCTTCGATGGCGGCGGTTTTGGCATCCAGACCGTCTTCCCGTTTGCGGAAAATGCTTTCCAGCACCACGATGGAATTATCGACCAGCATGCCTACTCCGAGAGCCAGACCACCGAACGAAATAATATTCAGTGTGAAGCCCTGGAAGTAGATCAGAATGAAGGTGGCCAGAACCGAGAGGGGCATACAGACCCCGATCACCAGCATGCTGCGGAAACTGCGCAGGAAGAGAATCAGGACCACGAAGGCCAGTCCCATTCCATACAAGGCCGCCTGCTGGATGTTGGCGATTGACTGCCGGATGTATTCCGAGTTGTCGACCCGAATGCTCAGTTGTACGTCGGGCATCGATTTGTTGACGCGTTCGAGCTGTTTCTGCACCAGATCACTGACGCTGATTGTATTGGCGCCTGATTGCTTATAAACGTAGAGCAGGATCCCCGGTTTGCCGTTCATACGGGTGAGCTCGGTTCGCTCTTTTTCGCCATCAACGACATTGGCGATATCCCTGACATGCACTGTTGCGCCGGATTCTTCGCGGACAACCGTATTTTCGATCTGCTCCAGGCTGGTGAATTCGCCCTGGCTGCGGATGAGTAAATTCAGGTTGCCTTCTTCGTAGTTTCCCGCGGGTTGATTTATATTTTCCTGTTTCAGGGCGTTGACGACTTCATTCACTCCCATGTTGAGTGATTCGAGCTTGCTGCGATCCAGATCAATCTGAATCTCGCGTTCAATGCCGCCCCGCATTCGCAGGCGAGCCACACCTTCCAACTGCTCGAACTGCGGAATGATCTGATTTTCGGTCAGTTGCGACAGGGTAATGGGGTCGAGTTCGCTGTTCAGGCCGAGGTAGATAATTGGCCGGTCAGCGACGTCAAAATGTCTGATGTAAGGATCCTCTGCCCCTTCCGGCAATGAGTTGCGGAGCTTATTCAACGCGTCGCGGACTTCGTTGATTGCCAGGGTTAGATCGGTGCCCCACTGGAATTGCAGGCGAACCGTGCTGCTGCCCTCCATGCTGCTGCTGAGAATGTTCTCAATTCCGGAAACCGAGCTCAGGGTCTGTTCGATCGGTCGAGTAATCAGTGTTTCCGCTTCGTTGGGCCCCGCACCTTCATAGATGGTAATTACGCTGATGCTGGGGTTCTGAATGTCGGGCATCAGGTCGACTGCCAGCTGCGACAACGAAACACACCCCAACATGACCAACACAAGCGAGGCCATCAGGGTTGAGATCGGTCGGTGAACTGCCAGGCGAGTCAGGGACATAACGATGCTTTTCCAGATAGATCAGTTAAAAGCAGGAGGTCCTTCTCACATGCCGGCTGATAGTAGGCTTACAGGTTCGTTTTCTCGGGCAGGGCAGGGGGGGCCTGAAGAATCTGATCCATGGGGACTTCGACTGGTGTCACCGTTTGACCTTCATCTACCAGGCGGTTTCCCAGAGTGATCACGAGGTCTTCTGCATTGATACCAGAAAGAATTTCCACCATTTCTCCATCATTGATACCGACTTCAATGTTGCGACGATGGGTCATCGGAGGATTTCCTCCAATGATAAAGACTGCAGAGCCCGGGCCATCCTTGCGGCGGGTCAGTGAGGCGATCGGCAGTACTTTGGTTTCCGGGCGATGTTCAAAGACAATCTGCACACGGGCATGCATTCCCGGCTTCAAGGAAAAATCTTCATTGGGAATTTCGATGTGAACGGCTGCGGTTCTGGTTTGCGGATCCATTACAGGCGCTTTCCGCTTAACATGACCTGAAAAAGTCTGGTCGGGAAACGTATCGACGGTGATGGCCGCCTGCTGACCGATTTTCACATCCTCGTAATCTTTCTCCACGATATGCACGACAGTGCGCACGTGATCCAGATTGACGATTTTCATCAGTGCGACATCCGGTTTGGCCAGGTCGCCAATATCGACCATTCTTTCGGCAAGAAAACCGCTGGTAGGAGCGAGAATTTTGTTTTCCTGTAAACGCAGTCGACTTTGTTCCAGATCGGCTCCCGCCTGATCGACGCGTGCCTGTTCCAGTTCCGTCTGCGCTTCCTGGATAGCCAGACTGGCTTGTGCTTCTTCCATCTGCTGACGGGTACTGACGCCTGACTTCTGCAGCACCAGCAGTCTGTCATAGGCTTTCTGAGCAAGTTCCTGAGATGTGATCTGAGCTTTTAACTGGGCTTTGGCGACACTGAGGGCAGCTTCTGCCTTCGATACCAGTTCCCGGTTCTCTGAATCATTCAGTTCCAGAATGACATCACCCTCCATGATCCGGTCGCCGACGTCAAAGGGCATCGATTTGATGTAGCCACTGTAGCGCGTCCGGACTTCTACCTGGGAACCTGCTTCCAGATTACCGACGAGGTTGATTCGTTTTTCGAGGGTTTTGGTCGTTGAGCGGGTGACCTGGACTGCAATCGGTTCGGGAATGATAGTTTTGGTCGGGACCTGGACATCTTTGACGGATTTGTCATAAACCAGCCATCCGACGACCATAGCAATCGCAGTGCAGGCGGGCGCAATCAGAACTTTCATCTGTATTGTATCTCCGGTTGTGTGAACCGTAGCAGGAACAGACTCCTGGCACAGGATTACTCGCAGAGTAAATCTATGCTGAAACAGTCCCTGTTAATGACAGCAGAGCTTGCACTCTGTTGTGCTATCAGGCAGGTTAACGGTTATCGTTAAAAGACAATCTATGGGAGTGTTTTGGCCCTCGAGATTGTCTGGGAGGTAGTTTGCAGGCGGGATTGATCACTTGTAAAAGCAGTCAACTCTGCCTTCCTATTAGAACTATATCGGTCAGAGAATTCAAGATGTTTGTCGAACAGAAGTCCCTTGTTTAATTATTCTTCTGTTTATGAAATCAGGGACCGTTGGTTCCTGTTTTCCCGGTGTTTCTGTGTTAGAATCCACGCCAGCTGACGAATTTTGCAACAATCGTAAGAAATTAACGATATTTGACAATTTAAACAGTTTCACAAACCTGTGAATATGCTTTGAGAAGGGGAATATTATGGATTTAATGAGTACGATTGCCGGTTCCATGATGGAAGGCTATTTTCCAGCTGGCTGGGATCTGACCAAAATTGATCAGTGCATGAGTGCGGATCCGACCACAATTACAGATCGTCAAGCATGGTGGCACGAGAAGTTTGAACCCGTCATGTGTGGCAGTGTTACTGATTTCGATACAATCATGGGGCACGAGATTGCTCTAACGATCAAGCAGTCGCGTGATGCAGGCGAGAAGCTGGCATTGATTCTACCCGTGGGACCGATGGGCATGTATCGCTGGGCTGTTTACTTCCTCAAAGAATGGGGTGTTTCCTGCGATCATGTTTACGGATTCAACATGGATGAATGGAGCGATGCCGAAGGAAATACACTTCCACCAGATAATCCGGGCGCATTCCAGTATGCGATGAAAGAGGCCTTTTATGGTCCCCTGGGCGAACTGACTGTTCCCGAAAACCAGCGTCACTTTGCTACACCGGATGTCCTGCCCACCTATGCGGAAAAAATTGGTGAGCTTAAAGCAGCTGGCGCAAAACTGGGCGTGATTTTCGGAATTGGTCGCGTCTGTCACATCGCATTCTGGGAACCTCACTTTGCAGGTGAGTTCAAGTCAGAAGAAGAATGGAAAGCACAGACACACCGGATTGGTGCTAAACTGCATCCGCTGACCATTGAGCAGAATGCCGTGACCAGCTTCAAGAGCCGCACGACCCTGGTTCCTGCTTACGCAAATACCATTGGTCCAGGCTGCTTCCTCAACGCCGACAAGATCATCGGCGGTTGCGACGGGATCTTCTCACGTGGAATGCAGTGGCAGGGCATGAGCGTCTGGATGACTCTGCGTCATGAACCGACCAGCTGGATTCCTTCGACTTACATGACAACTCAACCCGGTCGTCTGATCATTCTGGATGAACTGGCTGGCCCGCTGGTAGCAGAATGTAACTAAGGTCAAAGCTGACCCGTTATAAAGACCTCAATAGAGCAGGGGCCTCTCAGAATCACTTCTGAGGGGCCCCTGTTTCGTTTGTGATTCCCGGATGACTGTTATTTGGCGGTCTGTTCGAGCACCGATTCGTGAACGTAGATTGGCAGGTGGGGTTCGAAGTGAATCGACAAAGCGATCGCATCACTGGGCCGACTGTCGATTTCAATCAACTTACCATCCTGTTCGACGCGGAGTACCGCATAGTAGGTATGATCTTCCAGGTGTGTGATCACGATATCTTTCAGCGTACCACCCAGAGATTCGATGGTGTTCTTGAGTAGATCGTGAGTCAAAGGCCGCTGGGGCTTAAACTCATTATTGACGCGACGTTCGATAGTTGTCGCCTCAAAAATACCAATCAGAATCGGAAAGACCCGGTCTCCCTCGATTTCACGCAGGTAGATCACCTGCTGGTCACCGATCTCGCTGATAATGATGCGAGACAACTCCATTTCAACTAGCAAGAGAACCTCCTGAGGTCAGCCCCGCGTCAGCAGAGAAGACAAGCAACCAGAATAAGAATGAAATTAAGGAGCCGAATACCTGTTTTCAGTTTAAACATTATACAACAGGAATGAACAGTTAAACAGAATCACTCCGTATCTGTTCCTGAATTACGGGCTTACTGCTCGCTCAGTTGATTAATGGAGTCCTGAACACTCTGTAACTGTTTCTGCAGCCCGGTCAGCGTTTCTTTAACCCCTTCCACAACATCGGCAGGGGCGCGATCGACAAAGTTCTTGTTGGCCAGTTTCTTTTCGCTGCCTTCAATGTGCTTCTGCAGTTTTTCCGCTTCTGTCTGCAGTCGGGCGAGTTCCGCATCCAGATCGATAATGCCTTTCAAGGCAATGAAACCATCCACATCATTGAGGGAGAATGTCGCTGAACCACCCGGTCGCTGCACATCGGCTCCCGCTGACTCCAGCAGTGTTTTCGCCAGGTTGTCGAACTGGCTGGCTACGTTCTGCATGTCATCCGCAATCCCGGCTTCACAACGCAGGAAGAGTTTCAGTGGAGTCGCCGGAGAAATTTTGTAAACCGCCCGAATGTTGCGGACCGCTACGATCATTTCCTGCAGACGCTCAAACCGTTTTTCCAGCTGAGAATCCTGCCAGCTCTGTGGTGGTTCGGGCCAGGCAGCGATTGTTACGCTCTCGACAGCCGGTTCTGGTGTGAACAGTCCCCGCTCGGGAGCAATTTCATTCAAACGCTGCCAGAGCTCTTCTGTAACGAAGGGCACAAATGGCTGCAGGAGTCGCAGCAGATTGTCCAGTACACCCACCAGCACGCGTTGAGCGACCGGTTTCAGAGTTTCATCCCGCAATCGCGGTTTGATCATTTCCAGGTACCAGTCACAGAATTCGTTCCAGGTGAAATCCCGAATGGCACGCGTCGCGACATCGAACTGGTAGCGTCCCAGAACGGTTGTCATTTCCTCAGCCACGGTTGACAGTCGGCTCAGAATCCAGCGATCTTCCATCGTCAGTTCACTTTCATCGACCTGTCCGGGAGTGTAGCTTTCCAGGTTCAGCATCGCGAACCGGCAGGCATTCCAGAGCTTGTTACAGAAGTTGCGTCCGTATTCAAAGCGTTCGCTAACGATACGGGCCACTTTTTCGCCCGGATCGGGGTCAAACCAGGGGCTCGTATACTGATACGACTTACCACTCTTGGGGAATTTGATCCGCGGCTTCTCGCCACCGGCGGGGATGGCAGTCTGGTGTTCCAGGGTTTGCGGTACCACTTCGCCGGTCTCCGGATCCTCATAACCGACGGGCAGACGGACGTCCTGTGTTTCCCCGGCGAACGAGGAGATCGTAAACCGGACCGCATCGACGCCGTATTTGTCGATGAGATCCATCGGATCCACGCCGTTACCTTTGGATTTGGACATGGTCTGTCCGAAACCATCGAGAATTTTTGGATGGATGCAGACGTGCTTGAATGGGATATCGCCCATGTTATACAGGCCGGTGAGGACCATGCGTGCTACCCAGAGCGTGATGATATCGCGGCTGGTAACCAGTACGCTACCCGGATAGAAGTAATCGAGGTCAGGATTTTTTTCGGGCCAGCCCAGGGTCGCATGTGGCCAGAGGGCACTGCTGAACCAGGTGTCCAAGACGTCATCGTCCTGTGTCAACTGATGGGCAGCACCTAACTCGTCACCATTCAGATCGGTTTCGGAACAGATCAACCAGCAGGTATCTTCGTCATCCCGGCGGAAGCTGACATCATAACGGTCACCGAAAGCCTGGTTCAGCTCTTCTTCCGTGCAGGTTTCACAGTACCAGATCGGGATGCGATGTCCCCACCAGAGCTGACGGCTGATACACCAGTCCCGCTTTTCCTTCAACCAGTCGAGATACGTTTTGGAATAGCGACTGGGGAAGAAGCGAACGCGACCATCGTCCACAGCATCAATGGCGGACTGGGCCAGCGTATCCATTTTGACGAACCATTGATCGGAGAGGTATGGTTCGATCGGTGTCTTGGAACGATCGCTGTGCTTGACTGGAATCTTACGGTCTTCAACTTCAATGAAGAAGCCCTGTTGATCCATGTCTTCAACAACTTTTTTACGGACCTCATAGCGATCCAGACCCTCATATTCACCGGCGGCTTCGTTCATTGTGCCGTCAGGATTGAGGATGTTGATCTGTTCCAGATCGTTTCGCAGACCACAGGCATAGTCGTTCGGGTCGTGAGCTGGTGTGACTTTTACGGCACCGGTACCGAGGTCTTTATCTGCCAGGAGTGCATCCGCGATGATGGGGATTTCACGACCATTCAGCGGGATGCGGACTTTCTTTCCAACCAGGTGCGTATATCGTTCATCGGAGGGATGCACGCAGACAGCTGTGTCGCCCAGCATCGTTTCAGGGCGTGTCGTGGAGAATGAAATCCGTTCGTCGCTGTCCACAACCGGGTATTGAAAGGTCCAGAATTTTCCGTCGATGTCTTCGGAAAAGACTTCGTCATCCGCAACTGCTGTCTGCAGGAAGGGATCCCAGTTCACCAGTCGCTTACCGCGATAAATGAGCCCATCCGAAAAGAGCTTCAGGAAAGTGCGTCTGACTGCTTTGGAGCACATTTCATCGAGTGTGAAGCGGGTGCGTTCCCAGTCGCAGCTGGCGCCCAGTTTCCGCAGCTGATTCAGGATCCGTTTTTCATACTGGTCTTTCCACTTCCAGATCCGTTCGATGAGCGCATCTCGGCCGATGTCATGGCGGGTCAGATTTTCCTCTTCTTTCATCCGGCGTTCGACGACAGCCTGGGTGGCGATGCCGGCATGGTCGGTTCCGGGCATCCAGAGTGCCTCGTAGCCCTGCATCCGCCGCCAGCGGGTGATCAGGTCCTGTAGCGTACCGTTGAGCGCGTGTCCCATGTGCAGAGCCCCGGTCACGTTCGGCAGGGGAATCATAATGGTATGCTGCTCTTTTTCCGGGTTGGGCTCGGCATGGAAATAGCCTTTTTCCTCCCAGAAAGGGTACCATTTCTGTTGTGCACTCTCGGGATTGTAATGTTTCTCAAGCGATTCGGTCATGGGATCCGGTTGGGCTTATAATTAAGGATAGATGCGAAAAAGAGGGACGGCATGGAAGACAGCAGGTCACAACGTCCACCAAGCCAGTTTCCACCGTCTGGTATAGCAAAAAACGGCTTGACTGGCATTGGTGACGGTCGAGGATTCCGCGTTCTAATCCAAAAAAGTTCCTTCGTCTTTGTAGAGCTTGTATTCGAAACTGTCTGCCAGCGCCAGCCAGCTCGCCTCGATCACGTTCTCACTGACGCCGATACTGCTCCAGACATGCTGATCGTCTCGACTCTCGATGACCACACGCACACTGGCGGCAGTTCCTTCAGCAGAGTTGATGACGCGGACCTTGTAGTCGACCAGGTGCATTTTCTCCAGGGCAGGGTAGAAGGGGCAGAGGGCCTTTCGCAGCGCGGTATCCAGTGCGTTCACGGGGCCATCACCTTCGCCGACCACATGCTCCTGCTGATCGTTGACAGTCAGCTTGATGGTCGCTTCGGTCAGCGGCTCGTGGGAATTGTCTGATTCGACGTTTACGCGGTAGTGGACCTTTTCAAAGTGTGGTTTAAAAGTACCGGCGACCTTCTTGACCAGCAGGTCAAACGAGGCTTCCGCTGCTTCAAACTGATATCCTTCGTTTTCCAGGTCCTGGACTTTTTCCAGGATCCGGGTGAGCAGTTCCGGATCATTGTCGAGTTGGAACTTGGTGGTCTTGGCCACGATATTGGAACGCCCTGAAAGCTCACTGACGAGGACCTTCCGCTCATTCCCGACAACCTCTGGCTCGATATGCTCATAGCTGCGGGCGAGCCGATTTACGGCGTGCACGTGCATGCCACCTTTGTGGGCAAAAGCACTGCTGCCGACAAAAGGCTGGCTCGAGCGAAAGTTCATATTGGCCAGCTCGTAGACATAGCGGGACAGCTCGGTCAGATTGTGCAGGTTATTGTCCAGCAGAACCGAGTAACCCTCTTTCTTGGTTACCAGATTGGCGATCACGCTGATCAGATCCGCATTGCCACAACGTTCGCCCAGGCCGTTGATTGTTCCCTGAACCTGCACAACGCCGTGTTCGATGGCGGCCAGTGAATTGGCAACAGCCAGATCGCAGTCGTTGTGACAGTGGATGCCCAGCGGCACATCGATTTCTGAGCGGACCAGGTCGACATATTTGGTAATGACTTCAGGCAGACTGCCACCATTTGTGTCACAGGGGATGATCACATCTGCGCCGGCATCTGCAGCTGCCTTGATTGTTTTCAAGGCGTATTCGGGATTGGCACGAAAACCATCGAAGAAATGCTCTGCGTCATACATGACTTCCCGTCCGCAGGATTTGATGAATCCCACAGAGTCGGAGATCATCGCCAGGTTCTCTTCGAGAGAGACCCGGAGCACTTCGGTAACGTGCAGGTCCCAGGTTTTACCCACGATGGTAACCACGGGGGCCTGGGAGTCGCGCAGGGCCTGCATGCCGACATCGTCTTTGGCTTCAATGTCCTTGCGGCGGGTCATCCCGAATGCCGTCACCTTGGCATGCTTGAGGTCCATTTCCGCAACCCGCTGGAAATATTCGGTATCCTTGGGGTTGGAGAGGGGGTAGCCACCTTCGATGTAGTCGAAGCCCATTTCGTCGAGCTTTGCGGTAATCTGCAGCTTATCCTCCAATGAGAAGTTCACGCCTTCTCCTTGGCTGCCATCCCGCAAAGTGGTATCGTACATCTGAATTCGGGCCATCGTAGGGGCTTTCTTTCTGTTGAAATGAAATAACGTCGCTGGACTCACTCGGGGAGGCTCTTGGTTGCGAGGAGCGGTCACCGTACCGGAAAAAAGTTGGAACTACTGTCCTGTTACTCTCTTCTGGCGATTGTATGACAGTCCTTGATGCGTCCTCGTGAATCCAATAAAAAAACCTCAGGTTGTGACCTGAGGTTATGAAAATCTGTTAAATTGGTAATGATCCTCAAGTCATAGGGAGTCTGTAATCTCACAAATAATAATAATGCTGCTAATGCAGACGCTTTTGGAGACAGACAACATGGACAAAGGGACCTTCCAATTGGGTAAACAGTTCTGAATTTACAGTTTCTCTGCGAAGATCATAAGCAGCGGGAGAGCAGGAGTCAAACGAAATCCTGGTTTCGGTCCTGTTTTCAGATCGGCAGCAGGAGAGGGCAGGGCTTAGACGAATTCCTCTTCGTATTCTTCTTCGCCGTAACCATCGTCGAAATCACTGGATTTCATGGCTTCCCACTCATCGATTGTATACAGGACTTCACGTGCCTGGGAGCCGTTATACTCACCTACGATTCCGTCTTCTGCCATGTAATCGATCAGGCGGGCCCCTCGACCATAGCCGACTCCGAGAGCCCGCTGCAGGAGAGAAACCGAACCACGACCTTCGCGGATGACGACTTCGACTGCTTCGTTGTAGAGGCTGTCTTCCTTGCGGTCCGAATCGCCGCCACCGTTCTTCTTGGAGTTGGCAGAGGTGATCTGAGCCAGTTCGGGGCTGTATTCGGGTTCCATATCGCTGAAGAAGTCAATCACACGTTCAATTTCTTCATCGCTGACGTAGGCTCCCTGAGCACGGGTCAGTTTACTGGTTCCCGGAGCCAGATAGAGCATGTCCCCGTTTCCGAGCAGGGCATCGGCACCATTTTCATCCAGAACCACGCGGCTGTCGCCACGGCTTGCTACCTGGAATGAAACGCGGGCAGGCAGGTTGGATTTGATCAGACCGGTAATGACGTCGACCGTTGGTTTCTGTGTGGCGAGGACCAGGTGAATGCCGACCGCACGCGATTTCTGAGCCAGACGGATAATGTGTGCTTCCACATCTTTGCCAGAAGTCATCATCATGTCTGCAATTTCATCTGCGACAATCACGATCGACGGCATTTTTTCGGGCATCTGCTGGGCTTCTTCTGAATCGGGATCGATGTCAGCCAGTTCCAGTACTCTTGCCTTACCGAGCTTGTTGAAGCTTTCGATGTTCCGGGAGCCGCAACGGGCGAGCAGATCATAACGCTCTTCCATTTTGTCGACGGCCCAGGCCAGAACGGCTTCTGCTTTTTTCATATCAGTGATGACCGGATGCATCAGGTGAGGAATCCGTTTATAACCGCTGAGTTCCACCATTTTGGGGTCGATCATCAGCATTTTGACTTCGTTGGGAGTCCGTGTCATCAGCAGTGAGAGAATCAATGTGTTAAGGCAGACACTCTTACCAGTACCGGTTCGTCCTGCAATCAGCAGGTGAGGTAACTTGGCAAGGTCTGCGGTAAGTGGACGACCGCTGACATCTTTACCCATGTAAAGCGGGATCCGGTTTTTGTCTGCATCATCCGCACAGGATTCAATGAGTTCACGCAGACGAACCATGACCTGTTTATCGTTCGGGACTTCCACACCAACGGTGTTTTTACCAGGAATTGAAGGCACAACACGCACGGAAGGTACACGCAGAGCGACAGCCAGATCGTTGGCCAGTGCGGTGACTTTGGCAACACGCAAACCAGGTTTCAGATCCAGTTCGAACAGAGTGAGTACCGGTCCGGTATCGATTTCAGAGACTTGAATGTCGAGTCCGAAGTCAGCGAAGGTGTTTTCCAGAATCTCCGCTGCTTCTTCCGCTTTTTTTGCCAGCAGTTCGAAAGGAAAGTTCTCTGCTTCTTCCAGCAGATCTAACCCGGGAAGTTCATACGAGCTGTTTTTTTTTTGCTCGATCGGTTGAGTCTGACGGGCCAGTCGCAGGCCGGCAGGCGGATTGACTTTGATCGGCTTCCGCTTCTTCAGTTTCTTAGCTTTAGGAGCTGGTGCTGGTTCCTCTTCTTCCTCATACTCTTCTTCGTCTTCTGCGACGATTTCCTCTTCCTCTTCGTATTCTTCCTCTTCTTCTTCAACTGCTTCGGTGTTCTCATCAACTTCAGATGATTCGCGGCTGAAAGCTTTGAAGGGGAATGCCAGGCAGGCAAACAGGATACGTACGGGAAGTGTGTCGGCGGTCAGTAACAGGCCGGCTGCGAACATGGATGCGAGCAGAATTAAAGAACCCGCGAGAGAGAATTTGGCATTCAGCAGCGAATATCCGAGCGCGCCGATATAACCACCACTACCGATGAGAGGCGTGGCGTTATTTGTTCCAATCAGGATCTGGCTGCCGATACAGAGCGAAACGAGAATCAGAGCCAGACCGAACAGTTCGACCATAACTCCTGATGCCTCCTGGCGGGAAAACATTCGCATATCTACGACGACCAGAGCCAGAAAGATTCCCCAGGCACCTAGACCGAAGCCAGAGCGGAGCAGATGGGCGATATGTGCTCCCGTGGCACCACATAGATTTTGTGCAACTTCACGGACAGGGTAGACCAGTTGCGCAGGGGGATCAGCGGGATCGTAACTGAACAGGCTCAGTCCGAGAAAGACTGTTGCCGCCAGTAACCCCAGCGCTATCAGATCTGTTTTGAACCGTTGAACGTCGATCATTCTGATCAACCCGCAATTCTATGTTGAAAACTTCAGTAGGGTATTCCAAAAGGGAATCAACGGCGCGCAAAGTGAGCGCCAGAATTATCAGTCGTTTCTTTTTGTAGTGGGGAGAATTCAGGAGAAGAAAAAATGATTCCCGTCTGCGATTAAACCCAAGAACATCAACAGACGGGAACATTTTCACGACTAATGTCTCAATGAGGGGGTCACTGAGACGTACCAAACACAAATATTGGATTCTGCTATTAGTTGATTTCCTTAACTACTCAAACCTAGCACACGAACCAGGGGCGTGTCGGAAAAAGTCAACAAAGAGTCGATTCTTTTCATCATCCGTGCTGCAGCCTGTTCGGGTTAGTGCAGTCAGCGGATGTGGTGGAGTCACCCTGAACCGGTTGTGACAGTTTTACCGGTTATGAGTTTGAGAAGGGGAGAGGGAGGCGAGCATCAGCCTCGCGCGATGTGTGCCTGAATCCAGGCAATGAGTTCGCGAGCCACGCTCGCTTTGGGGCCGGAATAAGTGGCGACGGTCTCCTGGCTTTGATCAATGACTTCCACATAGTTGTCAGCAGAGCCAATTGCGGTCACACTGTTCAGGACGATTGCGTCACATTTCTTGCTGTAAAGTTTGCGGACCGCATTGAATCGGGCGTCCTGTGATTCCAAGGCAAAGCCCATCACCCAGCGATCTCCTTTTTGGGTTCCCAGTTCAGCGAGAACATCAATGGTTTCCACCAGTTCCAGCGTGATCGCTTCTCCGGTTTTGGCGATTTTTCCGGGTTTGCGGGTTTTGATACGATAGTCGCAGACCGCGGCAGTGCCGATCACGCCATCACAGTCTTTGAAGAGTTGTTCGCATTGGGAGTACATCTCATCGGTTGTCTCGACCTGATACAACTCACAGCCTTCCGGTGCGGGGATGGTGACTGGTCCCGAAACCAGGGCAACTTCATGACCTGCCTCCAGAGCAGCCCGGGCGAGTTCGTATCCCATCTGTCCGCTGCTGGCATTCGAAAGATAGCGGACATCGTCCAGATATTCGCGAGTAGGACCTGCTGTGATGAGAATTCGCATGGAGATGGTTCGTGTTCAGGGAGCTGCAGCCAGGCCTGGCTGACAAAACTCAGCCGAGTAATTCCTCAATCTGTTTTAAGATATCCGCGGGCTCAGCCATGCGTCCTTTGCCGACGATACCACAGCTCAACCAGCCTTCACCCGGTTCAACAATCTGGATTCCATCTTCTCGAATCTGGGCTAAATTCCGTTGCACGGAAGGCTTGGCCCACATATCGGCATTCATCGCGGGGGCCAGCAGAATGGGGGCAGTGCAGGTGAGGGTCAGGGTGGAGAGCAGATCATCGGCGAAGCCATGCGCAATTTGTGCAATCACGTTGGCAGTCGCCGGGGCGATCACAAACAGTTCGGCTCGCCGCGCCAGACCAATGTGCTCGCCCTGGAAATGCTCCTGGGGTGTAAAACTCCCCTGGTAAACAGGGCGTCCTGTAAGGGCTTCAAACGTGGTGGGACCGATAAACTTCTGGGCCGCCTGTGTCATGACAACACTGACTGCGGCCCCTTTCTGGACCAGTTTACTGGTGAGATCTGCCGTTTTGTAAGCGGCGATCCCTCCCGAGACACCAATAAGAATTTCCCGCCCCTGCATGATTAGAATCCTGTCAGGAATCGTTCCGGTCTAAGAATTAGACCAGATCTTCAAGGGTCGGGCCGGCGTCGTCGAACTCGATTTCTTCGAGTGGGCTGCCATCATCGTTGATCGCGACTTCGCCTGACTGGTCGAGGTAGATTTTGTCTTCCATGATTTCCTTAACCACGATTTCCATGTGGTTTTTGGTCTGCATTTCCACAAGGGGACGTGCACCCCGATTGAGGGCCACAATCCGTTTTTGAATCAATGAAGACAGTTTGAAACGACCGCCGACTTTGTTGACGATTTCTTCTTCTTTAAATTCTTCCAGCATTAAGTTCTTGCTCCCGTTGTTTCAGGATGGTGCCGATTTCAGCAATGGCTCGATCCAGTTCGTCATTAATAATGACATGATTATAGTGTTCGGCCAGTTCCAGTTCCTTGCGGATGGTCTCCAGCCGTTTTTCGATGACTTCTTCCGACTCGGTGCCTCGACTCCGGATGCGTTTTTCGTATTCTTCATCGGAGGAGGTTCTGACAAAGAGTGTGATCGTCTGCGGAAACTGCTCTTTGAGCTTCAGTGTGCCCTGAACATCGATTTCCAGAAAAGGCCAGCCCCCTTCCTGTTCGGCGCGAGCTACCTCTGATTTTAACGTTCCGTACCAGTATCCCAACCCATGTACCTGCTCACATTCGAGGAATTCGTCATTTTTCTGACGTTCTTCGAACTCTTCCTGAGTCACGAAGTAGTAGTCTTCACCATCCACTTCCCCTTTGCGGCGGGGGCGGGTGGTGGCGGAGATCGCCTTGATCAGTTTGACCGGAGACTCCTGCATCAACCGGTTCACGATCGTGGTTTTTCCACTGGCAGTAGGGCCGGAAAGGACCACGATCGGTGTATCTGGATGAAGATTGTCAGGGGATGCGGACACGTCTGCTGGCTCCGGGATTCAGGAGATTGGTCTGAAGGTTTCAGGTCTGAAGAATAGTATACCGGTTTTATTCTACGTTCTGGACGTTTTCTCTGATTTTTTCAACGGCCAGTTTCATCTCGATCACAGCGTGTGAAATTTCCACATCATTGGCTTTTGAGCCGATCGTATTGATTTCGCGAAACATTTCCTGAACCAGAAACTCGAGTTTTTTCCCTTGCGAGGTCTCACTGTTCAGAATGGTGTCAAACTGCTCCAGGTGGCAGGTGAGTCGGCTGATCTCTTCGTTGATATCACAGCGGTCGGCAAACAGGCTCACTTCTCGGATCATGCTGTCCGGATCCAGTTCGACTTCCTGATCTTTGAGTAAATCGGTCAATCGCTGATGCAGGCGGTCGCGATAGCTGGTGACGACCTGAGGCGCTTTCTGTTTGACCGTTTCCAGTTGTTCGCCGATCGTCTTGTTGCTGGACTGCAGGTCTGCCTGGGCAGATTCACCTTCTTTCTGACGAAACTCGGTCAGTTCGATAAGAGCCCCCTTGATGGCCTCTTCGATCAGGGGCCAGTCCGATTCGGGAGTGTGTGTACGTGAATCATTATCGATTACGGCGCCAGGCAGAGTGAGCAGTCTGTCGAGACTGTCCGGCAGGGGAAGATGGCATTCCTCTGTCAGCTTTTTGAGCTGCTCCCAGTACTGCTGGACTACCTGATCGTCGAGCAGATAGACGCTTTTACGGTTCAGGTGATCGATTCGCAGCGTCAGATTCACAGTGCCTCGCGTAATGGCACTGCGTAACAGTTTTTCAATCTGGCTGCCCAGCTTGGCATAGAAGTCGGGGTAGCGGGTCGAAATTTTCAGGTATCGATTATTGACAGTTCGTATTTCAGCCTGGACCGACAGGCGGTCATTTTCGGCGGTCGAACTTCCAAAACCAGTCATGCCCAGCAGCACAACACACTCTTTTCTGATATACAGGAATCGAAGAGGTTACAGGAAATAGTCTCAGATCTCTGAAGAACTATTCCGACTTAGGCTCTGTGGCAGGCTTTCCTGTTTCAGCAGGTGTTTCTGGTTTCTTCTCGGGAGCCGGTTTGGTTTCAGCAGGCTTGGCTGAATCCGTTTTGGGTTCTGACTTGGTTGCTTCCTCTGTGGGCTTGGCAGCTTTATCAGCAGCAGGCTTCGGTTCCGCATCTGGTTTGGCGGGTGCTTCCGGAATATTGGTATTGAATTCCGACTTAGCATCTTCCTCAGCGGTAGCGGCTTCTGCGTCTTTTTCGGTCTTGTCGTTATTGACCATTTCCGGATCTTCCGGAGTCACAGCAGCGCCACCTTTGTATTTGCTGTTGGAGCTGGCGCGGGTGACAATCCCTGAAACACCGGAAAGAATTACCCAGATGACTGCCATCACAATGGTGATTTTGGTGAAGACATCGCCGGCTTTGGTACCCAGGGCGCTCTGTCCGCCTGCGCCACCAAAGGCTCCCGCCAGTCCACCGCCGCGACCCTTCTGCAGCAGGATGATGATGATCAGCATGACTCCGAAGAACATCAGCAGTGTCATCAAGAGGGTTGCAGGATCCGTGATGGCATCCAGAAAAGAAGCAAGAATCATTGTTTCATCCTAGGGGTAATAATGTCCTGTGAACGTATTTATACAGACCGGCTGTCGCTCAGACAGATTGGCTGAATCATACAGTAATCGAATACGATCTGTAAATCGTATCTATAGCTTGAGCTGCAGCGATTTCGAATAAAGTGGCCTGTTTTCAGCTGGTGGCCAGTCCTGAGGCAGCCTGAATGATGGGAATGAACAGCTCTGGTTTGAGGCTGGCTCCCCCCACCAGGGCTCCATCGACGTTTTCCTGCGAGAGCAGTTCCTGGGCGTTGTCCGGTTTGACGCTGCCGCCATACAGAATGCGTGTCGCATCTGCGATTTCAGCAGAATACTTGTCCTTCAGCCAGTTACGCAGGTACTGATGTGCTGCTTCTGCCTGGTCGGGAGTGGCGGTCAGGCCGGTTCCAATCGCCCAGACCGGTTCGTAGGCGATTACGATCTGATCGAAAGCTGAAGCATCGACTCCGTCGAGTCCACCGGTCATCTGCGTATCGAGGACTGCTTCTGTCTGATCGGCTTCCCGCTCACTCTGCAGTTCACCAACGCACAGAATCACCTGCAGACCGGAGGCCAGGGCTTTTTTCACCTTGAGGTTAATGTCCGCGTCGGTTTCTTTGAGAATGTGGCGGCGTTCGCTGTGTCCCAGAATCACGGAGCGACAGCCGATGTCTGTCAGCATCTCGGTTGCTGTTTCACCCGTAAAAGCGCCGGGAGCTTCGTGGTAGCAGTTCTGGGCCCCAAAACCGACACCCGAGCCGTTAACAACATCGCCGATCGAAGTCAGGTAAGGGAAGGGGGGGCAGACCAGTACTTCAACCCCTGGATTTTCAGCAGGAACTTCTGCGACCAGTGCCTGAGCCAGCTGAGTACCCGATTCTCTGGTGGTGTTCATTTTCCAGTTACCGGCAACGAGATAACGACGCATGATAGATCCTGTATATTATCTAAAAATAGTGGGTTGAGGCTCGACTCAGAATCGGAACCCGTCAGACGGGTTTTGCGGGTAGATCGGAGCGAGAAATCAGTCGAATGCAAATGAAAGCTGGAATTCGAACAATACCAGCTTCCTCGGTGTGCTGGATAAGGTATTGAGTCCGGGCGACTGATTCAAGGAATCTCGCGCAAAATCCTGAAATGCAGCCTCTTTTGACAGAATAATGCTGGTAAACGGGCGCCGCTGAGGCTCAATCACTCATTCCGGGGTGTGATTTACTCCAGAATGCCACTTCTGGGGTAGGAGCCCATGGTTTCGAGTCGTACGACCTTCTTAGACAAATCATTCAGCGTACGCTTGATATGGGGCTCTTCTACGTGCCCTTCAAAGTCAATAAAGAACAGGTATCCTGGCTCTTCACCACGCAGGGGGAATGATTCGATCCAGGTCAGATTGATTTTGTTTTTCTTGAAGATCTGCAGGGTGTCAGCCAGAGAGCCAGCTTTGTGGGCAATCTGGACCAGAATTGCAGTGCGATCTTTACCCGTTGGTTCGCAGACCTCTTCGCCAATCACTGCGAAACGGGTCACATTGTTGGCGTTATCCTCGATCCCTTCCACGATGATCTGCAGATCGTATTCAACCGATGCCTGGTGGCTGGCGACGGCTGCGGCACCGGGTTTGGTGGCAGCCAACTGGGCTGCGGTCGAGGTGCTGGTCACTTCGTGAAGGTGAGCCTGTGGCATGTTTCGGGAGAGCCATTCACGGCACTGCGAGAGGGCCTGAGGCTTGCTGTAGATTTCCGTGATTTCACTGCGTTCGCAGCGGGCCAGCAGATTGTGATGCACTGCAATCAGGACTTCACCGCAGATCCGCAACGGGAGGCGGGTGAACATATCCAAGGTGTCAACGACGCGGCCGTCGGTGCTGTTTTCAATGGGGACAACGCCGAATTCGGTGTTCCCGCGGTTGACCTCTTCAAATACGGATCCGATGGTGTTGACAGGAACCATGTCGGCCTCTTCACCGAATCGTTCCAGGGCTGCCAGATGTGTATAGCTGTAAGCGGGGCCCAGATAGGCGACGCGTTGTGGGTGTATCTGTCGACGGGCCGAACTGAGGATCTGCCGGAAGACTCCGCGGATGGACGCATTGGTCATGGGACCGGGGGCGTTGAGTTTTTCGATGGTCTCGCGAAGCTCTTCATCCGATTTGGGATCGAACATGGCTTTGCGCGGTTCCGGATCGGACTTGATCTGTTTGACCGTCATTGAGCAGCGTTTGTTTACCAGCTTGATGATTTCGCGATCAATCTTTTTTAACTCAGACTGGATCGATGCGGGGCTGCTTTTGCTGGTCTTGCGAACAACTTTTTTCTGGGGAGCTGACTTCGGTTTAGTCACGGAAGCTCGCTTTTTCACCGCTTTTTTCTTGGCCATCGGAATCTTTCAGGATGTGAGTCTCGTTTCTGTCTCTCAGAAAATGAACCGCAGCCAGATCACAGCCTTCCTGGATGTGTGGTCGATGCTCACTGCCAGTTTCACTATGGAATTTCAATCCCTTAAGAATTTCTTAACTCGGGGTTTCTCCCGAGTGCCTTCCTTGAAAAGACTATCTAAGGATCTGTAAAATAATCAGTTAGATAGATCGAGGCAGGCACACGTGAAGGACGTTTTGTCCCTTGCTTGAGCAGAGGACAGAGTAGTCTTCAATTGTTCTAGTTTGTACCGCCGTATCTGGGGACTGTCAAGCGGTTGGGCCTTGCGTGTGAACTGTTTAGCCCTTATTTCAGCGGTCCGGCATCAGAGACTGCCAAAATGTCATTTTGGCTGTGGCGGGCTTGACTTGGGGGTGGTGTCAATATGGCAGTGTTGCTGCCTGTCTGCTAGAATTTCAGTGAGTGTGAAAGTCTGTAAGATTATTCATATAAATGTCTTACGTTAAACGCTCTCTGTCGGGGATCTGTTGGCACGGTCCTTGCATACAGTGTCAACTGTCCCGTAATTGGGCTGAATTAAATCAAAATGGAAAACAAGCCCTGATCGATGTTTCATTTACGGCCATTATGAGGGGCTTTGAATCAGTCATCGATCTGCAATCTCGATATAGAAAGAGGGGAAACTCAAAATGTCGTCTCAAGGTGAAAAAATCATCGGAATCGATTTGGGAACCACCAACTCAGTGGTTTCAGTAATGGAGGGCGGGGAAGCCAAAGTCATCCCGAACCTCGAAGGGAACCGGATTACTCCCAGTGTTGTTGCTTTCACCGATAAAGGCGAGACACTGGTCGGCGAACCAGCCAAACGTCAGGCTGTGACCAACCCCAAGAATACCGTTTACTCTGTGAAACGGTTTATGGGACGTCGTCACAACGAAGTTCAGAACGAAGAAAAGATCGTGCCTTACACGATCGTTGGTGGTCCGGAAGACTATGTGAAAATTGAAGCGGGCAGCAAGACTCTCACGCCTCCCGAAATTTCCGCATCAATTCTGCGGAAACTGAAGGAAGCTGCTGAAAGCTACCTGGGTCACAAAGTCAACAAGGCTGTCGTGACCGTGCCTGCTTACTTTAACGACGCACAGCGTCAGGCAACCAAAGACGCTGGTCAGATTTCAGGTCTGGAAGTATCGCGTATTATCAACGAGCCAACCGCAGCTGCTCTGGCTTATGGTCTGGAAAAGAAGAATGATGAAAAGATCGTCGTCTTCGACTTCGGCGGTGGTACGTTTGACGTTTCCGTGCTGGAAGTCGGTGACGAAGTGATCGAAACCCTGAGTACCAACGGCGATGGTCATCTGGGGGGGGACGACTTCGACGAAGAACTGATTAACTACATTGCTGATCAGTTTAAGAAAGATCAGGGAATCGACCTCCGCAGCGATCCGATGGCATTACAGCGTCTGCGTGAAGCGGCTGAAAAGGCGAAGAAAGAACTGTCTTCTTCTCAGACGACGGATATCAATCTGCCGTTCATCACAGCCGACAGTAGTGGTGCAAAACACCTGCAGATGGCGATTACCCGTGCGGAATTCGAAAAGCTGATCGATCCACTGGTCGAACGGTGCCGAAATCCAGTCGAACAGGCGTTGAAAGATGCCGGTCTGGATCCGAGTGCCATCGATGAAGTGGTGCTGGTTGGTGGTTCCACACGTGTTCCCAAGGTTCAGGAATTTGTTAAGAAGATTTTCGGTAAAGAGCCTCACAAGGGTGTGAATCCTGATGAAGTGGTTTCAATTGGAGCCGCGATTCAAGGGGGGATCATTGCCGGTGATGTGCAAGACGTTGTTCTGCTGGACGTGACACCGCTGTCACTCGGTATCGAAACCGAAGGGGGCGTCATGACCAAGCTCGTCGAACGTAACACAACGATTCCGGTTACTAAAGATCAGGTCTTCTCGACCGCTGCAGATAACCAGACTGCTGTGACCGTTCGGGTGTTCCAGGGAGAGCGCCAGATGGCCAGCGATAACCGGTTGCTGGGTCAGTTTAATCTGGAAGAACTTCCTCCGGCTCCGCGTGGGGTACCGCAGATCAAAGTGGTCTTCGATATCGATGTTAACGGGATCTTGAACGTATCTGCTAAGGATGTGGCGACCGGAAAAGAGACCTCAGTTCGGATCGAGCAGTCCAGCGGGCTGTCGGAAACCGAAATTGAAGATATGAAAAAGCAGGCGGAAGCACACGCCGATGAAGACAAGAAGAAGAAGGAACTGGCCGAGGCCAAGAACAATGGAACTCGTCTGGTTTACGAAGTCGAGAAGCTGCTCAAAGAGCATGCTGAGAAGATCGATGATTCTTCGAAGTCTGCCATCGAAGCTTCTGTGAAGAAGGTGAATGATGCTGTCGAGAAAGAAGATGTGGCAGCCATCAATTCCGCCTGTGAAGAGTTGCAGCAGGCAACTCACGCCTTTACCGAGCAGATGTATAAAGCCAGCGAAGCTGCTGGTGGCGAAGGGGCTGCCCCTGAAGGTGGTGAGAGCTCCGCTGCGGCAGAAGACGAAGATGTAATCGATGCAGAATTCGAAAAGAAGGACTGATCGAGTCTGAAGTCTTCGACAAAGAAGAACGGAAACAGGGGCTCAGCCGTCCGGCTGGGCTCCGGTCTCCCATAAAAGAGTATTTTCAACAACGCGATCGACCATTCTTACCGACCTCCGATCAGGCTCAACTGATTACCCACCTCTCCGGGCCTGGATCAAAACATTTAAAAAAATTGAGTATCTCAGCAGGCACTGCTTGCCGGCCGATTTTCTGATATGATAATCGATGCTGTTGAGTTGCTGCGCAGATGATAAATAGAATTGGAGAAGCATTATGGCATTTCGATTTGAAAAATTGACTGTGAAGGCCCAGGAGGCAGTGCAACGAGCCCAGCAGACCGCAGAGGATTTCGGCCAGCAGGAAATCAAGCCACTGCACCTGTTGAAGGCGTTACTGGATGAAGAGCAGGGCGTAGTCAAACCTCTGATTCAGAAGATTGGGGCGAATCTGTCTCAGCTTCAGAAGATGGTGGATGATGAGATCAGTCGTCTGCCTAAAGTTTCGGGGGCAGCGATGCAGGTTGGCATCGGTCAGTCGCTGCTGAAGGTTTTGCAGGCAGCGCAGGATCGTGCTGATCAGATGCAGGATGATTTTGTTTCGACAGAGCATCTGCTGCTGGCATTCACCACGGTCGATGACCAGCCGAAACGACTGCTGGAGCTCAACGGGATCGAAGAAGATGACGTTCTGTCGGCTCTCAAAGCGGTGCGAGGCGGTCAGCGGGTGACGGACCAGAGTCCGGAAGAAAAGTACCAGTCGCTAGAGCAGTACGGGAAGGATCTGGTCGAACTCGCGCGCCAGGGCAAGATCGATCCGGTGATCGGTCGCGATCAGGAAATCCGCCGTGTGGTACAGATTCTCTCCCGTCGTCGCAAAAATAATCCGGTGCTGATCGGGGAAGCGGGCGTTGGTAAGACGGCGATCGTGGAAGGCCTGGCGCATCGGATCGTGATGGGCGATGTGCCTCAGAATCTCAAGAACAAACGCGTTATCGCCCTGGATATGGGGGCATTGATCGCGGGGACCAAGTATCGCGGTGAGTTTGAAGATCGACTGAAGGCGGTGCTCAAGGAAATTGAGTCGGCCAAGGGGGAGATCATTCTGTTTATCGACGAGTTACACACCGTTGTCGGGGCTGGGGCTGCAGAAGGGGGCGCGGATGCGTCTAACCTGTTGAAGCCGGCTCTGGCACGCGGGGAACTGCATTGCGTTGGTGCAACAACCCTTGATGAATACCGCAAATACATCGAAAAGGATCCGGCCCTGGAGCGCCGTTTCCAGCCGGTAATGGTTCAGGAGCCAACGGTCGAAGATACGATTTCCATTCTGCGGGGGTTGAAGGAACGCTACGAAACGCACCATGGTGTGCGGATCATGGACGATGCTTTAATCAACGCTGCGACGTTGTCTGATCGTTACATCAGCGACCGGTTTCTGCCGGACAAGGCGATCGACCTGGTCGATGAAGCGGCCAGTCAGTTGCGTATGGAGATGGACTCCATGCCGTCTGAAATTGATGAGGCGACCCGACAACTGACCCGGATGCAGATCGAAGCGGCTGCGCTGGCTGGGGAAGATTCACCGGAAAGTCAGGAGCGTCTGGCCGAACTGCGTAAGCATATCGCTGATCGGGAAGAGAGTGTCAATGCGCTGAAGACCCGCTGGGAAACGGAAAAAGAGGCCCTGGCTGGACTGCAGCCCTTGAAGGAAGAAATTGATCGGTTGAATACTGCCTATGAGCAGGCTTTCCACCGCGCACAGCAGACTAATTCCAATGAAGACTATGCCCAGGCTTACAACGCCGAACAGGAGTTGAATGCGGCCCGGCAGCGTCTGACGGAGATGGAAGCACGTGTTGCGGAACTGGGCGATGACGCCGGTGAGCGACTTCTCCGTGAAGAGGTGACTTCGGAAGACATTGCCAAGGTCATCAGCATGTGGACCGGAATTCCGGTATCGAAGATGCTGCAAGGCGAGCGCGATAAGCTGTTGCGGATGGAAGACGAAATTCATAAACGAATGATTAACCAGAGTGAAGCTGTCGAAGCGGTTTCTAACGCGGTTCGTCGTTCCCGATCTGGTCTGCAGGATCAGAATCGCCCCATTGGTTCATTCATGTTCCTGGGACCGACCGGCGTGGGGAAAACGGAACTTTGTAAAGCATTGGCCAGTTTTCTGTTTGACGATGAACGCAGCATGATCCGTATCGACATGAGTGAATTCATGGAGAAGCATTCTGTGGCTCGTCTGATTGGTGCCCCTCCCGGTTATGTCGGATACGAAGAGGGAGGGCGGTTGACCGAGGCGGTCAGGCGGCAGCCGTATTCGGTGGTCCTGCTGGACGAGGTTGAAAAGGCACACCGGGATGTATTTAACATACTCCTGCAGTTGCTGGACGACGGTCGTCTGACGGATAGCCACGGGCGGACTGTTGATTTCTCAAACACGATTGTGGTGATGACTTCCAACATCGGCAGCCAGACAATCATGGATTTGTCAGGCAAAGAAGACGAGGAACTGATTCATAATCGTGTGATGGATGCCCTGCAGCGTGAGTTTCTGCCTGAGTTCCTGAACCGGATCGATGAGGTGATCGTATTTCATCCGCTGGGGAAAGAGGAGATCCGTCAGATCGTGGACCTGCAGCTCAAGCATCTCTCTCGGCTGGTGGAGGCCAACGGCTATACGCTGGAAGTCTCAACTGAAGCGAAGGATCTGCTGGCGGAAGAAGGGTATGATCCTGTGTATGGTGCTCGGCCTTTGAAGCGGACGATTCAACAGCACATCCAGAATGAGCTGGCGAACAAGTTGCTCTCCGGCGATTTTACGGAGGGGGCGACAATTTATGTCGACGCTCACGAAGGGTTGTTTCTGTTCTCAGAACGATGAATCTAAGCCGGAATTGAAACGAGAACAGCCCCAGGCGAAATGCCTGGGGCTGTTCTTTTTTTATGCTGTGACATCGGAGAGTGCGCATGAAAAAAAGACGCTCACTACTGCTTGAGTCAGCGTCATGTTTTCACTCTGTTTCTAGTCGCTGAAGCAGCGGGTTCAGGCAGATTCTTCGAGAACCGCAAAGGGGCTGATTTTGCGTACTTTCTCTTTGATCTGTTCTTTTTCAGAAGCGTCTTTGGCTTTCTCGAACTTGTCCCGGAGTTTCTTCAGTTTGGCTTTCCGGCTACGACGTTGAGCTAACTCACGCCCTTTTTGAACACGTCCCATGTCTCTCTGGTTCCTGTTAAGTGAAATTGATATGTTCTAATGTATATATTCAATGTGAAGAATTTGATTCTAACATCTATGACAGTAAGGGGCAACGATCAGAGAGCAGCATTTTCTGATAGATTTTGAGAGAAGCCGGCTCTCAAGATTCGGGTTGACCCGGAGTACCAACCTTGATATTGCATACTTACATCTCTCTACCTCTCCAACCTCATATCAATTTGCTTCCGTATCTGCTCGTCTTTCTGCAACTCGGGCTGCACGCAGAATTTCTATAACTCTCTCTATAGTAAACAATTGGGATAATTCTCATGCTCATTCAGTCTTACCGGACTGTAGTACTGATGCTGGCCCTCGGTGCGTTCCTGTTCTGGGGGGCGATCGATTCCTGTTCTGCGCAGAACCGGAAGACAATCTTTGACGATCCGGATGGATCTGAGTATTCACCGTTGCCTCAACGACATCAGACGATTTTTATGCCCCGTGATGAGAGTCAGATTCAACAGACCAGCCAGTCTCCTCAGATTCCCGATGTACTGGATGCCGAATCCAAGGCAGCTTTGGGGATTCCTCCCCAGCTGTTAAAAGAGGATCAGGTCTGGGGGGCAACCGATGAAGAGTGCGTTGATTGTGAAACCTTTGTCCCCATGCTGGCCCATAAGAGCGCAACCGGTTCGGTAACCTGGTTGCCCGGAAACGACGATAACCTGGGAATATTCACTTTGTATCTTTCAGAGACGGTCGATCTTCCGCGGCTGGAGGGGTTTACGATTACACCCCGGTTCGGTGTGCACTACCTGGACGGTCCCGAGCGGACTGATCTACCGGCGCGGGTATATGATACTTCGGTTTCCTTCCGTTGGTTCAACAAGGTCAATGAGAAGTGGTCCTACGAGTTGGAGGTCGCTCCCGGGGTGTATAGTGATTTCAAGAATGTGACTTCCGATTCGCTGCGAATCACGGGTAAGGGGCTGGCGTACTATGTCCATTCTCGTGCCAAGCAGTTTGTGATGGGGGTGGTCTATCTGGATCGTGAAGACATCATGATGCTCCCGGCTGCTGGTATGATCATGTGGTTCAGTGAAGGCTCTCGTCTGGAACTGATCTTTCCCAAGCCGAAGTTTACCTATCGACTTGAGAAAGACGAGCATCTGGAACGCTGGGCCTATGTCGCCGGTGAGTTCGGTGGCGGTTCCTGGGCTATCCGACGCAGTCCCGGCGGGGTCGATGACGTAGTGACGTACAGCGATTTACGCCTGATTGGTGGCCTGGAAACCAAACATACCAACGGAAAGATCAGTCAATTGGAAGTTGGCCTGGTCTTCAGCCGCAGTCTGGAATACGAGTCAAACATTGGCAATTATGATCCTTCTCCCACCGCGATGTTACGCTACCAGCTGACATTCTGAGATCAGAGATCGCAGTTGATGTCGATCCAGGTCCGCTTATCAAATGATTCCAGCACGGAGTCAGCGATGAGCTGGGCAGAGGCACCATGGTCGAAACCGGGAATCGCGTCGCGTTTTTCTACGATGGCCGACACGAATTCGTAGACCAGGTCGTAGCGGAACACGGTGCTGGGGACGCCGGCGTGGGGATCACGGGGGCTGCCTTCGATAACCAGATATTCCTCGGGGACGGGCAGTTTTTCCATTGTCTGCCCCGGTTTGCCGATGAGGATGTTGTTGGGATCGGTCAGCTGATAGGCGGCTGAGCCTTCCGAACCGTTGACTTCAGCCCATTCATATCCGAAGCCATCGTTGTGGTAGCCTTTCATCAGGGTGCTGCCTTCCCAGACCCCGACGGCACCGTTTTCAAACTGCCCGATCAGTGAAGACCAGTCGTCTACTTCAGAAGGTTCACAGGGTTGTCCCTCGGCGGTTTTGTCGCGGGGAACAAACTGCGCGACGGCACCACAGATGCTTTTAATCGGTCCGAGCAGGTCCTGGGCGAAGTCAATGCGGTGAATGGTCATGTCGAACAGGTCGCCGGCACCAGCGAGTTTCTTGCTCTGACGCCAACCCCAACTGGACTCGGGCCAGTCCAGAAAACGCTGGCTGCGGAAGTGGCGCGGCACGCCGAGGGCTCCAGATTCGACCAGATGCTTCACATACCGCATCGAGGGGGCGAAGCGGTAGGTGAAAGCGGTCATGTGGCGAACGTTGGCATCACGGGCGGCTCGATACATTTCTGCCGATTCCGTGTAATTCAATCCGAGCGGTTTTTCACACATAACGTGTTTGCCTCCGTTAATACAGGCGAGGGCGATTTCGTGGTGTGTGAAGTTGGGAGTCGCGATGATCACGGCGTCGACATCGGGATCATCAGCCATTTCCTGGAAGTTTGTGGTCGCTTTGGTTTTGCCCCAGTCGCTTTGACGCTGGGCCAGCAGTTCTGAATTGGGGTCACAGATCGAGACCAGTTCTGCACGGGGATCAAGATTGATGCCGGGGACGTGGTGGTAGTCGGAGACGGCGCCGGCTCCGATGATTCCAATGCGAACTTTATCTGTCATGAGAAAGCCTTTTCAGGGGGGGAGAATGATTATTTCTGATTGATCAACTGATTCAGCAGGGCAAATGCTTCCGCCTGGTTCTGGATGCGCTCTTCCAACTGGGCATCCTGAATTTGAGTTAAGAGTTCTTTGAACTGCGGGCCCGATTTGATGCCGGAAGCGATCAGATCATTGCCCGTAAGCAGTGGCGGGGGATTCAAGACCTCAATGGGGGTATGATCACGATACTCTCGGCAAAATTCAAGGTCTGCCAGCGACTGATTCCGGGAACGCAGGTCTGCTTCGGCCAGTTCCAGCAGGTAAGGGAAGTTCGGATGTGCCAGCAGGCGTTTCAGCCGGGAGAGAGGGAATGCAGAGGCTCCCTGCAGGTTGTCCCGGTGTTCAATCAGCCAATGCACCAGATTGAGTTCATGGTTGGAAAAGCGGAGCTGTTTACAGACCTCATACACGGTATTCAGCCGTTGCTGATCATCGGTGGCAGGCAGGTCGAGCAGCAGGGCGGCGAACGCTGGTTCAAAATGCGTTGACTGCAGGAATTCCAGCCGTTTGAGGGTCTGTTGCCAGAGTGGCTGGTTAGGCTCAGATTCCCACAGAGGCGCCAGTTCCGGGATCACAGGTGTGAGCAGACCGGCTGTGCAGGCCAGTTCCATTGCATATTCGCGGTTCGGGTGAACCAGCATTTTTCGCATTTCTTCCGCGATGCGTTCCGGGCTGACAACGGTGATTTCCTGAGCCATAGTCTGAATCGCATGAAACGTAGTTTCATCCAGGCTAAAACGCAGAGTGGCAGTGAAGCGGATCGCACGCAGCAGACGCAGTTTATCTTCCTGCATCCGTTCCAGGGGGTTCCCGATGGCGCGAATGATATGCTGCTGCAGATCCGTTTTTCCGCCGACATAGTCGAAGATGGAATCGTTGATCGGGTCATAGAACATGCCGTTGATTGTGAAGTCACGGCGCTGGGCGTCTTCTTCGGCTGTGGTGAAGTGGACATGTTCCGGCCGGCGACCATCCAGGTAAGGGCCTTCGGTGCGGAATGTCGCGACCTCGACATCGCAGTCCGGCTGGTGGCCGCGAACGATGATCACACCGAAGCTGGCACCGACGGCCAGGGTTCGACGTTTTCCAAACAGATGACGCACTTCCTCGGGCAGGGCATTCGTGGCGACATCGTAATCTTTGGGCTCTTTGCCGAGCAGCAGATCCCGCACGCAGCCCCCGGCCCAGAGTGCCTGAAAGCCGGCGTCTCTGAGTTTCTGTACAATTTCGACTGCTGCCTGATAGGGTTCTGTGTGTTTCATGAGACTGAAAGTGTCTTAGGGAATCGATCTGGGACTGTCGTCGATACGATCATAGCAAGTTCTGTTCAGATATCGACTTATGCTGGCGTTTTTTTAATCGGGCGGTTTCGGTGATGGCAAATTCATCAGGAAAAGCGTGGATTTCAGGACAGGGAAAACCGTGTCGAGGTTCAGAAACGGACTTCGCAAACAGGGAGAAATGTCGTATGATGTGTAGCCATTTATTTCTTGATGACTGGTAGTTCGGGTTCACTCTACAATGGAGCTCAGCATTTCCAGAACAATGACAGGATGGACGTTTTGCGAGGAACACACGGTATACGCTTTGATGGGACCCGGTTCTGGGTTCTCCACCGCAGGCGGGAATTCGGCCCTTTCGATTATGAATGGAGCAAGGATTTCTCGGGCGTAGAGTTTATGTACCGTGATCAGAAATTTGGCGAATACTGCAGCACCGAAGAGATTTTCGCTGATTTAAAACAGTTCTCGCTTCCCATGCGAGTAGTCGAAGTCTCCTGTCTTACGATCGGGATGATCCTGTATGGCATCCTGAATGGCCTCCCGGAAAGACTCTGGAAAGAACTGCTTCGCGAGCGGCTCGATGAGAGTGGATTTCAGCGGTTCCGTTTTCGTGACGAAGGTCAGGAGCGTTTAACAGGTTGAAATTGGTTCGCATTTCTTTTTCTGCGAAGATCTGCTGTTGGTTTACGAAGTAACTGTCGCAGTCTTTCAATTCTCTCTCTCAGACTAATTATTCTTAAGTGTAATTATATCATCGTATTATGATGATTGATGATTCCTGGGGCAGATTCCGATTGATTTTAAACACGTGTTTAATACAATTGTTTGAAACGGGTTTTTTACGGGTTCTCCCTGATAGTACCTGTTGCCTGATTGTCAAACTCATTAAACAGCGCTAGAAACGTGCAGGAGTCAGGAATTTATGTCGTCTGTTGATGTGCGAAACCGTTTGCTGGAAGCTGCGGGGCCTGTTTTTTCGGAAAAAGGCTTCGAGAAGGCAACGGTGCGCGAAATCTGTCAGAAAGCAGACGTCAACGTAGCGAGCGTCAATTACTATTTTGGTGACAAGGAACAGCTTTATCTGGAAGTCATCTGCCTGGCCAAAGAGATGGGGGTCTCTCGAGCTCCTTTACCTGAGTGGACCCCCGAGACATCCGCCGAACAAAAATTGCGGGATTGGGTTATGACGCTGGTCAGACGTATGTTGGGAACGGGAGAACTCTCCTGGAGCAATCACCTGATCATGCGGGAGGTCCTGCGGCCGACGAAAGCCTGCGGACATTTGATTCAGGAGCTGTTTCGTCCTTTTGTGAATATTGCTGATGGGATTCTGCTGGAAATGCTGGGGGATGAAATTCCCCCCTATCGCAGGATGCAATGTATTTTCAGTATCGCGGCTCAGTGTCAGTTTTATCGAGTCTCCGGGGGGATGGTCAGTCTGATGCTGGGACCGGAAGAGCAGGCAGCCCACTATGATCCAGAGCATCTGATTGAGCACATCCTGCAGTTCTCCCTTGCTGCTGTTAAAAATCTGAAACAGGAATTCAACGAATCCGTTATGGAATCTTCTTCAACACTTCACAAGATCTGAACCGGAGCAAGGCAGAATGCGACTAGATCGATAGACCACTCAGTTCTTCCCGGTAATCTCCCGTTGGTCGGAAGCGTCCGCAGCCAACTCTCGTAGGAATGCGATTCAGCATAGAAATCAGTCATGTCAGAAACGAAAACAAAAACATCTCAAAGCTGGTCTAAGAAGCTGAAGCATATTTTGCTGCCGATTCTGATTCTGGGGATCGGTGGTGGCAGTATGGTTGTTCTGAAAGCCATGAAGCAGGAGCCGGAACAGCAGGAAACTCTGACCGAACAGACCGCGCCCCTGGTCTCAACCGAAACGATCAAGGTTTCCGATTCGGGAGTGACCATTGCCGTCGATGGGATTGTGGTTCCCTCGCGAGAAGTGAAGCTGGCAGCGGAAGTCGCTGGCAAGGTGCTCTATACGAAAGATGGATGTAAGGTCGGTAATCTGGTGCATAAAGCCACGCAGCAGGAAAAGGAAGCTGGCGGAGATGGAAGTCTGCTGATTCAGATCGATCCGGAAAATTACCAGTTGGAGGTGCAGCGTCTGACACAGGAACTGGGGCAGGCTCAGAACGCCATCGATGAACTGGAAGTGGAAATCGATAATGCAAAAGCAATGATCGATCTGGCACACGAAGAAGTCCTGCTGCAGAAAAGTCAGTTAAGCCGGGTCGAAAAACTGCGGACGCGGAATGTCGTCTCTGATACGGAATACGAAGAAGCCAAGCGGGGTGAACTGGCTGCACGGAACGCGCTGCAGAAACTGACCAACGAAGCAGACCTGCTGCGGTCACGTCGACAACGGATGATGCATGCCCGCGATCTGGTCAAAGTACAGCTTTCCCGTGCGCAGCTGGATTTGAAGCGTACGAAAATCTATTCGCCCATCAATGGTGTCATCGTGGAGGATACGGTAGAAAAAGATGGGTATGTGAAGGTCGGTGATCCCCTGGTAATGATCGAAGACACATCTTCGGTTGAAGTGCGTACCAATCTGCGGATGGAAGAACTCTATCAACTCTGGCAGCATGCGGCACAAGCTGCTCAAAAGGGCAAACCTGTGCCCGTTGCCGGGAATGGCGGACGGCATGATCTGGGATATCAACTTCCCCAGTTGCCTGTCAAAGTGAACTACGAAATTGGCGGTAGAAAATTTATCTGGAATGGCAAGCTCTCCCGCTACGATGGGATCGGACTGGATGAGAAAACCCGTACGGTTCCTTGCCGGATTGTCGTGTCTGATCCGCGACCGACTGAAATTCTGGTTAACGGAAAACCAACGACTCAGGTTGTGGGGGCACCGCCGCTGGCGCGAGGTATGTACGTCTCGGTGGAAATTCCTCTTGAAGGTAATGTTTCTTTGCTCGAAATACCCGAAACGGCAATTCGACCAGGTAACCTGGTCTGGATTGTCCGGAAAGGCAAGCTGCACGAAGAGAAGATTCGCGTGGTTGATACCAGCGACAGTCAGTTGCTGGTAGAACTGGGGGCTTCAGGGCTCAAGCCCGGCGATCGTGTGGTGACCTCGCCCTTAAGTGTAGCCAATGAGGGAATGCCTGTCCGTGAAGGAGAGTTGAAATGAAGTCGGTCATTAAATGGGCCATCAACAACTCTCCGGCGATGAACACGTTGATGGTCACCGTGCTGGGCGTAGGCCTGGTGTCGCTGATGTTCATGCGACGCGAAGTCTTTCCGGAGTTTGAACTGGAGATCATTCTGGTTTCGGTGCCTTACCCCGGAGCTAGCCCCGATGAAGTCGAGGAGGGAATCTGCCAGAAGATGGAAGAATCCGTCCGCGCGATTGACGGCATTAAAAAGATCACCTCCATCGCCAGTGAAGGTATGGGCTCGCTGGTACTTGAACTCCGCGCCGATGTACCTGACGTGCAGAAGATTTTAAACGAGGTCCGCTCCGAAATTGACCGCATCCCCAGTTTTCCCGAACTGGCAGAGGATCCGGATATTCAGCAGATTACCTTTCGTCAGGTGGCGATTGAAGTTGCCGTCATTGGGCCCGGGAACGAAGATGAGAACAGCGAACTGGAACTCCGTACGGTTTCCGAGAAGATTCGCGATGAACTGTTGCAGCTGAAGTCGGTCTCGCAGGCCAACATTGCCGGAGCCCGAGATTATCAGATCGACATTGAGATACCGGAAGCGACCCTGCGAAAGTATGGCCTCACTCTGCAGGATGTGGCCCGAACTGTAAGGCGGGAAAACCTGGAACTGCCGGGCGGTAAGATGAATACCAATTCTCAGGTGTTGTTGCTGCGGGGGAAGAACAAGCATCTGATCGGGAGTGAAATTGAAAAAATTCCACTGGTAACCGAAGCGGGCGGGGTCGTGCTGACAGTCGATGACCTGGGGGAAGTACATGATGAATTTGCTGATACGACCATGATCAGCGAAATCAACGGTAAGCCAGCCATGTCGATCGCCGTCGAACGTACATCCCAGGAAGACCTGCTGGCGATTGTGGAAGAAGTGCGGGAGTACGTCAAAGATGTCCAGCTGCCTCCCGGATATTCGCTCAAGCTCTGGAAAGATCAGTCCATCGATGTGCGCGACCGTATGGAGTTGTTGAGTTCGAACGGGCTTCAGGGGCTGATTCTGGTGTTTATCACTCTGGCCATCTTTCTGGAATCGAGGTTAGCGTTCTGGGTAGCGTTGGGGATTCCAATTTCAATGTTCGGTGCCTGTATCGTATTGTATTACACGGGGCAGACTCTGAACATGCTTTCGATGTTCGCCTTTCTGATGGCGCTGGGGATCATCGTGGATGACGCGATTGTTGTCGGTGAAAATATCTATGAGCATCGGCAGATGGGGAAATCGTTCGTCGTTGCCGCCGTCGATGGTGCCTCCGAGGTGCTGCCCTCTGTCTGCGCTTCTGTAACGACAACTGTTATCGCATTTGCTCCGTTGTTGTTTGTCTCCGGGATCATGGGCAAGTTTATCGCGGTGATGCCGATTGCTGTAATCGCGATGCTGCTCATTTCGCTTTTGGAAAGTACGTTTATTCTGCCCTGTCACCTGGCGCATGGAAAGCCCTCGAAATCCGGGGCACAGAATGGAGAATCGGAAGGTTTTGTCGGACGGAAACTGAATGCGTTCATCGAAAAATGTTACACACCCGTATTAAAGGCTTCGCTGAATTATCCCTCTTCGACGCTGGCGGTTGCAGCGGCATTAATGCTGCTCTCTGCAGGTTTGATCATGGGCGGGTTTGCCCCCTTCAATCTGTTTCCTAAAACCGATTATCGGATGATTGAAGCCACGGTAGAATTTCCTGATGGTACTCCCAAATCAATTACCGATGCCGCGACGCGAAAGATTCGCCAGGACTTTCTCGATCTGGATCAGGAGTACCAGCAGAAACATGGGCAGTCACTGATTAAGCTGACTCGAAGAAACGTCGGCTTTGGTACCCGGGAAGAATCCGGGGCCCAGTTGGGTGGGACAGTTGAAGGCAGTCATATCGGAAAGGTCAGCATTGAAATCGTGGAGGCGGGCGAGCGGACAATCGGAAGTGAAGCGCTGCTTGAGCTCTGGCGGGAACGCGTTGGTGAAGTGCCCGGCGTCGATCGAATGACTTTTAAATCGCCCACAATGGGACCGGGGGGTAAGCCGATTGAGTTTAAGCTGCTCTCTGATGGTTCGCATTTAAGTGAACTGGAAGCTGCGGTCGAAGCATGCAAACGAGAGCTGGAAACCTATCCCGGCGTTAAGGACGTGAATGACGATTCGAGTCCAGGAAAGTGGGAATTCCAGATCAAAATCAAAGATAAAGCCCGCGCCATGGGCGTGCCTCTGGCGGATGTCGCTGAAACGGTTCGCGCAACGTACTACGGCGAAGAGGTCATGCGGCTGCAGCGGGGGCGCCATGAAGTCAAACTGATGGTCCGTTACCCGGAAGAAGAGCGACGTTCGCTGATGAGCTTTGATGATATCCGAATCCGGACTGGTGACGGCAGCGAGCGCCCGTTAACGGAACTGGCGGATGTCACCGTCAAACGGGGCTATTCCGAAATCAACCGGATCGATCAGCAGCGATCAATCACGGTCTATTCCGACCTCAATGAAAAAGAGGGAAATGCCCGCGAAATCGTGCAGTCATTGAAGAAACCGGGAGGATTTATCGATGAGCTGGCTGCCAAATATCCGAACGTGAGAGTTCGCTGGGAGGGACAGCAGGAACAGACCAACGAATCGGTGAACAGTCTGATTGTCGGACTGATGATCGCACTGGCATCCATGTTCGCATTGCTGACAGTTGAATTCCGATCCTATGTGCAACCCCTGATCATTCTCGGGATCATTCCTTTCGGGATTATTGGTGCGGTATTTGGACATGCCATCCTGGGAATGGAACTGACCCTGTTCTCTTTGTTTGGTCTGGTGGCGCTGACGGGAGTGGTGGTGAATGATTCGATCGTTCTGATCGACTTTATCAATCATCGTGTCATTGATGGACTGCCTCTCAAGGAAGCGCTGGTCGACGCGGGACGTCGTCGTTTTCGCCCGGTTTTGCTGACATCGATGACGACTATCGTGGGCCTGGCTCCCATTCTGAAGGAGACGTCCTTCCAGGCCCAGATTATTATTCCGATGGCGGCCAGTCTGATTTTTGGTCTGATGCTTGCCACGGTGCTCGTGTTGTTTCTGGTTCCCACCTATTATTACCTGTACGCCCGCATGATGGGGGCGCAGCCGAATGAGCCCTGGTGGGACAAAATGGATGGAAAGCACGAGGAAGCAGCCTATAATGATAGTGAAGGGCAGCATTCAGAGGCAGCTCCCGTCCAGGCTTGATTCTGTTTGTGAACAGGATTACAGGCTCTTGCTTGTTGTGATGGCGTCTGGTTAGTATACGCCGTCCATTTTGAAAGACAGGCCTCCAGACAGAGTCGAAAAGAAGACGATATCTTCTTTCAGGTTGAGAAGAATGAAGCGCGTACTACTCAAATCAAAAATCCACCGAGCCACGGTGACCGAAGCAAATCTAGCCTACAACGGCAGTGTGACCATCGATCAGGAATTGATGGAAGCAGCCGATATTGTGGAGTACGAACAGGTACAGATCTACAACATTACTTCGGGGACCCGGTTAACCACCTATGCGATTGTAGGAGAGCCCGGTTCGGGGGTGATCTGCATCAACGGCGCTGCCGCACACCTGGTAAATCCCCAGGACCTGGTGATTATCGCCAGTTATGCGGAATACAAAGAGAAAGAAGCCCGCGGTCATCAACCCAAGGTCGTACTGGTTGATGAAAATAACACTCCGATTCCAGCCAGTCAGCCGGTAGCCACCAGCTCAGAATCGTGATAAGCCATATTATTAAGCCGTGTGCTTAATAATTGTGCATTCCAGTGGCGGTTATTCGCAGTCTAATTCTATTGCGTGCCGAATTTCAAAAAAAATTGGTCTACCACTTCCTTCCTCTTCAGTCATAGCGTATCATATTGATGCGTTCGCCATCTTTTTGAGCATGCTGGTGCAATGTTTTCATGCTGTGAATTCAGTGCTGGCACCACTTTCGGAAAAGTTAATTCACCGAAATGCTTATGACTAAACTGCTTATGAACTTGTTTCGGCATTGAACTACCTTGCTGTGACTGATTAGGATTTTCCGATAAACGAATGGAAGACGATCGCCCTATTTTTGAAGATATGGTGGGGTACAGCCCTGCGATGCGTAACGTCTATCGTCTGACGCGTCGTGCAGCTGCCACATCATCGACGGTCTTACTGACTGGAGAAACCGGCACCGGTAAGGAGCTGATTGCCCGTGGAATCCATGAACTCAGTCCGCGCGCAACGGGTCCTTTTATCCGTGTGAACTGTGGTGCTCTGAGTGAAAGCCTGCTGGAAAGTGAGCTGTTTGGTCACATTAAAGGGGCATTCACCAGCGCTGTTGAGAATCGTACAGGACGTTTCGAAGCGGCCCACGGAGGAACCATCTTCCTGGACGAGATTAATTCCGTCAGTTTTACGCTGCAGGTGAAGCTGCTGCGTGTTCTGCAGGAGCATGAATTTGAACGTGTCGGTGACACGCGTTCGATTTCTGTAGACTGTCGCATTGTCGCAGCTACCAACCGAAATCTGCTGGACGAAATCGAAGCAGGGCGGTTCCGAGAAGACCTGTATTATCGATTGAACGTGATTCCCATCGATTTACCTCCGCTACGCGAACGTTCTGAGGATATCCCAGAACTGGTGCACTTTTTTGCGAAGCAGTTCTCTGCAGAAGAAAAGATTCCTCTGCCGAATTTCTCGAGCGAGGTGTTGAACACATTCAGGAACTACAGCTGGCCAGGTAACGTTCGCGAGCTGCAGAACTATGTTGAACGTCTGATTGTACTCTCTGGTGAAGATGGTCCTTCGCTGGATTTACTGCCGGGGCATGTGACCGGGCGTTCTGCTCCACGGGCTGTCTCTGCCCGCGCACAGGATCCGGAGACGATCTGTCGCGATCTGGTTTCCATGGAGTTGCAGCGGGTGGGAGAGGATTCCACCGATGTGCATACTCAGGTTGTATCGCTCGTGGAAAAAGAAGTGATTTTGCAGGTTTTAAGGTCCTGCCAGGGTGTCCAGACCAAGACAGCCACCCGGCTGGGGATCAATCGCAATACGCTGCATAAAAAAATCTCGGAGTACGAATTAGAATCTGAAGCAAGATGACTTGCCCTTCACCAGCTGAACAGCCCTATAATAGGGTGCCGTTCTGATTCTCATCAGAAACGCCGCAGTCCCACCACTATTCAGCCCCTTCTGTTCGTGATAAAGTCGTCAGCATGTTGTCAAATGTGACTGTTTTCTGTTTCATGGCCAGTTACCTGGTAGCCTTCTGCTTAGAGTTGGCCCGGTTTCTGCGCAAGAAGAACGGATGGCTACGACCGCTGATCATTCTGTTTTCCCTGGCGGGACTGGTGGCCCAGACAGCGTATCTGTTCAATCGCTCCCATGAAACGCAACTGCCACCCCTGTTAGGCTCGACGCACGACTGGCTGGTGGTTTTCTCCTGGCTGCTGGTGGCGATCTATCTGTTTATTAACCTGATCGATGAGGAACTCTCGATTGGACTGTTTCTGTTTCCGCTGGTTCTCGCGCTGGTTGTGGCTTCCTATTTTGTCGATCACGTGACGAATCCACTCGTGCAGCCTGCGACTCGATCCTGGGCGATGCTGCATGCTTCACTGCTGGTCCTGGGAGGTGTGGGAATTGTACTCTCGTTTGTGCTCAGCGCGATGTATCTGATTCAGCATCGACGGTTAAAGCAGAAGCAGAATTTTTCTGATGGATTTCACCTGCCCAGTCTGGCTAAGCTCTCGCGGTTGAACCGCTGGGCTTTGATGATCGCCGCTCCCATGCTGACGGTTGGCATGGGCATCGGTATTGGACTGGGTGTCTATGTTCGCAAGGGAGCTCAGGCCATTTCGTTTGTTGACCCGGTCATCATTGTCTATGAGATTGTCTGGGCGGCGATGCTGTTGAGTGTGGTCTTTATCCTGCGTACGAAACAACCCAATCAGAAACATATTGCTCAGTTGACGATCTGGACCGGTGGGCTGTTACTGCTGACCGTGATTGGCATTCAGATTCTGACCAATATCCGTCTGTTGAACGTGGATTCCTGGCATTCCGGATCGGAGCAGCCGCGGATAGAATCGCAGGAGACAACTGCAGAGAGGGCCGCTTTGTGAATCTGCAGGTCGTATATTGTAACCACCAGACAGCGGGACTGGATGTGCGAGAGAAGCTGGCGTTCTCCTCAAAAGAACAGCTGGAAGAGGCATATTCCATCCTCAAAAAGTCGTATCCGGAAACGGAGATGGTGGTGATCTCTACCTGTAACCGGGTGGAGCTCTATACCGCGACGCAGGAGCCGGAAACCGGGCCTTCCCACCAGGAACTGGCCAAATTCTTTTCGGAATTTCATCACGTTCCGGTCAGCGATTTCTTCGAAGACTTCCTGGAACGAACCGGTCCTGATGCCGTGCGACATCTGTTTCAGGTCGCTTCCAGTCTCGACAGTATGGTGCTCGGCGAACCTCAGATTGTGAATCAGGTCAAAGAAGCCTATCAGCGGGCGACCGAGAATGCCTTATGCGGACCGCTGACTCATGCCTTGTTTCAGCAGGCGATCCGGGTTTCGGCGCGGGTACGTACGGAAACCATGCTGGCAGAGGGGCGGGTTTCGATCGCCAGTGTGGCGGTGGGGACCTTCGGGAAAAGCATTTTCGAGCGTTTTGACGACAAGACTGTTCTGGTCATCGGGGCAGGTGAGATGGCCGAAGAGACTCTGACTTATCTCAAAGATGAAGGAGTCAAAAAGATTGTCGTGGTCAATCGCAGCCTGGAAAATGCCCAGAAGCTGGCAGTCAAGGTGGGAGGCGAGGCGCGTCCGTTTGACGTCCTGGATGACTGTCTGGCGGAAGCGGATGTGATTGTCAGTACGACCGGAGCCTCTCAGCCGATTGTGGATGTGGAACGGTTTCAGCGGGTATTAAAGAAGATCGGAAATAAGACATTCTTTATTCTCGACCTCGGTGCACCGCGGGATTTTACTCCTGCAGTTGGCCAGATTAACGATAATATCTTTCTCTTCGATATCGATAACCTGGAAGCGACCTGTGAAAAGAACCGGCGGGCACGACAGAAAGAGGTTGAAAAAGCACTGACGATCATCGACGAAGAAACCGAGCGTTTCATGCACGGCGTCTATCATCGAGCGACCGGGCCGATTATCAAACAGCTCCGCGAACAGTGGCACGATGTGCGCGAGCAGGAAGTTGACAAGCTGTTCAGCAAGCTGTCCCATCTGGATGAAAAAGATCAGGAACTCATTAAACGCTCGATCGAACAGATTGTGAATAAGCTGCTGCATCCACCACTGGAAGTCCTGCGTCAGGAAGCACGCGAAGGGACGCCGCACGGCTTGCTCGACGCGCTGAAGCATCTATTTCATATTCGCGACTGATTCTTCACTTGTCGCAGGCGTCTCTCTGATTACGGGGAGATTGATCAGAATCGCGGCGGTGAAGGTCAACAGTATATTAATACTGTTGATGTATTTTGAAGCCTGATGATAGTTCGTGAACTGGGCTGGCCGCGGACTGCCCGGAGGCGTAATCATGGATTCCAGTGGCTGATAGATCCAGAAGTAGTCGGCCAGGCTGATTGTCAGCGTGAGAATGACCAGTGCCAGGATCAGATTTGCTTTCCAGCGGGGCAGCAGTTGTTTTGAGCGAATTCCCAGGCATCCCAGAAACGCTCCCACCAGCAGGACCCACTCCAGCGTATAGTAGACGGGGAAGTGCAGTGAAATCAGCTGGTCACGCACCAGTGAATCAAAAGGTTGAAAGGTGACATCCTGGACACCGTTGATCACAAAAATTACTGCGGCGCCGACCCAGGCTGAGAGGCAGAAGCGGGTTAAAATCAGACAGACAGACTGCATGGTTCAGTTCACGTTCAATCAGGAGTCAGGGAAGTGTGTCAGGGGCGTGTAGTCTTGTGCGGGATTCCTTTTCAGGGTAATCAATCGAGTCGCAGGCAGGAAAGCAGATTCCTGGTGGAAGCAGGAGATTTCCCGAAATACATAGCTGGAAACAGAAAATTCGGTATCGCTTCCTTTGATGATAGCCTTTGGTGCCGCCGAACGTTAATATTGTTTATAAATTCCGCAGAATCTCGAAATCGTGTCGGAAGCGAGATAGAGAATCGTCAGTCGGTAAGTTAGGATAGATTTTATCCAACCTGAATTCCTCGTTATCATTCCATCCAGATTTCTGTCTGAAATACTACGGTGATCAAACATGAAACAAGCAAAACATCTCACGGTTTTCCCCGGTTCTCACAGACGTGCTTTGAGCACAGGCAAGAGGTTCCTGAAATGGGGATGCTGGGGATGCCTGGCTCTGTTGGCCGGTGTCTGTCTGAAATTCGCGGTGGCTGCTGAGAAGGAATCGGCAGTACCCAAGTCGCCTCTCTCACCGGAGGAGTCTTTAAAACAGACGGTCGTGCATCCTGATTTTGAAATGCAGGTGGTGGCGTCCGAGCCGAACGTGGTCAACCCGGTCGCTGTTGCCTTTGATGAATCGGGAATTCTGTGGGTGGTCGAGATGACGGACTATCCTCATGGACCCAAAGAGGGTGAAGATCCCAAGAGCCGGATCAAGCTGCTGCGGGACAAGGATCAGGACGGCTTTTACGAAACGGCGACTGTTTTTGCAGACAAGCTGTTATTTGCGACCGGGGTGCAACCCTGGAAAGGGGGGCTGATCGTCACCCTGGCCGGCAAGGTGCAGTACATGAAGGACACGGACGGTGATGACAAAGCCGACCTGGTCGAAACCTGGTTCACCGGTTTCAAAGAAGAAAACTCGCAGCTGCGTGCCAACCATCCGACACTGGGTCTGGATAATCACATTTATATTTCCAATGGTCTGCGTGGCGGATCCGTGATCGCGACCCATCCCGAGTGGACGAAAAATGCGAAGCAGGTTCCGATTAACGGTCTCGATTTCCGTTTTCATCCCTTGACCGGGAAATACGAATCGATCTCCGGGATCGGGCAGTTCGGACTGACCTTCGACGATTACTGTAATCGGTTTGTCTGTTCCAATCGCAATCCGAACAAACACATCGTGCTGGAGAGCCGGTATCTGAAACGGAATCCTTACCTGGCTGTTAAGTCGGTTTACCACGATGTCTCTCCCGATGGAGAAGACTCCCGCGTGTATGCGATCAGCCGTACCTGGACAACCTCGACGTTGCACGCCGGACAGTTTACTGCTGCCTGTGGTGTGACCATTTACCGGGGAGACTTGTTCCCCAAAGCATATTACGGTAACAGTTTCACCTGTGAGCCGACTGCCAATCTGGTGCACCGTGATGTTATGACGCCGATGGGGGCGACCTACGATTCCAAATACGGACGCGATAAAGTGGAATTCATCGCCAGCCGCGATGAGTGGTTCCGGCCCGTCAATATGTATAACGGTCCAGATGGTGCACTGTATCTGTGTGATATGTATCGTGCGGTCATTGAACACCCGCAGTTCATGCCGGTCGAACTGAAAGAGCGTTCCGACCTGAATGACGGAATTGATCGCGGTCGAATTTATCGCATCGTACCTAAGAAATCCAAAATCAATAAAAATGTTTACACTGCGTTGAAAGATGCCACTCCGGCAGACCTCATCGCTGCTCTGTCTTCGAAAGATTCCTGGCAGCGGGAGACCGCAGCGCGACTGATTTTTGAAGGTCAGGATGCCTCTCTGCAGCCTGCTCTTGAAAAACTGGTGACGGCAGGCAAAAACGAACAGGCCCGCATTCAGGCACTCTGGTCCCTGGAAGGACTGGGGAAATTGAGTGACGCTGTTTTGATGCAGGCGTTGAAAGATCAATCATCGCGCGTGCAGGGACAGGCCGTTCGTCTGAGCGAACCGCGTCTGGCTGAAAATCAGGACTTGAAAAAACAGGTGCTGGCTCTGGTCGACACGGCAGATCCCGCGCTGCGATTCCAGCTGGCAATCAGCCTGGGAGAAGCGGGTGACAGTGGTTCGATGGTTGAGGAACTGGCCCAGCTGATGTTGCAGGGGGCCGATGACAGCTGGACCCGTGCCGCAGTGCTCTCTTCTGCAGCCAATCAAAGTGTGCCGATTTTCAAATCGTTCCTGAAACAGTTAAAACAGTCTGGCCAGAAAGTAACCGCCAAGTCCAGTGTGACCGAAGCTGTAGGAGAAATGGCGGCTGTAATTGGTCCGCAGCTCAAGGCAGACGATATTCAGGAGACTCTGTCCCTGATTGCCGGCCTGGATGCGGATTCATATCTGCCCCTGCAGATTGCCGGTTTCGAAGGACTTGGTAACAGCCTTCGTCGCCGAGGGAAATCGATCGCCGCCTATCAGGCGAAGCTTTCAGAAGCGGATCAGAACAAACTGAATCAGTTCTACCAGAAGATCGTCGAAACGGCAGCGAATCCGAAGAGTCCGCTGGCCCAGAAGCTGGAAGCGATTGGTGTGTTGCAGTTTGTTGGCTTCGATACAGCTGGGAAAACGCTGCTGGATCTGATTCAGGGCAAGAATTCACAGGCAGTGAAGATTGCCGCCATCGAAGCGATCAGCCCTTACGGGGATGCACAGATCGGACCGGTTTTGATGGATGGTTTTGCCCAGCAGACTCCCGGCATGCGTCGGGCGATTCTAGATGCGATGCTGGCCAGCCAGGATCGCACGAATGTTCTGCTGGATGAAATCGAAAAGGGTGAGATCAAGATTTCTGAACTGGGGCCCGCACGTTCTACTCGATTGCAACGGAATCGTGATGCTGGAATCAAGAAGCGGGCAGCCGCCTTGTTTGCCGCAGCGATTCCTGCCGACCGGAAGCAGGTTCTGGCTGACTACCAGAAGTCGCTCAAGCTGAAAGCGGATCCGTTGGCCGGAAAGCAGATCTTTGTGAAGAACTGCGTGACCTGTCACCGGATTGGTGAACTGGGCGTGAATGTTGCTCCTGATATCGGTGACTCCCGTACCAAGACACCAGAGTATCTGCTGACCAACATCCTGGATCCAAACCGGGCCATCGATGCGAACTTCTTCAGTTACACGATTATTACCATCGATGGTGTGGTTCATACCGGTATCATCTCTTCCGACAGCGGCGGATCGATCACGCTGACGCAGCCGGAAGGAAAAACCATAACGGTGCTGAAGGATGAAATCGATGAAATGAAGTCCAACGGTGTTTCGCTGATGCCGGTCGGGTTGGAGAAAACCATCAACCCGCAGCAGATGGCGGATCTGATTTCGTTCATCAAAAACTGGCGTTACCTGGATGGTCAGGTACCGAAAGACATTGCCAAGCCGCAGTAAGCTGCCGGCTGCTAAATAATCAACATGGCATCACCATAGCTGTAGAAGCGGTATTTCGCTTCTACAGCTTTTTCGTAGGCTTCCCGGATCAACTCGGTATCGGCAAATGCACTGACCAGTACGAGCAGTGTTGATTTCGGCAGATGGAAGTTGGTCAGCAGGCAGTCGACCGCCTGAAACTGATAGGGGGGATAGATGAAAATATCGGTCTCACCCTGCCAGGCCTGGAGTGGCCCCTGCTGAGCCACCGATTCCAGTGTGCGGACGCTGGTCGTTCCCACAGCAAAGATGCGGCCTCCATGGTCTCGCGTCCGATTCAGTAACGCAGCTGACTCACCCGGAAGTTCACACCACTCGGAGTGCATTTTGTGTTCTTCGAGAGTTTCACAGGCTATGGGTTTGAAAGTGCCGATACCCACGTGCAGCGTGACTTTGGCAACCCCGACTCCTTTCCCTGTGCAGTTAGCCAGCAGATCGGGAGTGAAATGCAGTCCCGCGGTGGGGGCAGCGACGGCACCAGGCTGGTTGGCGTATACAGTCTGGTAGCGTTCCCAGTCTTCTTCGGTCGCCAGATCCCGTTTCATGTAAGGGGGCAGGGGCATGGTACCGAAATGCGAGAGCAGGGCGTGATGATCTTCATCAGAATTTACCAGGGCCGTCCAGTACCCCTCGTCATCTTTGGACTGCATGATCAGCGAGAGCTGTTTCTCTTCGTTTCGGGAATGTGCGGGAGTCAGTTCAATTGTCTCGCCGGGAACCAGTTTGCCGCGGGTTTTGCTCATCAGTTTCCACTCCCCCTCGGCATTGGAGCCGAGGTAGAGGCCTTCCCACTTTCCTCCCGTGGCCTGGCGAACTCCAAACAACCGGGCTGAGAGCACGCGGGTGTCGTTCAGAACCAGGCAGTCCTGGGGATTCAGAAACTGAGGCAGCTCGGAAATCATGCTGTGCTGTATGGAACGATCCTGGCGGTTGACGACCAGGAGACGGGATTGGTCCCGCTGGCGGGTGGGCTCAGTGGCAATCAGTTCCGGGGGCAGGTGATAATCGAAGGCATCTAAACGGGGCATCGGTATCGTTTCGTTGTATTGTGATCGAGGGAATTCAGGTTCGGCAGACGCAGTATGACCAGGAAAACGACTGAAAATGGCGGATTTTAACGAACGTTTGATATTAGTCTGGTCAGAACAAACACAATTTTTCAATCTGAGCTTGCTGCGACTGACCCTGAGGGAACAATAGAAACAGAGCCTGCCCGCCTGTCCTCAGGCGAAGTCGGTATTCTGCCAGGAGATGACAGTTGTCTGACAGCCACGCACCTTATCCGATTGCATTTTGCATTACCGGTCTGCAGCCCGGAGGGGCGGAACGTGCGCTGGTCCAGATCGTCACGCGGCTCAATCGAGAACGCTGGGATCCTGTTGTTTACTCGCTAACCGGTTCTGGTCCACTGGTAGAGCCACTGCAGCAGGCGGGGATCCCAACAGAAATCTTACAGGTGCGTTCAGCACGAGACGTCCGCATTATCTGGCACCTGGCGCAAAAGTTCAAAGCACAAAAACCGGTTTTGTTGCAAACATTTCTATTTCACGCCAATCTCGCGGGGCGGCTGGCTGCCCGCCTGGCACATGTACCACATGTGGTTTCCGGAATTCGCGTCTCTGAAAAGCGGCGGAACGGGCACCTGTTGCTGGATCGGCTCACAAATCGCCTGGTGGAGCTGAATATCTGTGTCAGTCAGTCTGTGGCTGACTTTTCGATTCAAACCGGTCATTTAGCGCCTGCGAAAATCACCGTCGTTCCCAACGGAGTGGAATATCAGCGGTTTGCGGAGGCTGCGCCTGCAGATCTCACATGCTGGAATATACCGACAGATGCCAAGGTGATTCTCTCGGTTGGTCGACTCGATCCTCAGAAAGCACCCCATGATCTGCTTTCGGCATTTCTGAAATTTGCCAGCCAGGCACCTGAGTTTCATCTGCTGTTTGTCGGAGATGGTCCCCTGAGGTCTGAACTGGAGCAGAGAGTCTCCGAATCTGGATATTCCAGTCAGGTTCATTTCGCTGGATGGCAGCCCCAGATTCCGGAACTGATGCAAGCGGCAGATTGCCTGGTGCTCTCTTCGCTCTGGGAAGGAATGCCCAATGTGGTGCTGGAGTCGATGGCAGCGGGATTGCCCGTGATATCGACAAAAGTTGATGGGATTTTTGAGCTGATTCAACCGGGAGAGCAGGGAACGCTGGTGGAAATTGGATCCATTGATCAACTTCATCAGGCACTGGTTGGTTTCAGGACCTCTCCTGCCCAGTTTATCAAGATGGCTGATAATGCGCAAACTCTTGTAGAACAGGAGTTTACCTGGGAGTCGATCGCCCGGAAATATGACCAGATTTATTCCCAGATCCTGTCGCTGACTGACTGATTTTCCACCCGTGATTCACACCAGAACCACCCCCTCTCAACAAAATTTAAAAATCATCAAAGTCGCAATTCCAATCCAGATAAGTATCTAGGACGAATCCGGTTCCTGGAATCTGATTTACGCATTTAATCATGCTTGACGATTTCTTTCTGGGTGGTAAATTCAGCACTCTGTGGTGAGAAGTGGTGACGGGTGGGGGCCAATGGCGTTAACAGGAACTTTCAACAAGATTCTGGATGGAAAGCGTCGACTGGCAATCCCCAAACGGCTCAAGGAAGAGCTTATCACCGAGGACTTCACCCAGATTTATATCGCACCTGGTACTGCATCGTCTTTGTTGCTTTTCTCAGAGAAAGGATTTGAACAGCAGGCACAACGATTGAAAGAATATTCCAGGAATGGCCCGGAGGCAGCCCAGTATCTGCGGTTGTACTATGCACGGGCGGAGAAGGTGGAAGTCGACTCTCAGGGGCGCATCTGTATCCCCGAACGACTCGCTGAACTGGCCAGCCTGGAAGTGAAACAGGAAGTGGTTCTGATTGGAGTTCAGGACCACGCTGAGATCTGGAATACCGAGCGTTGGAACACCTATCTGAACGACCATGGTCCTCATTTCGATGAGATGGCTGCGCAAGCATTTGGTCAAATGCCCTGGTAATCCATTTCACGTGACAATTCATTGATGTTCATCATTGCTGGCTGAGTGTATCAACAAATCTAAATCTCATGTTGTTCAAGGAGGACAATCTGGAACTCTTCCGCTGGCTACCGGGCTTTGCGGATTGAAGGTGAAATGGATGTCACCTGTGTGTGCTCAGAATATTGGGTTGGGCCACCGGTCGTTCGTCTCCACATACAGGTAGAATGGATGCTGCCTGGAGCGGATGGCTTCAGGGTTCCCTCCTTGGACAGGACCCGCAAGATCAGTTTATCACGAAACCTGTTAGTTTCCGAATCGCCTGCCTGAGGCTCAATTTGTTTCAGGCAGGCGATTTACGTTTGTGCCGTCGGTCCTGGTTTAAAAATCTTTAACTGATCTTGTCAGAAAATCAGAATTTTCCTAAACTTCCCGCGCTTGAGAGTCAGATGGAGTTCTTCCCTCTGGTTTTCGGGCGATCGATCTCTCTAAGAGTGACACTTCTCAAGTTTCTACCCCCACCATAAAAAATCAAATCAGAATTCAGTGATCAGAATCGTGATGATTTTCTGTCTGAGAAAATGATCAACGACTGATTGAGCTGTTTTATTTTTAGAATCGTAGCCAATTACATGTCAGGGAAATCCGGTGATCAGAAAAGGCCCGTACATATACCGGTCCTGCTCCGTGAAGTCATGGAGCAACTGGATTTGTCGCCCGGACTGGTCGTCGTGGATGGCACCGTTGGCGCAGGTGGTCACAGTCAACATATCCTGAAACAAATTGGAACAACTGGAACTTTAATCGGTCTGGATCGTGATGAGATGATGCTGGGATTTGCCAGAGAAAAATTAGGAGTGGAAACATTGCTGGACGGGCAGTGTTTTCTCAGGCAGGCCAGCTATGCAGAGCTTCCCGCGGTACTGGAAGAGCTGCAGATTCCCTCGGTCGATCGCGTTCTGCTGGACCTGGGGCTCTCTTCCGATCAACTGAGTGATGAAACGCGCGGCTTCGGTTTTGAAACACCGGGCGATCTGGATTTGCGATTTGATACACGACAGGGCATTCCTGCCTGGCAGTTACTGGAAACACTGTCTGAAGCGGAACTGGTTCAGATTATGGAAGTCTATGGCGAAGAGCGATTCAGTCAGCGGATTGCCAGCCAGCTGGTTCAGCAACGGAAAACGAATCCTGTCCGGACAGCTGCGGACCTGATTGAAGCGGTACAGGCGGCATTGCCTGCCAAGGCCCTGGCGACGGCTCGCAAGAATCCGGCAACACGCGTCTTTCAGGCGCTGCGGATCGCCGCCAATCAGGAACTGGAGCAACTGGAAACCATGCTGGATGCGGTCTTGCCTCAGGCGCTGAAGCCCGGAGGAAGAGCGGTCATCATCAGCTTTCATTCATTGGAAGACCGGATGGTCAAGCAGGCGTTTAAAGACCGGGATCAATGGAAAAACCTGACAGCCAAACCGATCACAGCGACGCAGGCCGAGCAGCGGGTCAATCCTCGCTGCCGCACGGCCAAGCTGCGGGTGGCGGTCAAAACATAATTTGCGTGAGTTATTTCACAGGGTGACGGGCGGGAGACTGCCTGTCTGAAAAATAAGAACAGTTTTTATTTCGAATTGGTTCAGTGCCATGACTGAAGAAAAGAAAACAGAAGAAACAGCAGAAGAGGACTGGGGTGTCGAGAAGCCTAAGGGCGGAATCGCCATCGAGACCAAAGTAGGGCTTTGCCTGATTTGTATTCTGCTGAGTGCCTTTGGTCTGGTTGTCTATCAGAAGATCAATCGTCCCCAGGAAGCACTGGCTGTCAACAGCCCTGCCGAAGATGGTACGGGGGAGCAGACGCCGGGTGAAGCGGATCCCTTCGCCGAGGGAAACGGAGAAAATAACGGTGCTGCAGAGGTTACAGAGCAGTCCGCTGACTTCAATACGGGGGGGGGGGATTCCGGATTTTCTACTCCCCAGGAAAATCAGAACCAGGACAATGCTTTTGGTGCCCAGGAGCAGCCCGCCGGTGATCAATTCGCCCAGAAAGACTTCGATAATTTTGACAATCAGTCAACATTCGATAATCAGAGTGAGCCCGCACAGTCAACGGAAATGGCTGCCAACCAGACAAACAATGGTTTTGAGTCGTTTGACCAGCCTGCTGCAGGAAACAATGAATTTGGTAATCCGGCACAAAATGATTTTAATGCCGGGATGCAGAATCAGGCGGAACCAACGACATTCGATAACGCTCAGGCAGATCCTTTTGCCGGCGGCGATCAGTTTGCGCAACAACAGAAGCAGCCTCAGGCAGCCATGCAGAATGATTTCAACGCCGGAGCCGGTTCTGGGTTTAATGCTCAGGAAGCGGGTTCAGGCTCAGGTCTGATGGAACAGCCGGCTGCGAATGAATTTGCACAGGCTGAGACGGGTAACGCTGCTGCAGTGCAGGTGGAACAAGATCCCTTTGGTGCCTCCAGCGAACCGGCACAGGCCATGCCTCAGCAGGCTGAACCTGCGAGTGATAATGAGTTTGGTAACTTTGACCTCGCCGAAGATGGTGCCGGGGGACAGATGCAGAACTCAGGCGGATTACCTCAAAAGACGGCTAAAGTCAATATCACCGAAATCTCCAGCCAGTCGGAGCCTGATCCTTTCGGGAATGCCGGTTTTGATCAGGCGGAACCACAGGCTTCCACCGGTCAGATGGAGAATTCAAACGAATTTGGGGCAGATGTTTCTACTGCCAATGCAGGGAACTTTGAACAGCCTCAGGTTTCCGAATTCAGTGAAACACAGGAGACTCAGGGTACTGATCGTTTCGGTGATTTTCGGGCAGAAGAATTTTCAGCCCAGCAGGCGGAAAGCGTGACTACAGTCAAACGACCGGCAGCCAGTATCGATTCGGGATCCTTCGAAGAAACAGCGATGACTCCCGAACCGGCTGCACAGGCACGAGGGCTGTTCGATGGACCTGCGCCGACTCAGAGTGTCTCGGTTCAGGAAGAGTTCGGTGCGTTGCAGCAAGAGAGCTTCAGCCAGCCGGTCGCAGCAGCGACGGGGGGAGAGTATGTCGTTCAGAACGGTGAAAACTTCTGGACGATTTCCAAGAAGCTGTACGGCAGTGGAAAGTATTTTCAGCTGCTGGCCCGGATTAACAAGAGTCGCGTCGGCGATCCCCGGACGATGCGTCCGGGATTAAAATTGATTGCCCCGGATCGCTCTGCAATTGAAGCCCAATACCAGGCGATTCATAAAACCAGTAATCAGACTACTGTCAGCGAGTTCAGCGGTAGTAATACCGTGCGAAAGCCGGGTAAAGCATCCGGGTTTTTCATCAGCCAGGATGGGCGTCCGATGTATCGCGTCGGCAGCAATGATACTCTGACGGATATTTCCCAGCGTCATCTGGGGCGATCTTCCCGCTGGTTTCAGATTTATCAGATGAACCGGCAGAGGCTGCAAAATCCGAACAAGCTTCAAATTGGTACGGAATTACAGCTCCCGACCGATGCCAGCCGGGTCAGTCTTGTGCCCGGAAACTCTTCCAGCCGATAAGAGATAAAGCGTCTTTGTTCGTCTTTATCACTCCCATTTCTGAACTGGCGGAAAGGCAGTCGGCCTGTGTCCGCTGGTGCGGAAGAGGCTGGAATCGATGTTATTCCGTTTCATCAGTGCCATTTTGCTGGCAGTGGCCGTCTCTCTGATCGGCATTGCGCTGGAAAAAGAGAGCCTGAAGCTGAAGCGGCAGGTCAGCCGACAGCATTTTCAGCTGGAAGTGTTGATCAATTCGCATGCCAAGATGAAGCTGGCTACGCAACGCGCCAGTTCGCCGCGTAAGGTTTTGAACTCAATGGAGCGGGGAGAGCTGGAGGTCGAGTCCAGTTCAGAGCCTGCGCTGACCAATCGTCGCGAAATGCCGTTGCTACAGTGGCATCTGCAGCGAACGCCACAGCAGGTGACACGTCAGAAATAACAGATTTATCCCGGTGTTGAGGACAGGTGGGCAGTTTCTTGAAATCCGGTATCTCTCAATCTCGAATCAGCTGGCGGAGCTGGAGCCTGATCGTACTGGTGGTCCTTGCCTGGCTGGTCATTTCCGGACGGCTGGTTTATCTGCAGTACGTCGGGCATCGGCAGTTCAAATCGGTGGTTACCCGACAGCAGGTGTTTAAAGAAAAAATACCGGCCCGGCCCGGGGATATCCTCGATCGCAACGGACGCCTGCTGGCAACGACAATTGTCACCAACAGTCTCTACGTGGTCCCCCAGCGGCTGAAGGGGAATCAGAGTGTGATTCCGGTTTGCGAAGCTTTGGGGCTGGATCAGGGGCACTTTCTCAAGCGGCTGAAACAGAACGACGACAAACTGTTCCTGTGGGTCAAGCGGCGACTGTCGGATACGGAACTGAAGAAGATCCGAACATTGAATCTGGCCGATGATGCGTGGGGCTTCCGTCAGGAATATCGCAGGCAGTATCCACAGGGGGCACTGGCAGCCCATGCACTGGGATTACGTGACATCGACGGCAAAGGGCAGGGAGGGCTGGAAGAGGCCTTCGATCACATGATCTGTGGACAGGATGGCCATCGGTTCCTGGTTCGCGATGCTCATGGCCGGGTGATTGAGGTTCGCAATGATTCCCGGGTGGCGCCGCGGAATGGCGAAACGCTGGTTGTCTCCCTGGATTCGATCATTCAGCTGTATACCGAACGGGAATTGCAGGGGATTGTCAAAGACTGGAAGCCCAAAAGTGCCTGCGCCATCGTGATGGATGTCAAAACCTGTGAAGTGCTGGCGCTGGCTTCGGTGCCGACCTTCGATCTGAATCATCCGGAAGACATCAGGGAAACTGCCTGGAAAAATACCGCGATTGCTTCCATCTATGAGCCGGGCTCAACGCTCAAGCCGTTTATCGTTGCTGCCGCTCTGGAGAAAGGGTTGATCAGTAGGGATGAAGAATTCGATTGTGAATACGGCGAATACCGGATGGGCAAGCGTCTGCTGCACGATCATCACAGCTATGGCATGTTGAGCGTGACAGATATTCTGGTGAAATCCAGTAATATCGGGATGGCGAAAATCGGGGAACGTTTAACGAACGCGGGACTGTATGAGGCGGTCACGGCTTTTGGCTTTGGGCAGAAGACAGGCATTCAATTGCCCGGTGAGTTGACGGGGATCGTCAGGCCCCTGAAATCCTGGAATATCTATTCGACCGGTTCGGTGCCGATGGGGCAGGAAATCGCTGTTACTCCGATTCAGCTGATCACCGCCCATGTGGCCCTGGCCAATCAGGGGAAACTGCTCAATCCCCGGCTGATTCGTGACCAGATCGACCACAACTATTTTCCCCGTTCCGAAGATGAGCCCGCTCAGGTGCGTCCGCTGGTTTCAACTCCACTGGTCTCACCTGAGGTGGCAGACTGGTTGGTCCAGGTTCCCATGCTGGAAACGGTTGAACGTGGAACGGGACGACGGGCAAAACTGGACGAGTATAAGGTCTTTGGGAAAACGGGGACTGCTCAGAAACCGGATCCCAAAACGGGGGCATACTCCTCGCAGTTGCACGTCAGTTCTTTCATCTGTGGTGCGCCGGCTCATGATCCGCGAGTGCTCGTGCTGGTGGTCGTTAATGAACCATCGGTCGGAGAAAACCATTACGGCGGGACGATCGCCGGTCCCCCGGCAGCTGATATTCTGAGAAAAACCCTCTTATACCTCCACGAGCCGTTCGACCGATTGGACTCTCACTTTGAGGAACGGTCTGCCAGCCGGGTGAGAAATATCCTGCGTTAAGGTTCACCAGTGCGCCCGTCTTGCCTCGTTTGGTGGTAAGTCACTGGTTTTGCGGTATTCGCCTCTCCGGGAAGCCTCTGGACTTGAAGTAATATTGACAAAAAACGGATTTTTATACTATTAATCCCGTCATATCACCTCTCTCAAGAACATTTCAGACACACTAACAGCTTCCTCTCCGGTTTTCTGTCTCTCTGATTCAGGCTGTCAGAAAATCTACTTTTCGTTTTGGCGTTTCCGTCGCAATTCACACATTTCCATTTCGAATTGATCTGACATTCACAGCAGATCGGATCGTTCTATGCAGGATCTCCCGATTTTTGATCGGGCAGTTCTATCATGGCAGAAGAAACAAACAAACAACCAGAATCCGAAGCAGACCCGCAACCTTCAGCGGTGGCTGCTGAGGCTGAAGTTACCGAGGCTGGTGCTTCAGTCAGCGAAGATGGTTCGCGCGCGCTGCCTCAACGTCTGCTGCAGTTTGTCAGTTCGCGCTGGAAGCTGGTTGGGATCGCTGCTTCGATTCTGGTGCTTTTGACCATTTACCTGATGAGTGGATCCAGCGAGCCGGAAAAAACGCCTCAGGAGATTCTGGCAGAATCGCTGGAACTTCTGGAAGATCGGGAAGATCCGAAGTCGTGGACGATCGCGCAGGATCTGGCTTACTCGCTCAAGAAACAGGAATATCAGGACCCGGATTTTCCCGGCGCACTGTATTACATTTTTGGGGTGGTTGCCTTTCGGAATGCGGAAGAGCTGACGGGAGAGTCCCAGGATCATCAGTATCTGATTGCCAGCCGATATCTCAAGGAAGCGGAACGCAGAGCGATCATTCAAAAGTACCGGCCCGAATGGTGTTTCGTTTATGGTTCCAGTCTGTATCAACTCGGTTCGACGAAACTATCGCGACCGTTACTTGAAGAAGCTGTCGAGACCTGGCCGCATGGGAAGCTGAATGCTTCCATGATGCTGACCGATATCTACCTGGATCACAAAGCGGACGCGGAACTGCAGAACGCATTCAAGTTGAACTCCGCAGCACTGCAGTCAGACAATCTTAACCCGGTGACGCAGGATCGTCTCTACCTGCAGCGAGCTCAGATCATGCTGGCCCAGGGGAAAAATGATCTGGCTGAGGAAGTGCTGAAGAAGGTGCAGCAGCAGGACTCGGTCAACCAGGTGACCCTCGTTTTTCAGGCGCAGACCTTGATGGCTGAGGGGAAGTATCAAGAAGCACTGACCATCCTGGCGCCAGTCAAAGATAACCTGGGACTGGACCGCAAGTTTTCCCGACAGGCTTCCTATCTGATGGGATTGTGTGCGGAATCATTGAATGATAAAGAGGCGGCAATCGGTTTTTATGAGCAGACCACACACCGGTATGCGGGGACCCATGAAGGGTTGGCTGCGTATCTGCATCTGGCCGAGTTACTCCGTAAAAACGGACGAACTGAAGAAGCATTGATCGCCTATAGGACGGCACTGCGGTCAGTCAGCAGTCCGGAAGATTTTCGCAATCGCTGGATCAGCCTGGAAGGATTTCGGAAGTATGTGCTCGATGCCTGGAATGACTGGGTTGATGAGGCAAAGATCAAAAATGGCGTGACCTGTTTCAGTGCAGCGATTCAGTTGTCGGAATATCTGCCCCCCCTGTTGCCTGAAGTGCAGGCACGGGAACTCGCTGCGAATGCCAATCGTCGGTGGGCGGAATATCTTGAACGCAGCTACACACAGGCAACTGTCACTGAGCAGGAGAGTCTGAAACATGAACTACAGGACCACTGGATTCAAAGTGGTAAAGCATATTATGAGCTGGCCCGTCGTCTGAAAACGACGGATCGTTACGGAGAGATTCTGTCCATTTCTGCAGAGCATTTTCAGAAAGGTCAGGATTATGAAACTGCACTCAAGGTGCTGACCCGGTTTATCAATATCAACCCGGATAAAAAAATGCCCCAGGCACTGGTTCGTCGTGGGGAAATTCTGCTGGAACTGGATCAACTGGATGATGCCATCAGCCATTTTGAACGGGTGATGACGAACTATCCCACCGATGTGGCTGCGTTCCAGGCAAAGTATCTGCTGGGCGTCGCGCACCTGGAGCAGGATCAGCTCGAACAGGCTCAGGGTGTCTGGAAAGACATTCTGGAGAGCAGCAATTTAACACCGCAGGCTAAGCAATGGTCGGATTCTCTGTTTGCACTGGGCAAGTTGAATTTTCACCTCGGGAAGATTGCGGGTAAAAAGCCCCAGGCGGCAGGTGGCACAGCACAAGGTGAGAAGTCGACCGCACAGCCGGGGCCCTATTTTTACTTTGAGGAATCGACGCGACGACTGCGGGAATACGTGAATCGGTACCCGGAATCAGAAAAGGTACATGAAGCACGGTTTTTGCTTGCCCGTGCTTTGCAGAATCTGGCAGATGAACCCTTGCAGGAGATGAAGAACGCCAGGACCGAAAACGCCCGACAGGAACTACAGCGAAAACAGTATCGTTTTTTGAATATGGCGATTGAACAGTTACAGAGTCTGAATCGCGATTTGCGCCGGCTGGAGAGTCAGGATCGCCTCGATCCCCTCGGTAAGCGACTGTTGAAATCAACCTGTTTCGGCAAAGCGCATCTGCTGTACATGACGGGCGAGTACGAAGACGCGATTAAATCGTATCACGATGCCGTCAATCGCTATCCACAATGCACGGAAGTGTTGATTGCCTATATGAAAATGTCAGGCTGCTACGAAAGCCTGGGTAAAAAAAATGAAGCCAAGAGCATGCTGGAGCAGGCCAAGATTATCCTGAAACAGATGCCCGATAAAGTGTTTGATTCCCGGGACAGTAACCTGGGGCGTGAGGAATGGAATCGCTGGCTGGACTGGTCGCGGGAATTGCGCTATTCCAATCAGCAGGCGACCACAGCCAAAACTGGAAATGGTGCCTGAAGAGTAAAATTAACCTGTCTGCGGTTCAAGCGGGACTGTGTGATGCAGTTCAGCCAAACCGGGAACGATTTAGAAAAATGTTAATAGTGTTATGACTTCAACACACATGATTGATTATCCCAAACTGTTTGCAGTGCGTCTGGAATACTCCAGGGCCCTGTTGAAGCTCTCTCTTCAGCAGCAGGAACTGATCGAGCAGGATGATTACACTCAGCTGCTGGATGTTCTGGGACAGAAACAGCGGTTGCTGGGACAACTGGATCAGTATACCCGGCAGTTGCCTCAGCTCTGGGAAAAATGGAAGGCCGACCGGGATCAACTGCCAACAGAGCAGCGGGAAACCTGTGAAGCCATATTACAACAATCGGAGGCAGTTCTGTCCGAGTTGTTGCAGAACGAAGATACCAGCACGCAGTCGATGGTGCATCGACGCGATCAGACTCGTGAGCAGTTAAAGTCACTCAACCAGGGGGGCAGAGTGGGTGAAGCCTACCGGGATAACCTGGCCCCGGTGACGCATCGCCATTTAAATATCGACCAGTAACGGTCGCTTAGAACAATACGTAACGTTAATCTTTCAGAGATTGGTTTTTAATAATGAAGCAGAGTATGATTCATCAGGTAACATCACGCGGCGTGATCCAGGTCGTATCCGAAGATCGGATCCGCCGACTGGAAATCTGTACGCAGTTGTCAAATCTGGGCTACACGGTCGTGCCGCTGGCAGAGATCGTGCTGTCTCCGGCACCACTGCACTCCGAGGCAGATGTTTGTGTCTTGCTCGATGCGAAAGGGATTGCTGAGTACGCCTTCAAGGCAGAGACACTTCCCGAGCAGAGCTTGATCCCGGTACTGTTTTATCCCGCTTTCATCGCCGGACAGACTCCTGATGCTCGACAAGCAGGCGGAACGGGGAGTCTGGCAGGCATGGTTCCTTTTGCAGAATTGAAGCCGGAAGACTCGCTGGAGAGTATCGGCCGTCTGCTCGATTCCGCGATCAGATATTCTCGTCTGTCGCGAAAGTGTACCGGACTGATTCAGGAACTGAATACGCGATCAACGCGTAAGCTGATCGGCTACAGTCAGGCTATCCAGACACTTCGTGACCGGATTGCCGACACGATTCATCTGCTGACTCCCGTTTTGGTGCAGGGCGCTCCGGGGACGGAATTAGCACTGGTGGCGGAGATGATTCATGATGCCATGTTTCTGGAGACGCGACCTTTTATCAAGGTGAACTGCAGCAGCCTCACGATTGAAAATGTTGAGCGGGAACTGCTGGGGTATTTTACTGATGAGCAGAGCAGCTACACCGATGAGCCCAAGTGGAACCCCGGTCGCCTCGAGCAGGCCGAAGGGGGGACCCTGGTACTGGATCAGATGCAGCTCGCCTCTCTGCCGGTACAGGCGGCGGTTCTAAAAATCGTGGAACGGAAAGAGTATCTCTCTCCCGAAGACGGTCTGCTCAAAAAACTCAACTGCCGACTGTTGACGTTAAGTCATGTTCCGCTGACCGAACTGGTTGCTCAAAATCAGTTCAAGCGTAAACTGGCTTCTGTGCTGGGTGAAACGACGATTTCGGTTCCACGGTTGAATGATCGCAGGGAAGATCTGGCATTGCTCACAGAGTACCTGTTGAGCGAAGTTGCCCGCAGCGAGGGGACTGTTCCCAAGCTGCTGACACTGGATGGCCTGGAAACCCTGAAGCGGCACAACTGGACCGGCGATGTGCAGGAACTCAGAAACCTGATTCAGCATATCAGTCGAGTCGACAACGGTCCTCGCCTGGATGCTGCCAGCCTGCAGCCCTGGATTGGATCCGAGGCATTGGCCGATCCCGAGGCAATGGTCGGTATGACCTTGCGTGAAATGGAACAGAAGTTGATTGAAAGTACCTTTGCCCGTTGTGGGGGTAACCGTGAGAATACGGCCCAGATGCTGGACATCGGCTTGAGAACACTTTCAGGAAAACTGAGATCATACGGCTACCCGCCACGGGGAGGCCCAGATTCAAAACGGAACTTCACGGTCCGGCGTGCAGCCTGACCAGCGGCAGCGTTTATTGTTTATGAAGGTGTAAATCATGTTAGATCAGATTCTGAATTCGAATTCGTTGCCACTGCTGGAGAAAATGGCCGCATTCTCAGAGCGTCGGCAGGAAGTTCTGGCGGGAAATATCGCGAATATTGATACCCCCGGGTACAAGATGCGCGATCTGCCTGTGGCCGAATTTCAGCAGGCATTGCAGGAAGCCGTTCAGTTGCAGGAAAAGCTGGCTCAGCCTGCCAACCGTTCGTCGCTGTCGATGCCGGTGACGCTGGGAGAGACACGAAATCCGGAAACAGAGCTGCAGAGACTGTTTCCACGGAGTTTGTACGAGGCCCGGGAAACGTCGCCTCAGAATCTGACCTTTAATGATGATAATAATCGGAGCATTGAAGCACAGGTGATGCATATGACCAAAAACTCGCTGATGCAGCAGTTTGCGGTTGAGACCATGATGGCTCAGATGAATCAGCTGTTAACGGTAATCTCTGAAAGAGCTTAAGGCCTGTAATCTGAGTGAACTCAGGAAGATCGGGTAAAGGAGCGAGGTATGTTTAAGGGAATTGATATCAGCAGCAGTGCTCTGGTGGCACAGCGTCAGAGAATGAACACAATTGCAGGTAATATCGCTGCAGTGAATGTGTCTTATGACCCTGCCAGCGACAAAGAGCCCTATTATCGCCGGATTGTGACCTTTCAGGCGGATACGGAGAGCCTGGATCAGGAGAAGACGGGAGTCGGTGTTCAATATCATGTAAAAATTGATACAGACACACCTTTAAGAAAAACGTATGATCCCGGCCATCCTCATGCAGACCAGGATGGGAATGTTACCTATCCTAACATTGATATGGTCAACGAGTTCGTCAATGCCATGGAGGCAGGACGTTCCTACGAGGCCAATATTTCCGCAATGCAGATGTCGAAAGAAATGTTTAATACATCGTTGCGGATCCTGGCCTGAGGTGAGACTTTCATTATCGTAATAATTCAACTTCATCTGATCTCAGGGAAGGGAACAGGATGACGAATTCCATCAGTCATATCGGAAATGCATTTGTGCCGGGGATTCCCCCGACAGGCATTCAGGAAGCAGGCACTGCCAATCCAACGGGCGGTCCATCCTTCAAGGAACTGATGCTGGACTCACTGCATAACGCCAATCAGATCCAGCTCGATTCGCAGCAGGCTATTGAAAAAGGACTGCTGGGAGGTGATATCACCCAGGCGGAAGTCTTTACTTCGGTGAAGAAGGCGGATCTGGCCCTGAAGATGATGGTGCAGATGCGAAATAAGCTGCTGGAAGCGTATAACGAAGTGCAGCGGATGCAGCTCTGATCAACCGCACTCAAAAGTGATTTTCTTACCATTTTGACATGGACTAGTCGATTGGTTCCCCCGGTATGGATACGATAAAAAAAATATATCAACAGTTCGCCAGCTTATATCAGAACATGACGGGCAGTCAGCGGGCGATTCTGCTGGCCGTCCCTCTGTTGATGATGGTCGCGTTCGGCTTCCTGTTCTTTCGCGAAAGTCAATCCAGTTATGTGTCACTTTCGCTGGGGAAAGATTTCACCACGGAAGGTGTGATTCACGCTGAAGAAGTCCTGCTGCGGGCGGGGCTGACCGATTTCAACCGGAAAGGACAGCGGATCATGGTCCCGCAGTCCGAAGTGACCCGCTACAATGCAGCGCTGATCGAAGGGGGCGGGCTACCGACTGACTGGGCATCCGAATGGCAGGAGCAGTTTGAAAAATCGAGCATGTTCGTCAGCAAGGACCAGTTGCAGGTCATGCGGGATATCGCTTTAGGGAATCAGCTGCGAAGAATGATCCGGGCCATCCCCTCAATTGAAGATGCGAGTGTGATGTGGGCCCGTTCCAAGAAACGGCTTCGCTGGAATAATACCACTCCCGAAGTCACGGCAACCGTGATGGTCAAGCCACGTCCCGGGCGGGAACTCTCTCCCACCCTGGCGAGCAGCCTGCGGGCAGCGGTCTCTACCATGGTACCTGACCTGACTGCGGAATCGGTGACTGTCTTCGACCAGTCGACCGGAAACTCTTACACCGCGGAAGATAAGAATGCCGCCTTCGATGGTAAGTTCATCAGCTGGGTCAACAAGCATACCCGGAACTACCAGACCAAGATTCTGGATTCCCTCTCTTACATTCCCGATGTGATCGTGAATGTGAATGTCGATGTGGAAAATCTGAAGCGCTACGTTGAACGTAAACAGGAAATCAACACCGATGGCACAGTCGCACTGCAGTCGAAAGAGCAGTCGACTGAGCGGAACATCACGCAGAAGCCGGCCCGAGCCGAACCCGGAGCCCGTTCCAATCAACCCAATTCGCTATCGGTGGCACGTGGTAATGAGAAGAGCGAGAAAGTAACCGAAACGAATTCAGAATCGCTGTCGGCACCTTCCTTCACCTGGACGGAAAAAGAATTTGTGGCTGCGATGCCGAACACGGTTCAGGTTTCAATATCCATTCCCGAAGACTATTACGCTGCCGTCGCAGTCAAACGGGGCATCCAGAAGGGAGAGTCGGATGCGGATCTGGCCACCTTCAAGCAGGCGACCGATACGATCAAAGCCGAGGTGGAAACCAGCATACAGAAACAGGTTCAGAAACTGATTCCTTCCCAGTCGGCTGAGAATTCTGTGAGCGTTGCCTCGTTCGTTCGCGTAGATCAGCAGGTGCCGGAGGTGGCGCTGCCGATCACGGAAACCGTAGGTGAGTTTGTGAGCCAGTGGGGCAGCACGATCGGCCTGGGTCTGTTCGCACTCTGGGCACTCTGGATGCTCAATAAGAGTATGCCGGAGATTGAAGAAGTCAATACGGAGGAAGTAAACATGCCTCGCGAGAAACCAGCTCCCTCGGATGACGAAGAGGAAGAGATTCGCCCCCGCAGGGAACCGACGCAGCGGGATGAAGTGCAGTTGCTCGTACGCGACAATCCGGAAGCCGCAGCCCTGGTGCTGCGGAAGTGGATTCAGTCCAAGTCGTAGACAGGTGCTCCTTCGGGAGCCGATCAGCAATACAGTTAAAGAGTGGATAGAAACATGGATGATCTCCAAAAAGCAGCTGTGCTGTTACTGAGTCTGGACAAACCGCTGGCTGCAGAGGTCTTAAGTCTGATGTCCAAAGATGATGTCGAAAAAGTGACGATGATGATTGCCCGGATGCAGGATGTCACCAAAGAGCAGCAGTCCAGTGTGTTGAACGAGTTCACTTCACTGAGTAGTGAGCAAACCAATATGGAACGGGGCGGTCTGGATGCGGTGAATGAACTGCTGGAACAGTCGCTGGGCAAAGAAGGCGCCGGTTCGATCCTGGACAGTATCAACCAGACGATGAACTCGGTTCCTTTCGGGTTTCTACAGAAGTCCGGAGCGGCAAACCTGCTGACCTTTATCATCGAAGAGCACCCGCAGACCATTGCCATGATCATGTCGCATCTGCCCAGTAACCTGGCGGCAGAAGTGCTGGCAGGGCTCCCTTCCAACAAGCAGATGGATGTGATCAAGCGGATTGCCAATATGGAGCAGACCAGCCCGGAAGTCATTCGTGACGTTGAGAAGAGCCTGGAGCATCGAATGAAAAATACATTCAGCCAGGGAACCGAAAAGGCAGGTGGCGTAGAACTGGTGGCTGAAATCCTGAACGTGACCGACCGGATGACCAACAAGGGGATTCTGGAGAATATGGACCAGGAGACACCTGATCTGGCGGACGAGATCAGAAGACTGATGTTCGTCTTTGACGACCTGGTCAAACTTGACAACAAGGCCATTCAGGCTCTGCTCAAAGAGGTGGATACCAACCAGTGGGCGGTGGCTCTCAAGGGAGCCTCCGATGAGATCAAGCAGAAGGTGCTCAGTAATCTGTCACAACGGGCGGCTGACATGCTGCGGGAAGAAATGGAATACCTGGGGCCGATCAAGGTCAGCGATGTCGAAGCCGTTCAGCAACAGATTGTCGACAGCGTGCGGCGGTTGGAAGATGCAGGTGAGATTGAAGTTGCCTCCGGAAGCGAAAGCGAACAGTACATTACCTGATTCCGATCAGGGAACGAGTTTGATGTCAAACGGTTCTGGACGCAGAGGTCGCCTGACAGAATACAGATAAAGATGGAATTATGGCGGAACTGGAAACAGCAAAACTGTTAAAAGCAGAGGCCTTTCGAGCATTGGGTTCGAAGGTGGCTTACAGCTTTAACGACATCGAAAAACGATGCGAAGACTACATTCAGCAGGTGCGCGATCAGACGCGACAGATGATTCTGGATGCGCAGCAGGAAGCGGAACAGATCAGACAGACTGCCTACCAGGAAGGTCATCAGCAAGGGGTGATCGAAGCACAGAAGGAACAGGAGCAAGTGGTACAGACCCGGGCCGAGGAACGGGCCAGCCAGATGGTTCAGGAGCAACTGGGAACCGTTTATCCCGCGATGCAGCAGGCCGTGGAAGCCTTGCAGCACGAACGTGTGAACTGGAGACAGATCTGGGATAAGAGTGCCGTCGAAATCTGCCTGGGGATTGCCGAGAAAGTCATCCGCGCGGAACTGAATGCGAAGCCTGAGTCGGTGCGTCCCATGATGAGTGAAGCGCTGAAGCTTGCTTCCGGCACGCAGCAGATTCGATTTCATCTGAATCCTGTCGATGTCGAACACCTGGGGCAGAACACCAGAACTTTCATCAGTAATTTAACCGGCTGTCAGAGTTGTGAGATCATAGAGGACGAAACAATTTCTCCCGGTGGTTGTATTGTCGAGACGCAGCATGGCACGATTGACGCGACCCTGAAAACGCAACTCGAGCGAATTTCAGAGGAACTGATCATTCAGAATCAGGAATAGTTTTTTCGGATGTTTGATGTATCCCAGCAGATAAAACAGATTTTGCCCTTTCGCCTGACAGGCAGGGTGACCCGTGTCGTGGGACTGACGGCTTCGGTCTCCGGATTTCCGGCACCGCTGGGGGCCGTTTGCGCCATCGATCGGGAAAATGGTCACGCCATCGAAGCGGAAGTCGTCGGCTTCCAGGATGAAGAAACGCTTTTACTGCCTTACGAAGAACTGACCGGAATTCGTCGTGGCGACCGTGTGTCACTGATTCAGTCTGTCCCTGCCGTAGCGGTGGGGGATGAAATTCTGGGACGTGTTCTCGATGGACGCGGACGTTGTATCGATGGCAAAAACCAGGCCATGCTTGCGGAACGGGCCAATCTGAAGGCGAAACCGATTTCGCCCCTGGATCGTCCGCGAATCGATACACCCTTGAGCACAGGTATTCGGACTATCGATGGGTTACTCACCTGTGGCAAAGGTCAGCGTCTGGGGATCTTTGCGGGCAGCGGTGTAGGAAAAAGTACCTTGATGGGACAGATGGCCCGCCAGAGTTCTGCGGATGTGAATGTGGTCTGCCTGGTGGGTGAGCGAGGTCGTGAAGTCCGAGAGTTCCTGGATCGCGACCTGGGCCCGGAAGGACTGTCCCGCAGTGTGGTCATTGTGGCAACGAGTGATGAACCGGCGTTGATTCGTCTGCGCGCCGCGCATCTGGCAACCGCCGTCTCGGAATACTTCCGCGATAGTGGCAAAGACGTGCTGCTGATGATGGACAGTGTGACCCGCTATGCACTGGCACAACGGGAAATCGGCCTGGCAGCCGGTGAGCCTCCAGCGACCCGTGGCTATCCCCCCAGCGTGTTTTCTCTCCTGCCCAAACTGCTGGAACGGAGTGGTCGGACCGATTCAGGTAGTATTACCGGTTTCTACACCGTGCTCGTTGAAGCCGACGATGCGAATGAGCCGATTTCAGATACCGTGCGCGGGATCCTGGATGGCCATATCATGCTGTCGCGTAAACTGGCTCACGAATCTCACTGGCCTGCGATTGATGTATTGCAGAGTATCAGTCGTTCGATGAATGACATAACTACACCGTCTCATCAGGCGGCCGCGTCACAGCTGAAAAAACTGATGGCCGCTTATCAGCAGTCTGAAGATTTGATTTCGATTGGCGCGTATCAGACGGGCTCGAATGCGGAAGTTGACCTGGCGATTAAACTGCGACCAATCTGGAATGAATTCCTGCAGCAGGGGAATACGGAAAACTCGAACTTTGACCTGGCAAACCAGGGACTGGCCAACCTGACTGCACGGATGGAACAGCTCAAACCGATGCATACAGAAGGTCCTGAAGCAGCTGCAGACGTAATGTCTCCGGCTGAGGCAGCGGGCAATCTGAACTGAAGATCAACGGAAATCTGACTCTGACCTGAGTTTGCGATTATGAAAAAATTTCGCTTTCAATTTGAATCTGTTCTGAAAATGCGACGGCATAAACGCAGTCTCTGCCGTCAGCTGCTCGGGGAGATTCTGCAGGCTGATCAGCGTCTGGTCGAGGAGTCCCAGCGCCTGGATGCACTCCGGCAGGAACAGATTCAGGAGATCCGTCAGCGACAGGAACCGGGACGTGTAGACATTGATGCCGGTGCGAACCTGCGTTCTTATGTAGGACAGTTACAGGCACAGTTACGGACGGTTCAGGCAAATCGACGGCTTTTAGAAAAGCAGCTGACTGCCTGCAGACAGGCTCTGGCGAAAGCGGAGCAGGAAGTCAAGGCGATGGAAAAACTGTCAGACAAGCACCGCGAGGCATTTCAGTTTGCCCAGATCCGTAAAGAATCTCTGGAACTGGAAGAAACCTGGGCCGCGACACAGCAGTCGGGAGGTCTTCGATGATGCGTTCTCTGGCTGTGATTGTCAGCGTGTTCTGTGTGGCTACGATCATTTCGCAGCTGCTGGGGGTAGGCTTTCTCTGGTTCCGGGGTCATCTGAATGCAGACGCTGTGAAAGATATTCGACTGATCGTAACCGGTCAGACTCTGGATGATGTGGAACTGGTCGAAGATGAAACGGTGCTGCCCTCCCGGGACGAAGTGACGGAAAAACGGGCCATGCGGATTCTGGAACTGGTGGCCCGTGAAGATGAAATCGATATGCTGAAAAGCTCGATCACGCAGTCTTCCGATGCTTTGAAACAGGATCGGCTGGCCTTTGAAGCAGCCAAGCTGAAATTTGAGGAAGAGCTGGCTCTGTTGAAAGAACAGAGCCAGAGTGTCGCGACGAAAAAGACACAGTCCGTGTTGACGGCGTTGCCGTCTGGTGATGCGGTGCAGTATCTGATGCAGGTCTCACTGGAAGAGAATCTGCAACTGCTGAAGGGCATGGATGGCAAATTTATTGCTAAGCTGCTCAAGGAATTCCTGGTGGCCCCGGATCCGATGGTGATCAAACGCGGGAAGGAAATCTTTAAACAGATGTCACAGGACGAGCCCTTCCGGAGTTTCGCTGACGACACCCTGGATCAACTCTCTCAGAACTGAAGCGCGGTCTGGTATTTTCTCAGCTGGTTGACAGCTACTGCTCCTGAATCGGACTAATGCGGTTTTTCGCTAAAATTGTTCTATATTACGTATTCTGACGTCATGTCCCAGGGTTAATCCTGTCGAATATGATAGTGGTGAATTCGTCGATTCCTGTCGCGTTCACCACTGCGCAGTTCTCTCTGGAGGACTGAAGGCGATTGTATTCGGATACCTGTTTAACTCTGAGGTGATGAGGAATGCCAGACGCTCCCAAGTTTTCCCTGCTGGATTTGCAGACGCCAGATGTGAGTCAGTACGGCAGGCAGAACCTCGGTTTGCAGCGAGAAGCAACTCGTTCCACCGACTCTACTTATCGCAAGCAGCTTGCGGACTCACTGTCACAAAAGCAGCAGCGGTCTACATCTGAAAAACCACAGCCAGATTCCCGTACTGCAAACGAAGTGCAATCAGACCGGAGTCGTCCGGAGCCTCAAGCACCGCAGGCACGTTCTGCCAGTGAGACACCCACACCAGCAGAGCGAGAGCAGCAGACGCCGCGTTCTCAGGAAAATCGTAATGATGCGGTAGAACCCGGTCAGAGCGCTGTTGAACAGTCAGCGACAGTTCAGGATACGAAACCTGCTACAGAAGATAAGACAGCTGCTGATGAAGTCAATGAGAGTGCCGTCCCGGTAGATTCGGGAACGCCGGTCAAGGAAAAGACGTCCCGCTATTCGTTGTTTCAGGAGAGTGCCGCGTCTGCAACCACACTCGAACAGGAAGTGACAACCGGAGATACGGAAATTCGTCCGCCGGCCAATTTTCAGTTCTCAGAGAATCAGAATCTGGTCAAACTGCAGACCGAAGTAACGGAAACCAGACCAGTTGAATCCCTGCCGATTCCAGAAGGGTTGGCTGAGCTGCTCAAGACTCAGGAAGTCGCTACGAATCAGACTGAGACAACGTCCCTGAATGAGACTCCCGGTGATGTCGAGGGGGATCAGCAGCTCCAGGGCGCGGGGCAGTCAAAGGAGATCATGGATGCTGTTGCCGATGATCAGCAGGCTGCTGAGGAAGGGCAGTCAGTAGAGTCAGCGGAGCAGCTCAAAGGGGGGAAGAAGGCTGATGAGCAGCAGGCTGCGATCCAAAAGTCCCAGGCTGAGCACTCAAACTCAGGCAACGTGAAAAGTGATGTCGCCCAGGCAGCACAACAGGCTGCCCAGCAGCAACGGTATCTGAAAGCTCAGCAGCAGAATCCGAATGAAAATCTTCCGCAGCAGGGACAGGAGGCGGTTGACGCGAATTCGGGTCAACAGGTCGCGCAGGCAGTGATTGATCAGGTTCAGAAGCAGACCGAGAATGCCGGACCTGATAAAACAGAGACGACAGACAAAAAATCAGAACAGCAGGTCGATGGTGACAAGGTTCTGCCGGAACAGAGTGCGCTGAACCACACGAATCCGCATCCTGCAGCAGCGTCAGCGGCGACTGATGCCTTACAGAAGGCCTTGACCGAGGCAACGAAACCTGGTCCGCTCGCCCAGGAACAGCATGCCGGTAATCAGAATAGTCACGATCAGTCGCAGACTCCTGCTACAGGGCTGGGACAGACGACGAACGTTGCCACAGAGAGTCAGGCAGCCGCTCCGACCGGTCCGGTAGTTGACGCAAAACAGGTTGAACAGTTGATGGAGCGAATCGCGAGTGCCGTGCGGCATTCTCAATCGACGGGGCAACAGCTCAAAATCCGGTTGAGTCCACCCGAACTGGGGGCTCTGCAGATCGAGGTCTCCCTGAAGAATGGTGAGTATTCGGCCAAACTGGAAGTTCAGAACAGGCATGCCCAGAAAGTCATTAACGATAACCTGGCCCAGCTGAAAGAAGCCCTGGTGAAGACTGGAGTCTCGCTGGATCGGATCGATGTGCAAATCAATACCCACTCCAGCGAGGATCAACGCTCGTCCCAGTCTGATTCGCAGCAACAGTCAGGGGCCAACTTTAATTCCAACGACTTCTCAGATCAGTCGGGGGATGCAGAGCAGGGCCACGATGAGCGTGCCTATGCTGACGAAACCATACAGCGTGAGGATGTCGAACAGGAAGAACAGAACCGACCCCATGTGACTCGATCGCAGGGAGTCGCTACCGAGAACGTCGAAGAAATCGACGTTCAGATCTAATAGTCCCCCCCCTTGTTAACGGAATTTAAGGAGTTGCCAGGATGGCAGTCGATGCAGTGAGCGGAAGCAGTGGAGCCAGCAGTTCCACAAACGTGAAGGTGGTCGATGCTGGTGAGGTCGGTTTCAATGGGTTGACCGCTGATAATTTTATGAAGTTGCTGATTACAGAATTGCAGAACCAGGATCCGACAAACCCGATGGGGAATGAAGAACTTCTGGGACAGATTTCCAGCATGCGGGAACTTCAATCGAATATCGAGCTGTCAGATACACTGAAAGAGATTACTACCGGCCAGTCGCTGACTCAGGCCGCTGGTCTGATCGGTAAGCAGGTGGAAGGGAAGGACAGTTCCGATAACTCGGTGTCCGGTGTGGTGGAACGTGCTTTCGTACGCGATAGCAAAGCCTACGTTGCCATTGGTAATTCCGAAGTGCCGGTGTCGTCGATCACCTCGGTACAGGAACCTGCAAGTGAATGATATTTCGGAGGTTACAGAAGCAGCTTCATTTGAAGCTTGCCTGAGCCGACCGAAATTTAAGAAAAATGGGAAGATGATCAGGATCAGTTTAGACGATACACAGAATACTGCTGTAGTACGGTTCTGACTGATGCTGCGCAAAAACGAACCTAAGGATTGGGTATTAACCTGGTTGATTCAACCGAGGAGTTGTCATGGGATTGACGTCTGCATTAAATACATCATTGGGTGGTCTGAGCCTGAATGAAACCAGCATTGATGTGTTGGGTAACAATATTGCCAACGCTGGCACCAATGGTTTTAAAGCCTCTAATGTGCTGTTTACGACGCAGCTTGCACGAACCTTAAGTGTGGGTTCACGTCCATCCTCCTCAAACGGCGGTACGAACCCCCGACAGATCGGTCTGGGGGCCTTGAGTGCTTCGATTCGTAAAGACTTCACTCAGGGTAGTGTGACCAACAGTACCAGCCCCTCCGACCTCGCGATTCAGGGAGATGGTTTCTTTATTCTGGACAGCCCCGACGGTCAGGTTTACTCCCGGAATGGTAACTTTGAATTGAACAGTTCGAGTCTGTTGACCAACCAGAGCGGTTATCTGGTTCAGGGGTATGGCGTCGATGAAGACTTTAACCTGGTGAAGACCACTCTGACGGATATTAAAGTTCCCCTCGGGGACTTGAACGTGGCCCAGGCGACCAAGAATGTTGAGATTGGTGGTGCATTACTGCCGACCGGGGAAATTGGAACCCAAGGCTCGATCTTGACGACAGGGAACTTAACCGATGCCGGGAACGCGAACGCTGCCATTACTGGTACGACATTGCTGACCGACATCGAAGAAACGATTGGTACGCCGCTGTTTACTCTGGGAGAAACACTGTCATTTACACCCAGCAAAGGGGGGCGGACACTGGACGCTCTGACGATGCAGGTAACGGCAACCACGACTGCAGCTGATTTTGCCAGCTTCCTGGATCGGACTCTGGGGATTCAGAATGGAGGCGGCATTCCCAACGATGCGACCACAGGCGCTCAACCAGGAGCGACAGTGACTGCCGGTGGTGCTTTTCAGATCGTAGGGAATACCGGGACCGTGAATGATATCTCGGTGACCATTGGTAATATTACTTCTGATGGCTCAACTGTACCGATGGCGTTCACGAAAAGTGAGTCTGCGAATGGTGAAAGTGCTATTACTGACTTCGTGATTTTTGACTCGCTGGGTGAACCGGTGACGATGAAAATGACCAGCGCGCTGGAGTCACGATCTTCCAACAATACTGTCTTCCGTTATTTCCTTGAAAGTGCTGATGACAATGACGGCGATGTTGCGGTGTCCAACGGAACAATTACATTCGACAGTAAGGGGAATGTGACTAACTTCACCCCTTCTACATTCGGGATCAGCCGGGTCAATACCGCTGCTGATGAAATGGATGTGTCCATCGACCTTTCGAACATCTCCGGTATTTCGTCTGCGTCGGCAGGGAGTACTTTGAAACTGGACCTGCAGGATGGTTCGGATCCGGGAACGCTGTCCAGTTTCGTGATCGATGAAACGGGGATTATTAACGGCGTGTTTGACAACGGGATTATCCGGACGCTGGGACAGGTGACACTGGCCCGGTTCTCCAACCCACAGGGGTTACTGGAAAGTGGTAACTCCACGTTCCAGGAAGGGGTCAGTTCCGGTCCTCCATTCCTGGTGACGCCGGGTAACTTTGGTGCCGGTACGATTCGTGCCGGTTCAATTGAACTTTCCAACACCGACGTAGGTCGAAACCTGGTTGACCTGATCGTGGCTTCCACGAACTATCGGGGAAACGCCCGTGTGATCAGCTCCGTACAGCAGCTGGTTGACGAACTGCTGGTGCTGGGACGTTAATCGGATGGTTAAGCAGGGTTCCGGCAGAGGGGCTGGTTTGACCACCGCCCCCGGGAGACTGGTGGCATGATCAAATTGACCCGACTGAATGGTGAAGAGTTTGTTGTCAACGCGGAACTGATTCAAAGTATTGAGAGCAGACCCGACACGTTTATTACTTTGACTTCGGATGATCGCCTGATTGTGCGGGAAAGCGTAGAAGAAGTAGTAAAACGTGCAATCGCTTATTCGCGTGCGATTCGACTGGCACCCGGGCTGTGAGACAGATTCTGAGTGATTGAGCAATTATAACTTGTGATGGTGAGGGGCCTGCTCTCCGGTTTGCTACGATCCGGATTTGAGTGAGCCCACTGACATCAGGGACTTTGTTAGAAATGGATAAGGCAACAGCCGGCGGACTCGTTTCAGGCATCATATTGCTGCTGCTGGCGATCTTTATTGCGCCAGGGTCAAGCTTCAGTGCCTTTATCGATATTCCCTCAGCTGCAGTGGTGGTCGGTGGGGCGATCGCAGCCTGTTTCATTGCCTTTCCGGGGGCAGCGATGCTGCTGTTTCCGAAGGTGCTGAAGAAGGTATTCTTCCCCAACCAGCCGGAACTGGCTCCCGTGATTTCTCAGATCGTTGAGTTTGCTGAAATCGCCCGTCGCGACGGTATTCTGGCTCTGGAAGCCAAAACGGAGGAAATCGAGGATCCTTTCATTCTGCTCGGCGTCCAGATGGCAGTGGACGGGACCGACGTGGATCTCATGGAACAGATTCTCCGCACGGAAATGGAGGCTGTGGCCGGCCGTCATAAAAACGGCAAATCTCTGATGGATACGGTTGGTCGATATGCACCGGCATTCGGGATGATCGGAACCCTGATGGGGCTGATCATCATGTTGGGGAACATGGATGACCCGGAGGCCATCGGCCCCGGTATGGCGGTGGCGTTGATCACGACGCTGTATGGGGCGCTGGTGTCGAACCTGTTTTTTCTCCCTTTCGCCGACAAGCTGGCATATTACAGTAAACAGGAATTCCAGGTACGGGAAGTCATTATTAAAGGGCTGATTGCAATCCAGGAAGGGGATAATCCCCGCGTGATTGAGCAGAAGCTGAATACCTTCCTGCCGGCAGACCAGCGTGTCAGCAAAGACGGTCAGGCTGCCTGATGTTCTCAATCTTTCGAAGGAAAGGAGGCGATTCAGATGGCGATGCCTGAAGAAGACGGACCTCCTGGCGTTCCGGAATGGGTGGTCACCTATGGTGACATGATGTCGTTGTTGCTGACCTTCTTCATCATGCTGGTGTCCATGAGTGAGATCCGTAACGACGAAGGATCCGTGCGTGCCATGCTGGATTCGCTGCGGGAGCGATTCGGAACGCATCACGGTACAGCCGCCGTGCCGGGAAAGTCGCTGGATCCTACCAGTAACCGCAGTAAGCCTGCCTCCAAGGGGACCAGCTCCGACGGGGGAACTAAAATGGGCAAAGCGGATTCTTCGGGAGGGGGTGGTCCCTTCAGGACAGTGGAAAGAATTAATACGGGAACCGAGGTGACTCTGGGGGGAGCTGCCTGTTTTGATCGGTTTTCTGCGGAGTTGACTCCTGCGCTGAAGAAAAAACTGGATGTGATTGCAGAAGTGTTGCTGCCGACTCCCAATCGGCTGATCGTACGGGGGCATGCCTCGCCTGAGCCTTTGCCAAAGGACTCAAAATTCCTGGATTCCCAGGAACTCTCTTTCTATCGGGCCAAAAATGTGGCGGAGTACCTTGAAGGCAAGGGAATTGCCCCCGAACGACTGATAGTCAGTTCAGTGGGAGATGCTGAGCCACGGACCATCACACGCGACCCGCAGGAGCAATCCTTGAATCGTCGGGTTGACGTATTTTTGATTGATGCGTATATAGACACTCCGCAGACAGGTAAGCGTTGAGTTCTACAATCAATTCTGCCTGATCGGCGTTCCGGAAATCGCTTTGTAATCAGATACAGAGCCTGATTGGTCTAATCAAAACCGCCGAAGTGGATGCAGAGGGACACATGATGTGTCCCTGCGCCAACAGAGTGCGAGAGTTCAAGGAGGAGACTCGTGGCAACAGACACCGAAACAGAAGAGGCAGGTGTCGCAACAGGGGCAGTGGCATCCCCCGAAGAGAGTGCGGCCGCTTCCGGCCAGTCCAAGGCCAGGTTACTCAAGATTGGTGGCCTGTTGCTGCTGGTCATCATGCTGCAGGTCGGGATCTCCTACTGGCTGTTGACACCTGATAAACCGGCGGAAGTCGCTGAAGAATCTCTCTCCAGGGAAAGCGAAAATCTGCAGGTTACCACGGCTGAAGTGAACATTGAAAACTTCAGCGTGACGAATAATATTGCCGAACCCGGGGCGACTATCCACGTGACCTTCAACCTGGTGGCGCTGGTCGAGCAGGGCGCAGCCGGCGATTTTGAAACCATGGTCAAAGAGACGAATAAAGCCCGCGTGAAGCAGGCTGTGATTGAAGTTGTCCGTAAGTCGAGCCTGACAGATCTGAATGATCCCCAGTTGAGTACGATGAAACGGATGATGAAAGAGTCGATAAATAAAGTTCTCAAGAAGAGCTATGTCATTGAGACGGTCATCAGTGAATACCGGACAATGACGCAATAGTGCCTCCCCGGCAGAACAGGATACGATTGTGGCTGAAGATAATGACGATCTTCTTGATCCTTCCGAAATTGAGAAGCTGTTAAACTCGCAGGGACAGAATGCGCCTGCAGAACCGCCCTCTGGTGAAAGCGCCTCTCAAAGTGCAGGGGACGACCTGCTGGATCCCTCCGATATCGAGAAACTGCTGCAGAATGCCAGTTCGAGCGAGGGAACGAAGCCATCCGGATCCGGAAATGTCGTCAATAATGATGATATCGATGGACTGTTCAGCCAGCATGGTGGGGCATCAGATCAGTCCGGTAGCCCGTTTTCCGCATCGCATGCAGATACTGAGGCGCTATTGAATCAGGCGGAAGCCAATCTGGCGGCGGCAATTTCTCCCAACCTGGGGCCCGGTCATGGAATCCCCGGAGATCTGGGAGGAACCAAGGCGTTTGAGTTTCCGAATTTTGAATCGATGACAGGCAATCCCGAAGAGGCGATGGCTTTGTCATCTCTGCAGAATGTCGAACTGGATCTGTGCATCGAACTGGGACGCACGGAACTGCTGATCGAAGAGGTCCTGAAAATGAAAGAGGGAGTGGTTGTTCCTCTGGACAAACTGGCGGGGGACCCTGTCGATATTCTGGTGAATGGACGCATTATTGCCCGGGGCGAAGTCCTGGTGCTGAACGATAATTTTTGTGTCCGTGTTGCCGAGATTATTTCTCCCGAACTTTAAGAGTGACACCGGGGAAGGGAGTTTCCCCGCTGTGTGAGCCCCCATCCCGTAAAGAGGCGACGTAAAGGATTCCATGATTCGTCTTTGCATTCTTGCCGTACTGACGTTGCTCTGCCTGCTGATCTCAGCGGTGCGAAGCCAGGCTGCCGAACCTGGGTTTCAGTCGCGGACATCTGAATTTCGCCAGCCCCGTGTAATGTCCGGTAATCCCAATACATATTCCCGGACGGCACAACGGGGAGTTGCTCCAGCCACCACAGGGCGGGAGAGCCTGAATCGGCCGCAGCCGGTTCATTCCGGAATCGCTCCCTCGCAGACGCGCAGCCTGCCTCAACAGAGAATCCGTTCAGAAGCAAAGCAGGTTGCGAATCCGATTACTCCCCTGGATCGACAGAAACAGGCAGACTCAACAGCGGAAGATCAGTCGTCTCCGCGGCGGGTGCCTTCCATCTGGGGGACATTCGGTGCACTGGCACTGGTGATCGGTATTATCCTGATCGCTGCCAAAGTGATGAAAAAACATAATCCTTTATCCGCGAAAACACTGCCTCGCGAAGTGCTCGAGGTTCTGGGAAAACGGCCACTGGATGCCCGTCAGACCATTCACTTTGTGAGATGTGGTAATCGAATCCTGATTCTGGGATCATCGCCCGCGGGTCTGGAGACCTTAAGCGAAGTGCTGGATCCGGTCGAAGTCGATCTGATTACCGGCATGTGTCGCGAGCAGGCCGATTCGTCTCGTGCGAGTCAGTCGTTTCTGAACCTGTTTCAATCTACTCAGCAAAAAACGCCGCCAGCGCGAACTGAGCGAAAGCCGGAACGTGTGCAACCTCCGGTACGTTCTGAAGCGGAGCCTGAAACAACTCAGGACGAGTATCCCGAATTTGATTCTGCCATGTCCCGGTTGCAGCAGAAACTGTTACAGCCCTCCCGTCATTCCCTGAATGAAACCGGGGACCGCGATCATGTTTAAATGGAGCGGGGGGGGACAACTCCGAAATCTGGGCGCCTGGTTGTGTCTGTGCTGGTTACTGACAGCGACAGGCACTCTGCAGGCACAGACCGCAGCGCAGAATCAGGCACTCTCTAACCAGGGAGTCGGCAGTCAGAGTCTGCAGAATTTCCCGGCGCAGGCCGATCCGAACGTGCAACCTGCATCTGCTGAGAAATCAGGTGTTCCAGAGCTGCTGAATGTGGAACAGATGACGTCGCCGGAAGGTCTGAATTCGACTCTCAAGCTGTTTCTGTTACTGACTGTATTAAGTCTGGCTCCGTCGATTCTGATCATGACGACCTGTTTTATCCGGTTCGTGATCGTATTCGGATTGTTACGTCAGGCATTGGGAACGCAGCAATTACCGCCGAACCAGGTGCTGACTTCCCTGAGTCTGTTTCTGACCTTCATGGTGATGGCTCCCATCTGGGAGAAAGCCTACGAGGAGGGAATCGTCCCCTATACGAACCAGACGCAACAGGCTCCTGTATCACTGGAAGACGCATTTGAAAAGACGGTTGCTCCCCTGCGAAAGTTCATGAGCGATCAGATTGAGCTTACGGGCAACAGTGATACGGTCTGGATGTTTCTTGACTATCAGCGACCGTTGCCCGGTTCTCCCGGCGCCGCGGAATATAAAGCACCCAGCGACTACGATGAAGTCCCATTGAGTGTGCTGCTGCCGGCCTACATGTTGAGCGAAGTTAAAACCGCGTTTCTGATTGGCTTCCAGCTGTATCTGCCTTTTATTGTGATCGACATGGTGATCAGTTCGATTCTGATCAGCATGGGGATGATGATGTTGCCCCCGGTGTTGATCTCATTACCTTTTAAAATTCTGTTATTTGTCTTGATTGATGGCTGGTTGCTGACAGTAGGCATGCTGCTGGAGAGTATCAGGGCCGTAGGATAAATCCCGGCGCTCCCGTTGCGCCCGGAATTGCGTGAAAACACAGGTGTGAGTTTATGGATACGTCAACCGTTGTAGATCTGGGGCGAGAAGGACTGCTGATCATGCTGGAAGTCAGCGGCCCGGTCATGCTGACTGCAGTCGTGGTCGGTCTGGTGATCAGTATCGGCCAGGCGGTGACCCAGATTCAGGATCAGACCATCAGTTTCGTGCCTAAAATCATCATGATGGTGCTGGCGATTCTGTATACATTGCCCTGGATCACAGCCCTGATGATGGAGTATAGCACCAGTCTGATCACCAACATTCCGTCGCGGCTCTGAAGCCGACCTCGAAACCTGAAGTAGTAAAGAGAAGGCCGTGAGCGCACTGCTCGATCAATATCTGGTGAATCCCATTCTGCAGCTGGCACCTGGTCAGATTCTGCAATGGGCGATGCTGCAGTTCTATGCCTTCACGCTGGTACTGGTTCGGATCAGCGGCCTGATGATTATCGGCCCGGTCTTCGGGCAGCCGATCTTTCCGACGAATATCCGGGTGCTGTTAATTGTGTGCCTGTCGATTCTGATCACACCAACGCTGCACGAACAGGTGACCGTTGGTTTCTATCAGCTGGATGCCAATCAGGATCAGCGACTCAGCCAGGATGAAGTCCCCGCGCATCTGCAGAAACGCTTTGAGGAGCTGCTCGTCAGCAGTGGTCGCCAGGGAGAACGGGAACTGACAGTCAACGATTACCGCTTCGTCACGCATATGCCGGCGTCCCTGTTGGACTATGCCTGGTCGATTCTGGGTGAGTTGACGCTGGGGTTTGCCCTGGGGCTCGGGGTGTTCCTGATTCTATTAAGTCTGCAGATGGCCGGTCAGATGATTGATCAGCAGGCGGGGATGGCACTGGGGGAAGTCTTTAATCCCGGCTTTGACATGAACGCGTCGTTGAGTGGCCAGTACCTGTATTATGTGGGGATCGCGGTCTTTCTGTTGATGGAGCCGATCAATGGTCATCTGCTGATGCTTTCGGCGTTGATCGATACGTTCCAGATCTTTCCCGTCGGCGAGGGGATTGTCTCAACCAATACGCTGGATCTGTTGCAGTCCCTGATGCATCAGTCGCTGGTACTTTCGATCAAAGTTGCCGCGCCCCTGCTGGCGATCAGTGCCCTGATTTCGCTGGCGATGGGGTACCTGGGACATACGGTTCCCCAGATCAATGTGCTGGTGATCGGCTTTCCGATTCGTGCGATTGTCAGTCTGGTTGTCCTGATCTTCACCCTGTCTGGCGCCGCTGACATTGTGGTCGAATCAATTCCCAATGCCATCGATCAGATCAGCCGCAGTACCGTGATGTAGTTCGAATTGAGATTCATTCAGCATGGCAGAGAATGATACCGGAGAAAAAACAGAAGACCCGACGGATCGCCGGCGCAATGAGGCCCGCGAGAAGGGGAACATTGCGAAAAGTACCGACCTCAATGCGGCGGGGATGATGCTGGCGACCGCGGGTGTGCTCTATTTCTTTGCGGTCAGTCTGAGCCACGACATGAAGAATCTGATGGAAGCGACGCTGACCAGCCCGGTCTGGCTGCGCGTCGATACGGCGGTCATCATGGAGCGCGTGCAGGCGATCATTAAACAGTTTCTGCAGGGATCTGCTCTGACGATGCTGATTCTGTTTATTGCTGCCATCATCCTGAATATCGTGCAGGTCGGATTCATGATGACCCCGGATGTGCTGCAGATCAAATGGGAACGCCTGAATCCGATTGAAGGTGCCAAGCGGATTGTTTCGATTCGCGGACTGGTCAAGCTGGGAGTCAGCCTGGGGAAAATTACGCTGCTGGTGCTGATCGCGGTCTGGTTCAGTTATCTCGTGTTTCCCAATTTTTTGGCGTTGATGGGGGCGCCTCCCGAAACAATTATGCGCGACATTTTCAACTCGTCGATCGAGCTGGGCATCCTGTTGGCCCTGGCGCTGATTATCCTGGGCGGACTGGATTTTGCCTTTCAGAAATGGAAGCATGAAAAAGACCTGATGATGAGTAAGCAGGAAGTCCGCGAAGAGATGAAGTCGATGGACGGGGATCCGCTGATCCGCCAGAGACGCCGCGAAGCGCATCGCAAACTGGCTCTCTCGCAGGAACTCTCCCAGGTCGCGACGTCAGATGTCGTGATCACCAACCCGACCCATATTTCGATTGCCATCAAGTACGACCCGGAGAAAATGCCGGCACCGGTTGTTGTGGCCAAAGGGGCAGGGGAGATCGCGTTGCAGATCCGGAAGATCGCCAATGAACATGGGATTCCGATTATCGAACGGAAGCCGCTGGCGCGACAGATGTATCGCGATGTGAAAGCCGGCGAGGAAATTCCTTTCGAACTGTACGAGGTCTTTGTCGAGATCATGGCCTACGTCTATAATCTGACCGGAAAAACGATGCCGGACGCCCGCTGATCAGCGGCAGCAACCTGATTTCCAGACAAAGATATGCAGAGAGTGGCGATCTGGATTCTATCGGGAAATCAGGAGAATTCTGCGGGTTTTCAGTAAAAACACAGAATTCATAAAGTGTGCACTGGTGTTTGATTTGCATTCTCACCAAGATATGAAATAGTAAAGTATCTATGCACTGTAGTGGCTTGTTTTGAGGGGATTCAATGCGTTGGGAACATCCAGTTCAGTTCGCATCGCAGAGTGATGTTGGCTTTCGACGACGGAATAATGAAGACTCCATTTCCGTCCGGATCTGTAAAGATCAGGAAAGCTGGCGGGACCATGGGCATTTCTTTCTGGTCGCCGATGGAATGGGGGGGCATGCTGTTGGTGAACTGGCCAGTAAGATCGCCTCTGAAACCGTTCCGCATACCTTCTTCAAAAACAAGCCGGGCCCTGTTGCCAAATCTCTGAAAACCGCCGTCGAAATCGCCAACCAGGCGATTCATGAACGGGGGATGGCCAACCGCGAATTCATGCGGATGGGAACGACCTGCAGCACGCTCTGCCTCTGTCCCGAAGGGGCCGTGATTGGTCATGTCGGCGACAGCCGGGTCTATCGCGTCCGCGAAAACCGGATCGACCAGCTGACCTTCGATCACAGTCTGCAGTGGGAACTGATTCGCCAGGGACGGATGAAGCCGGAAGAGGTTTACCTGAATGAGCCACGGAATGTGATTACGCGCTCTCTGGGACCAGAGCCGGTGGTCAAAGTCGATATCGAAGGACCCTACCCGGTGCTGGAAGGGGATCGTTATATTCTTTGCAGTGACGGGCTGACCAGTCATCTCAAGGATGATGAGATCGGGATGATCTCCAAGTATCTCGATCCGAGTGATGCCTGTCGGCTGATGGTGAATCTGGCGAACCTCCGTGGCGGTTCCGATAATATCTCAGTGATCATTGTGCGGGTGGGCGATTTGCCTGATGGGAATCTTCCACAGCAGCAGGAGCCTGATGCTGAACCAGAGATTGAACTGGAGAAAGACTACCGGGAGTGGTTGTGGCTGGCGGGCGTCTGGGGAGCTTCGCTGATGGTGGCGACCGGCATCGTGATGTGGTTGCTGACCCAGTTTAACAAAGGGGAGTTTCTGGCTTTTGGAGGCATGTCTCTGTTGGTGATGCTGCTCGTCAGAAAAGTCTTTGCTCAACGGGAACTCGGCAAAAATAAGGACTACCTGGATAATAAAACCGTTGAGTGGCGGCCTTATCGGTCCGAGCGACTGAAGTTCAATACTGATTTTCTGCAGTATTTGACCACCATGGAATCGGAGTTACAGCGGGCCGCGATGGAGGAGGAGTGGACGATCGAGTGGTCGAATCATAATAAAATCTATTATGAGGCTAAGGAAGAACTCGAGCAGAAGAAGTACCTCAAAGCCTTTCGGGATTTTTCGCGTGCCATTGATATTCTGATGACCGGGCTGCACTCCTATCGCAAGGAAATGGTACATCAGGCGCGCTGGAAGAAAAATCCCCCCACGTCCCAGCAGGGAGAGTAAATATCGGCCGGTATGGAAGCCTCATTTGTCCTTTTTGTACACCTGCAGGATATTGCCGATTTAACATTGGACTTCTGAAGTGAATCCGGTATGATCTGGCACTTATTTCAGAGGATCTGAAGGACTTGTGACACGGAGGTCGGTGTGTTCTTTACACAAACAATCAGGCGGAAACTGGGGGTCGGACTGGGGATTATCTTCTTCATGCTGATCCTGCTGGCCTATGGTGCGGTTTCCGGTCTGCTTTCCTATCAAAATACGGTGGCGGACTTTAAATACTCGCTGGACAGCCTGCCCGATCGCGATCGACTGATCGTATCCGTCGTCTCCCTGAATGAACCGCTGCAGAAGATCCGTCATTCCCGTCCCGCTGCCAGTGCCCATTATCAGCAGAAATTTAAAGAACAGCTGCAGGATGTGAAAGATAACGAAATTCCAGGCTTTCTGCAGAAGGTCGATCGCCTGCCGGATCCTTCCCTGTCGACGTGGCGCGGATTTGTTAACTCCCAGTTCAGTCAACACAGTGCTGTTATGAAACGCCTGGACCACCTCTCCCTGATGGCGGAGCAACTGGAAGATCCCAAGCAGAGGCTGAAGGTCGCTGAGCAGATGATCCTGGAAGTGGCCCATCTGGAAAGTCTGATTCTGGAAGTCAAAGAAGTCCCTTCCAGCATGAAATCGGTGATTGAGCGGGCATCGCGGGTCTATCGTTCCCGCTATAACCTGGTCTGGGTCACATGTCTGATCGTGTTTATTACCTTTGGCTGTCTGATCTGGTATGGCTACAAAACCGTCCTGGCTCCCATCCAGGAACTGCACTCCGGAGCTCGCATTGTGGCCCAGGGGCATTTTGACCATCATTTCGAAATCAAATCACGAGATGAAATGGCCGAACTGGCCGAAGCCTTTAATAAAATGACACAGCGATTCAAGGAAAAACGGGACGAATTGAATCACAAAGTGGATGAACGCAGCAGGCAACTGGTGCGGTCTGAGCGACTGGCGGGAATCGGTGTGCTGGCTGCCGGGGTGGCCCACGAGATCAATAATCCACTCTCTGCGATTTCCATGGCTTCCGAATCCCTGCAGGGCCGGATGGGAGACTTGAAGCCACACTGCCCGGAGGATGATCTGGATGTCGTAGAGCAGTATCTGGGACTGATTCAACGCGAAGCGATGCGCTGCCGGGACATTACCTCCAAACTGCTCGACTTCTCCCGCGGTCAGAATTCGGTTCGCAGCGAAAATGATCTGGTCGCCGTCATCGAAGAGGTTTGCTCGATGGTGAGCCTGATCAAACGTCTCAAAGGACGGAATATCCAGTTTTCCCCACGGGGAGCCTGTTGGGCCGAGTTTAATCCGGCCGAGATCAAGCAGGTGGCACTTAATATCATGACCAATGCCCTGGAATCCATGGATGTGGGGGGCAGTCTGGAGATCCAGGTCCGTGAGCATGTCGATTCTGTGACGCTCATTTTCAAAGACGACGGCTGTGGTATGTCGCCGGAAGTCATGGATAGTCTGTTCGATCCCTTCTTTACTCAGCGGGCCGATGGAACTGGCACTGGACTGGGCATGTCGATCACGCATCGAATCGTGAAGGACCACGGTGGCGAGATCGAAGTCGAAAGTGCGGGGCCGGGAAAAGGGAGCACATTTTTTGTGGAGCTCCCGAAAAAAGCCAAGCTGCAAAACAAGGCTGCATAAAGATTTAGAAAGCCTGCTGGAGAACAGTTTTTCTCTGATTCTCCGATTGCCACGATTTTCAAAATCTGATATTACACGTCTCTCCCCACTAATGATTCACACAAAGTTAACGATACAGGAGAAAATGGATGTTCTCTGTACAGCAGATTGCTCTCGATAATTCCTATCCCGATCTGATGCAACTCGTGCAGAGAAAGGTCGTGGCTGATCTTCCGGTTCCGGAGAGGTCAGTGTGAACGTTGATCCTCGAAAAGCAGTCGGGGCCTCCTTTCAGGAACAACTGCTTTTCAGAGCCTTTCCCCGATTCCTTCCAGAATACCATTCGGTTAAGAAATTTGTTAAATGGCTTTCTCTTTGACAGGATGTCAAAGCAGGAAGAAGGAGCACAAGTTGAGTAATTCGGTTAATAAATTACGGGTCTTGTTTGTCGATGATGAAGCAGCCATTCGCGAGGTGATGCGCATCGAACTGCCTCGGATGGGACATGATGTCACCATCTGCGAGGACGGTCAGTCGGCATTGACGGCACTGGATAAAATCACATTTGACGCAGCGATTGTCGACTTGCGGATGCCTGGCTTAAGTGGCTGGGATGTGATCGATCATATCAATAAAGTCTCTCCTGAAACCGAAGTGATTATCAGCACCGGTCACGGGAGTATTGACGAAGCGATTCAGGCGATCCGCCGCGGCGCGTATGACTTCCTGCCTAAGCCCTGTAAGCTGATTGATATTGCGACTGTTCTGCAGAAAGTGGCTGACAAACGCTCGCTGCAGAACAAGAATTTCGCACTCGAGTCACGGCTGAAAAGTGTGGAAGGCCCGTGTCAGATCGTGGGCGAAACTCCACCGATGCTGCGAGTAAAAAAGCTGATCGAGAAGATCGCACCTACCGACTCGACCGCGTTGATTCTGGGTGAAACCGGGACCGGTAAGGAACTGGTGGCGCGCCGTGTTCACGATTTGAGTGCCCGGGCCTCAATGCCGTTTGTGCCTGTGAACTGTGGTGCCCTGCCCGAAAACCTGGTGGAGAGCGAACTGTTCGGTCATCGCAAAGGCGCGTTCACCGGCGCAGATACTCCCCGTAAAGGGTTGATTGAAATTGCAAACGGCGGAACCCTGTTCCTGGACGAACTGGGTGAGCTTGATAAAACCATGCAGGTCAAATTACTGCGGTTTCTGGAATCCGGCGAAGTCCGCCGTGTGGGTGACAGCGAGACCTTCCACGTTGATGTGCGAATCGTCTGTGCAACCAACCGGGATCTGCAGGAAATGGTCGGTGAGGGAACATTCCGTGAAGACCTTTATTTCCGGGTGAATACGTTCGAAATCAATCTGCCCTCGTTACGGGAGCGGAAAGGTGATATTCCGGAAATTTCCCGGGTACTGCTCAAGCGGCATCTGAAAAAAGATTCCATTCCCCAGGATATTCTGGCTCCTGAGACTGTCGAGATTCTTCAGGAATACGACTGGAAAGGGAACGTGCGGGAATTGGCCAATGCCTTGGAGCATGCCGTGATTCTGTGGGATGGCGTTCAGATCCAGCCTGCAGATCTGCCTTCCAATCTGACACGAAATTCTTCCGTTCCCATGTCGGGTTCTACCAGTGTGAACTGGACCGAAGGGATGGAAGGTAAGACGTTACGTGATATCGAGATGGAAGTGATTTATCACGTTCTGGATAAGCATGATGGAGACAAACCCAAGTGTGCTGCCGAGTTGGGAATTGCCTTAAAGACACTGTATAACAAGCTGAATCAGTATCAGACCCGCGCTGCCGGCTGAAGTGCAGGGATCGCTGGCTGTTTGTGATACAGTAAAAAAAAATGCTCTGGTGAATTACCAGAGCATTTTTATTTGAGCTTGGTCAGCCCGGTGACTCAATGAGCCAGGGGCTGAATTCGCAGCTTAGTATTTACGGATGACGCCGGTGACGACTCCCAGGATGTCCACATTTTTGGAGTAAATGGGCTGCATGCTGGAGTTAGCCGGTTCGAGACGGATCCGGTCGCCTTCTGAGTAGTAGCGTTTCAGAGTCGCTTCCTGACCATCGACCAGAGCAACCACAATGTCACCTTCTTTGCAGGTGTTCTGTTTGTGGACGATGACGTAATCTCCGTCAGCGATCTGATCTTCGATCATGGAGACCCCTTTGACTTTCAGGCAGAACTGATCATCTGGGTCGAACAATGGTCCGAAGTCGATGTGCTCATCATCCTGTACGGCGAGTACAGGACTGCCGGCAGCGATTTGACCAGCCAGAGGGAGACGAGTCCGTTTCTGGGAGTGGTCACAGAGCTGAATTGCACGAGACATGTGAGACTCGCGGGTGATCAACCCTTTTTTCTCAAGGGCTTTGAGGTGACACATCACACCATTGGGAGAGCGGATGCCAAAGTTGGCTCCGATTTCACGCACGGTGGGGCCGTAGCCACGATTGATAATTTTGTCTTTCAGGAAATCGTAGATCTCCTGCTGTCGTTGGGTAAGGTTTGCTTTGGTGCCTGCCATAACAAAGTACCTCGTTTCTGAATTCTAGGGTGAACTAATCATTGATTCCTGAAACGGCCAGGAAATCTCATTGTTGCCTCAGGCCACACCGGACCTGAGTTAAGAAAAAAGCCGCATACGGATTCAGGAAAATAACAGTAGAGGGTGTTATTGTGAAAAACTAAAAAGTCCTGAATTTTGTATGTGCCCTTATTCTAGTATACTAGCGTGTACAGGACAAGTATCGGGCCCTAAAAACAATCGCGTTTCAATGGCCCCTCAACGGGTTTTGTGGAGAAAATCAAAAAAACTGTTTATAAGTGGCTAAATAACAACACTTTATAATTTGTCTGATTAAAACAGGCTGACTGATGTTTTTCTGAATATTTGATAAAATGTTCATAGATCAGGCCGGTAGATTCAAAAACAGGTTCTGAAAACTTAAGAAACTCTGTTAACCAGCGAATCGGAACCAGAGAGAGATAGGTAGATACACGGATAACAACCAGTAGTTGTTTGATAGTTGTCTATCTCTGAAAGTCTGACCAATATCAGTTTGCCACTAATTAGTTGTATAGTGAGCCTGTTTTCCTACCCGTGAAAATCAAAAATTTCTGGTAAATTTAGGTAAATATTAGATTCGGTGAAGAAAAGTAAGTGCAGTGAAGGTCTTACTGAGTGCAGGCATTCTATTTCGTGATCTGTCGCCAGACAGGCTCCGCTGAGTTCTGGCGTTTAAGAGAAAGGGGATCGTCCCGTTGTCTACTGACCACCCGAAACGGTGCGGATTCACCCTGATTGAAATTCTGGTGACAATCACCATTATCGGTCTGCTGATTGCACTGTTGATCCCCGCGGTTCAGGCCGTACGTGAAGCTGCACGGAAAATGCAGTGTTCCAATAACCTGCATCAGCTGGGGATTGCCGTTCAGTCCTACCATGAAGCGCACTCGGTGCTCCCGTTTGGGGTTGGCCTCGACTATGACGGTCCTGTTTCTTCACTGGGCACACTCGAAGACCGTCGCTATTCCGCGCATGCCATGCTGCTGCCTTATCTGGATCAGTCAGTGGTTTATAACCAGCTCAATTTCAACGTGGCCCCGTTCTATCCATTTGTGAATGCGGCCAACGATGATCAGCAGGAACTGGCCCGTCGATTTGATGAGGTCATTAACGGCCCCGCTGCTGCGGCCCGACTGGAAGTCTTTCTCTGTCCCAGTGATCTGGATCGTCTGCAGAGTCGCTGGGGGCCCAATAATTATCGCACGTGCAACGGAAGTTCCTGGTCCGGTCGGGACGGGAATGGTATGTTCGGACAGATCAGCAGTGTGAAACTGGACGATGTCAAAGACGGTCTCACCAATACGGCGATGTTCAGTGAGCATGTTAAAGGAAGCTGGGATGATACGCTGATCGATCCACTTTCCGACCTGTATAATCTGCAGGGAGTCTGGACCGAGAGCCAGTTCAGTGATGCCTGCGGCCGTCTGACCCCGCAGACTGCGGGGGCGTATCAGTACGATGTGGAGTCGGGACAGACCTGGCTGGCGGGGAACATGAACTGGACCCGCTATAACCATGTGCGGACCCCCAACCGTACGAACTGCAAAAATGGTTTTACCTGGGACGGGGTGATCCTGAATGCCACCAGCTGGCACACGGGAGGGGTCAATGTTTTGATGGGAGATGGGAGCGTGCGTTTCGTCAATGAAAATATCAATGATGAACTCTGGCGTGCCCTGGGGACCCGAGCCGGAGGCGAAGCGACCTCAGGGGCAGGCATATGAAGTGTTCTGTCTACGCTATGCTGATCCTGATTCTGGGAGGGATATCTGCGCCGGTGCTGGCGCAATCCGAGACGCGCGAAGCCTATTTCAGCTTTCGCGGAGAAGAGTTCGATAATAAACTTCTGGTTCCCCTTGGCAGGGGAACGGTGCGATTGTTTCAGCCTCGTCCTGAAGGTTTGCTGTTCCGGATTCCTGCAGGGCATAAGCTCCCCACGCTGGGGATCAGCCCCCGTTTCCAGATTGAGGGGGATTTTGAAATCACTGCTGCCTACGAAGTGCCCGTCTGGAAAGATCCCAAAGCCGGCTATGGATTGGGACCAAGCCTTTATCTGAAACTGAATGACGAGGCTGGGTCAGCAGTCGCGCTGGGACGTCTGTTGCGCCCGGGAAAGAAGCATGTCTTCAGCACCATGCTCTCAAGTACGGTGGATGAGAAACGTAACTATGATGTGAAACTGTATGACACCAGTGTCAATTCCGGGAAATTAAAACTGGTTCGGACCGGCGGACTCTTGAAGTTCCTGGTCACGGAGGATTCCTCGGATGAGTTTCGCGAGTTGCGGCAGGTTGAACTGGGAACCGCTGACGTGGAGTTGCTGCGTCTGGGAGCTCAGCAGAGCGATCCGGAAACGCCGGTCCAGGTGCTCTGGAAAGATTTGAGTATCACTGCCACCAGGTTTCCGAACCATCCCGATTCCCTCGCGAAGGGGAAACAGCTGCATGTGCCCAGCTATCATCCGGCACCTCAGCCTGAATCCTTTTCCTTATATTGGAGCCTGGCAGCAGGGATTGGTCTGGTCGTGGTGATCGGTGGCGTGCTCTGGGTGCGAAAGCGCGGTTGAGCCTCTCCGGGACGAGAGTGATCACTGTCGTTAAAAAGTCTGCTCAGGCTGGCATGGCCTGCTGTTTTCCGGTTAGACTGGATGTATTCCTTACCTGCTGAGGGTTCAGCAAAACGACTCTGATACGTTAATCCATCCAGGAAAGCGGGGCGATGATGTTGCAGAAAGACGATCAGTTCTCAATCGAGCGCAGAGAAGCATTACAGAATATCGGCTGGGCTTTATTGTCAGCGGGATTGCTGCAGGCAGGGGCCCCGGCGGGAAGTGTGTTTGCGGCAGAGCAGGGCCCCGGTTTCAAAGACAGTCGGCTGGGAGAACTGAAAGATCTGAATGGTTATTTCCCCTTCACCCCCAGTGAATCTCCTGAAGCCTGGGAAGAGCGTGCTGAATATGTGCGGCGGCAGATCAAAGTCGCAGCCGGCGTCTGGCCCGAGCCTGAAAACACAAAGATAAACGCCACCGTACACGGCAAAGTGGACCGGGATGAATACACGGTTGAAAAAGTCTTTTTCGAAAGCTCCCCCGGTCTGTATGTGACGGGGAATCTGTATTGTCCCAAAGGCAAGCAGGGACCGCTGCCGATGGTGCTCTCGCCGCATGGTCATTTTCAGAACGGCCGGTTTTATGACAGTGGTGAAACACGCGTCAAAGCGGATATCGAAGCGGGAGCGGAGAAATACGAAGTTGGCGGTCGATATCCACTGCAGGCCCGTTGTGTGGAACTGGCACGCATGGGGTGCATGGTCTTTCATTATGACATGCTGGGCTACGCGGATGGGGTCTGCCTGAGCTACGATCTGATTCATCGTTTTGCGAAGCAGCGTCCGGAGATGTCGAGCGCCCAAAACTGGGGACTGTTCAGCGCGCAATCGGAACTGCGGCTGATCAGCGCACTGGGACTGCAGACGCTGAACTCCATCAAGGCCCTGGACTGGGTCTGTTCATTGCCCGAAGTGGATCAATCCCGGATTGGAATTACCGGTGCCAGTGGAGGGGGGACGCAGACATTCATTCTGGCCGCGATCGATGACCGCATCAAGGCAGCTTTTCCGGCGGTGATGGTTTCGACTGCGATGCAGGGGGGCTGTACCTGTGAAAATGCGACCTATCTGCGGATCGAAACGGGGAACGTGGAGTTCGCGGCACTGGTGGCGCCACGGCCGCTGGGAATGACGGCAGCGAATGACTGGACGAAAGAAATAGAAACCAAGGGGCTGCCCGAACTCAAACAGCATTTCAAAATGATGGGAGCACCGGACGATGTTGAGGGGAAATATTATTCCTTCCCTCACAATTACAACTATGTCAGCCGGGCAATGATGTATGAGTTTTTCAACAAGCACTTCAAGCTGGGGCTGGAGTCACCGATTGTCGAGGCTGACTTTAAACCGCTGACGAAAGAGGAAATGACCGTCTGGAGCAAAGAGTATCCAGCGCCGCCGGGGGATGAGCAGTCTGAAGTTAAAATTCTACATACGCTGGCACGCAACAACGCCCGCCAGATCGAAGCACTGACACCCCACGATCAGACATCGCTGGCGGAATATCGTCGCGTGGTGGGTGGAGCGATTGAGGTGCTGATTGGGCGTACGCTGCCTGCGGCTGAAGATCTGGAAACCGAAACCATTTCAGAAGATCAGCTGACAGGTTATAAGCAGTACCACACACTGATTAAGAATCAGCGATTCGGTGAAGTGACGCCGGCGCTGTTCTGTCTGCCCGACCAATGGAATCGGAAAGTAGTACTCTGGCTGACCGATGCCGGAAAGTCCGGTTTACTCAAAGCAGATGGAAAACTGGTCGATCCCGTGCAGAAGCTGGTCGATGGAGGGACCGCGGTCGCAGGGATTGACGTTTTGTACCAGGGCGAATTCAATCAGATTCAACCTGCCCCTAACGAGATGCCTGTCGTCAAGAATCCACGGGAATTTGCCGGCTACACACTGGGCTATAATCATCCAGTCTTTGCCAGACAGGTGCACGATATTCTGAATGCCCTGGCGTATTGCAAGCATCACGAGAGTCAGCCGCAATCGATCGCAGTCGCAGGCTTTGGTTTTTCCGGGGTGAGAGCGGCTGCTGCCTGTGCGCATTCACCGGAACTGGTTAAACAACTGGCCGTGGATCCCGGCGGCTTCCGTTTTGCGGAGATTACGAACATTCGCGATCTGCGTCTCTGGCCGGGTGCCGTGAAATATGGTGATGTGCCGGGCCTGCTCTCGCTTTGTGAACCCGCGGCACTCTGGCTGGCCAGCAGCTCGGCCGCTGTCCCGAAACTGGTACAGTCGACTTATAATTCAGCAGGTTTGTTGAACAAGGTAGAGCTCTTCCAGGGGAAAGCGAACTCCCAGAACGCTGCGGTCGACTGGCTGCTGAAGGGCTGAGTGCCTGCTGAGTGATTTCGCCTTCCTGCAAGAAAGCAGGTGCATTTCCCGTCAGGGGCTGTATACTGATGGATACAGTGTCTGTACGCTTTTGTCGCCGGGGTTTCGGCAGGAAATAAGCAGGGGAGAGTTCGATGCACTCAAATACATTCCGGGAATTACGACGTTTCTGCGGTCTGGTTCTGTTCTTGACTGCAGGCCTGCCTGCGCTGTTGTCTGCTGCCGATCCGGTCGCTTTAAAGTACCAATGGAAGCAGGGGCAGGAACTGGCTTATCGGATTGAAATTGAAGTGGATCTGGAAGATTCCACAGAAGTGCTCAGTGGAATTGAGCAATATCGTGTGACAGAAGCGACAGATGACAGCCTGACGATCCGCTGCAATGGTAGCCTGAACTCGACGCGTAAAATCAAACGCGACAAGGGACGACGGTTGATCATCCCGCCTGCGCCGCGAATGCCTCATTCGAATCCCTTTGCGGGACTGACTGGCAGCATGGCCGGGGTGATGAATCCGCATGAGATTGTCATGAATCGGTTTGGGGAAATCGAGACGGTCAAAGGGTCATCGCTGCTGCCGTATCTGATCGGGCATTTGTCTCAGATCAATCTGATTCCGCTTTCTCCTGCTGGTAAAGCGGAATGGTCTGAGCAGGACAAAGCGAAGATTTCCGTGATCTCATCCGACCGGATGGCACTTCCGTTCCGTGGGCCCAATGTGGAGAAAACGCTGGAAGCCAAAAAGTCGACCGAATATGTAATTGAAGGTGAGCAGGGGAATCTTGTGACGATCAAGGTGCAGCACAGCTATCGCACGATTGCGATGGTTGAAGACGGGCCTGAGGTAGAACTGACGGGCTCAGGGCAGATTCAGTTTGATAAACAACAGGGCGCGGTCAAAGAGCTCAAGTTGAATTATAAAATGGTGCGACGCAGTGAGTCGTCGACCCATCGGATCCCGATTACGATCACGTCGCAGCAACTGACGGCGGAAGAGCTGGCACAACAGCAGGCTGCGCAGGCCGAGTTACGCAAGAAGCATGCAGCCGAAATGCAGAAGCGGGAAGCGGCAGCGAAATTTGAGGTCCCTGAAAACCTGGATGCCGCGCTGACAGGAATATTGCAGGATTTGTCGACAACGAATCTGCTGCAGCGCAAAGCGGCTCTGAAAAAACTGAGCCAGGCGAAACCGACGAAGAAAAATCCGGAAGTAGCGCGGATCCTGATTGGACTCCTGGAGAGTAAAGACATCACTATTGTCAAGGATGCTTCCGAAGCTCTGGTGGTCTGGTCAACCAAAGAGAATGTACCCGCCATGATTAAACTGTTACCCGAAGTTAATATTCTGGGACAGGAAAACGTAATGCAGGCCATATTGCAGCTTCAGACTGATGAGGGGACCGAGGCGGTTGCAGGGCTGTTGTGTGATCGGTCCAGAGCTCATCAGGCGGGAAATCAGCTGATTAAGTACGGCAGCGATGCAGAAGATGCGGTACTGGAACAGCTTGCCCCTGAAGATTTTCTGACAACGGTGAACGTGATGCGCGTCTTAAAAGAGATTGGCACGGAAAAGAGTCTGAAGAAAATCGACGAGGTGACACGTAAAACGAAGAATAAAAGTTTCCGTTTTCAGGCTGCCTCGACGGTCAGATCCATCGAGGCGCGAGTCAAGTAGTCTGTGACATTACGGCTGTGCGAGTTCACCCGGTGCACGAAACAGGGATTCTTCCGAAGCAGCAGTCTTGTCTTGAGCAGGTACTTCATTCGAAATACGAATGATAACCGGTGCTTCCTCTTCGATTTCATCGAGTGATCGGAAGGGGTTGATTTCCAGAGGTGCCTCTTCCCGTTGTGGTTTAGGATTTGCTTCCACTTTGGGTTGAGGGATGGTCCGGGTCACAACGGGCTTGGATTGAACCGAAGCTGTTCGGGTAGCGGTTTTAACCGGTGCCGGATTATCAGGAATTTTCCGGAAGGGTTGTACTTTAACCGGTGCTGCCGATTCCATTTCCTTCTTCAGTGAGACCTGACTGATCAGCTTTGTTTTTTCAGAAGCTGGTTTGCTTTGTGTCAGTGTTTCACGTTTTTCCGCGCGGGTTTCTGCAGAAGCTTTCAGGCTGACCAGTTGAGTGGGTTTATCCAGTGACCGGGTCTTCTGCGGTGCAGCTGCTTTCGCACTGTCCTGGGGCTGCGGTTGTTTTTCAGCGGACGCTGCTGCCAGTTGTGCTTCCGCTTCTGCTGTCTTGTGGGCGAGCATGCGATCTTTGAGCAATGCCAGTTCCGCTGCTCCCTGTCCTGCGGAAGTCAGATCCGGGTCTGCTGAGAGGGCGAGATCATATTCTTTGAGTGCCAGTTCCCCTTCGCCGCGCTGGGTATGAATGTAGGCGACGTTGGCATGCGCTTCTGCTTCGGACATGATGTTGCGGAACATGGTATAGCTCTCTTTAAAGCGTCCCTGATGCCCGACAACCAGTGCGAGGTTATTCATGATTCGTGGGTTTTTAGCATCGTTCTGCAAAGCTGCGGCGAGTGCTTTTTCAGCGGCTTCGTACTGGCCCCGCTGGTAGAGGGCATAGCCGAAGTCGTTCAGCACTTCTGAGTTGTTCGGGTCAAGCTGCCTGGCCTGGGTGAAATAACGGGTGGCTGCAACGGTATCGCCCAGGTGCGAACAGACAATCCCCAGTCGATGGCAGGCCTTCACGCTGTGCGGGTTTCTTTTCAGGTAAGATTCGTATTTCTCCCTGGCCCCGATCCACTCTTTCTGTCTCTCCATTGAGCGGGCGGCAGCGAGAGCGTTCTCGTCTTTTTCTTTCCCACCGGGAAGCACAGACTTCACTTTGGAAACCTGTGTATTCAACTGCGAGCATCCCTGGAAAGCGAGCGTGCAGAGAATCAAAGTTGAACAAAACAATCCATTGCTGTTCATAATTGTGTCCTGGCGTTATTTCAGACTGAATTCCGTTTCGATCGAAACCGTGGTGAGAGCGTCGAAATTAAAATGACGCTTTCAGAGATTGTTACTGGTACGACTCGATTAAACCGTTATAAAAAGTGGACGGATCCCCCGAAGAATCCGTCCACTGTAGTTGAGGTTGCTCAGCAGGAAACTTCCGGCTTAGAAGAAGCCGATTCCACCGCCGCCGCCACCGAAGCCGGAGCCAAAGCCACCGAAGCCACCAAAGCCGCCTCCGTTACCATTGTTACGGAAACCGTTATTGTAGGCACGATATGCTTCAAACCCTTCGAAGCCTGGTGTGAAGGCCGGAGCAACAACCACCCGTTCGTCAGCATCCTGCACGTTCATCGCCTGCAGCATTTTGACGATGACGTTGCGACGATGCATGTCCAGATCGTCGTTGCCATGAATCGGGTACTTGTATTCAGATTTTTCTGCGACAGACATGGAGCTGGGCTCGATCACCACGGGGAACGGGGTGGAAGCCATGCGGACCGCGATCTGTTTGATGTGGTCTTCGCCTGCAGCATTTAACTTGGCAGTGGAGCCAACGAATTCGCTTTCAACGATTACGAAGTCGGAGGCTTCACCATTTTCTTCCTGCTTCTGCCAGATATCATCACTGATGGTTCCCAGCGGGGCTACAGAATCGTGAGGGATCTGAGCCTGGTAACCTTTGTGGTGGCAACCGCTGACCAGCAGTGCTGCTAAAGCAATAGCAGGCAAACTTGCAATTTTGGGTTGTATTGACATCGTTTAATCCCTTGTTTATTTCTTTCACATGTTCGAGGAGAAGCGATGTGATTGATATTTTAATAGTCTCTTATCAGGCGAAGTTAAAGATGATTAGTCAGAGAAACCGTAGTCACCGTTGATGTAGTACTTATCAGATTTTGTCTGATGGATGTAATCTTTCTGTTGCTGGTGAATCCGTTTTTTCTGCATGTACCAGACGGTGCTTCTGTGGTGCACGTCCGGCTTGCCTTCAATGTTATTCAGGAAGTAGAAGTCGATGTCACCTGGTTCAGTGACTTCCATGCCCGGCAGAATTGTCGGAGCATCTTCCGGTTCCAGCGGATGGACCAGTTCAGGACTGACGAGCACGATGAGCTCGGTTTCATCCCGTTGTACTGATTTATTAGAGAACAGCGGTCCGACCAGCGGAATGTCTCCGATGAAGGGCACGCGGTTCAAGTCTCCACGCTGCTGTTCCTGAATCAGACCGGCGATTGCCAGTACCTGACCTTCACGCAGATCGACGGTCGTGCTGACAGACTGAGTATCCAGCCCCAGGATCCCGTTGACCGACAGAGCAGGGTTAACCTGGCTGAAAGTCGGAGTTACCTGGAGACGAATTCGATCTTTATCGAGTACGGTCGGCAGGAAGGTCAACTGGGTACCAAAGCCTTTGAAGGTTGTGGTCGCTGCCTGAGCCCCACCCACACCAACCACGGTTGGTACAGCAAACTCACCACCAGAGATGAAGTTTGCAGGACGGCCACTGATTGTCACCAGGTTTGGTTCTGCCAGGATCTTGGCATATCCGTTCTGGGCCAGAGCTGAGATGAACAGGTCGACGTGTTTACTATTGAGAGATGCGGTTACGAGTCCTGAACCGCCATTGGCCAGGTTCTGAGCAACACCGGTAAAGATCTGGCTCCAGCCGAATTCTCCGGCTTGTACGATCAGGTCGGTGCTGGCAGTCCGGGCAGCAGATCGGTCCAGCTGTGCGATTCGCACTTTGAGCATGATCTGTTTTTCACCAGGAACTTTAAGCATGTCGATGACAGTGGCTTCCGGCAGCACGGCTCCCCCTGGGAAGGGGTCTGCAGCCTGACCATCTGCGAAGAGCGAACCTCCTCCAGCACCGTTGGCTCCACCACCGCCAACTCCTGATCCACCGGACCGGGCACGAATGATCGTGATGATCTGCACGGCTTCCTGCTCATCACGAGCCTGGCCACGCACAATCAGTTTGTCAGCAAAAGGAATCAGCTGGACTTTACTGTTGGGGAAGAATTCATTGATCATCTTCTGGAATTCACTGTATTCCATCCGACGCAGGTCATCGATGGAGTTGTCGCCTTCCACTTTTACCTGAACGCTCAGGATTTGTGGATTGGCTTCTTCTCCCAGCCAGAGGGTCATGGTCGTAGTTCCGGTTTCTTTACCGATCACTTCGACTTCCTGTGACCCGAATGCGACGACTTCAATCTTGGTCGGATCGGCGATCGCGACGCGGAAGACGTCCATTTTCATTTTCAGAATTTTGGAATGCCGCTGCTGGACACTCAACTCGACTTCAGATTCATAGATCTGATCAACGAGCTGATGCACCTTTTCTTTGACTTTGGTGCTTGCGACTGGTGTGTTCTTCTTTGCTGTGCCAGCCTTGAAGCCATTTGTTTTGATTTTTCCCGGAACGGGAGGTGCTGGCGGGACCTGTGCAGCAAGGGGCGAAGCCGTCAAAGCGACACCGCAGGCGAGTGCCAGCATTGTGCGTCTTTTCCATAAGGCGTTAATAGACATACTCGTCTCCCAATCCTTTGGTCGTCAGTGTGGATATAAAGGTATATTGGTTTGAACCAGCCCCGAGAAACAGTCTTACATGGGACTGTGAATTTTTCAGTTACTTATACTTATTCCGGGGTGTCACTCAATGTCTGCGGTGTCGTTGTATCAGGTCGGATGGTGCAGTTCCCGTTATAGTCGTGCACATCAGGTCCAGAAAAACTGTTGCAGTTATCATAGTGCCTGCAAAGCGGAGATTCGCAAAGACAAATCCCACAGCATCAGTTCTATCGGAACAACCATCACGGGATGTTGATGGTTTTTTTTGAATGTGGTTCAAGAATGTACAAAATTAGAGATTCTGGCGATTTCAGCAGTTTTCTACTTTATAACTGATGCATGTTGAGACGAAATTGAACTATGGTGGGAGAACTCCTGCTCTGGTGTCTGATTGCGTACCACCCAGAGTGAATTCAGTGGTGATCCACCAGTTAACCTTACCAGTTAAGTTGTAGATACAACATAAAATATCAAAAGGTGGTCTCATGAATGCGAGTATTGCATTGCTCATTGGTCTGAGTGTATGGCAGTCTGACGGTCAAGTCACGCCAGCCAACACGGTCAGTGCTCCCGCAACCATTTCTCCTGTTTCTTACGAATGTAATTACCCGGCTTCTCATGAGTGCATGTCGGACGGGTACTGTCAGTCAGGAGGCGGGAACGGATACTGTGGTATGTGTGGCAGCAGTTACTGTGATGGCCACTGCAAACTGAAGAAACGTTGCTTATGTGACTGGAAAACGACGGGGGACATGTATCCCCACTATCCTTATGCTCCAGCATACCATGGCTATTATTACTTCCGGCCATACAACTACACCAACATTTTGCGTCAGAAGGGTGAGATCATTGCCCTGGGAGGAAATCCAAAAGCTCCCTACGCACACAAGATGTTCGACCGGATCTATGAGCAGATTGATCTGACAACATATGAAGAAGCTCCTGCTGACGGCGACGGTGTCCCGGGGCTGGAACCCATTCATAACGAACTTCCCAGTCTGGAAGACATTCTGAAAAGCAAGTAAGCTGCTGACGGAAACCTGACGGGCTGATAAGAAATTGAAATAAAAAAGATCTGTGCCTTTGTGTGCAGATCTTTTTTTCGTTTGGGGAACTGGAGTGGGCGAATCTGATTCACCAATGGCAGCTGGAGCATGGACCATGAGTCAGCGGGAATGGCTGATCTCCCTGGGACTGATCTGGTGCGCATGCCTGTTTCTGATATCTACCGTAACGATCGCTGATCCTGACTTGTGGGGGCATACCCTGTATGGGATTCGTGCTCTGGAAGCGGATGTGCTGGTAGAGCATACCGATCCGTTCTGCTATACCGAACCGGGGGCAACCTGGATCAATCATGAATGGTTTTCCGAAGATTCCTTCGGCTGGCTCTGGTTGCGATTCGGGAATACCGGTCTCTGGCTCTGGCGCAATTTCTGGCTGCTGATGATTATGATTCCAGGCTGGCTGGCCTTGAGATCGCAGCATGCCAGCCTGGCCGGTGGTCTGTTGCTGCTGGTTTATACCGCGTTTTGCCTGTCACAGTTCGTCGTCTTTGTGCGACCTCAACTGGTGACCTTTGGCTGTTTTGCCTGGACACTTCTGCTGCTGCGTGGCTATCTGACTGATCCGCAACGTAAAGCGATCTGGTATCTGCCGGTCCTGATGTTGTTCTGGTCTAATTCGCACGGCGGGTTCCTGGCAGGAGTCGGAGTCCAGGGGTTGGTCGTCTGCTGGATGGGCTGGAAAACGACTCAGGGAATGTATCGGCCGACAGATTTCTGGCGACTGGCATTTGTGATCGTCTTTGCCTGGGCTGTGACGCTGATCAATCCTTACGGGGTCGGTCTGCATCAGATGCTCTGGGATCATCTGGTAACAAAACAGATTGTGCGGGAGTGGCAGCCTTTGTGGGAGGCGCGCCAGGCACTCCTGTATTATATTCCTTTTCTGTTGATCGGCCTGGCGTTTTTCGGGTCACGTAAATGGGAATGGATCGACGTGCTGCTGATAATTGTTGTAGCCTATCAGGCACTCAGCCATATCAGGCATGTGGCATTGCTCGCGATTGCTGTGCTGATCCTGCTGCCGGTACCTCTATCGGAAGGACTTCACAAGCTGTTACCACGTTTGCATCAGCGATGGGCAGGCGCGCAGCGTACCGGATTGCGGATGTTCCTGGTGGGGGGACTCCTGCTGGGGATCTATGGATTATCCGTGCATACGATTGTTAAACTCTGGCAGCAGCAGGTAGCACCCTGGCAGATCGGAGTGGAAACACAAAGTCGGGCTCCGGGTATGCCTGTGGCTGCAATCGAAATCTTGCAGCAGGCGGAACTGCGGGGGAACATTCTTACCGACTATGGCTGGGCGCAATATGTCATCTGGCAGACGTTTCCCGAGTCGCGAATTGCATTTGACGGGCGTTATCGGACTGTCTATTCCGCGCAGCTGGAACAGGAGCTGGTTGAATTTCAGCAGTTAAACGCTGATTCGTCTGGACCCACGCCATTGCTGGATGAGTATCCAACAGAAATCCTGTTGCTGCCCGCAGCTCAACCGGTCCAGGGATATCTGAAGAAACGGACTGACTGGAAACAGGTCTATGCCGATGCGCAGTCCACGATCTGGCTTAAGGATTTGCCTCGTTTTCAACCGATGATCATTAGAACAAAACAGGAACTGCTCCCGGTGCCTGAGATACCACTCTGGATCCTGTTTCCCGGGGATCCTCCTCGGCAGAAACCGGGAGAGGCATCTCTTCCAACTGGTCGGTCTACCTGACCGGCTGGAAGGCGAAATGTCGTTTTTGGAATCAGTTTTGATCAGCGACAGGAACGATGGGCTGTGCCGGCATTTGCATCGCGTTCAGCCGGGTTGTCCATATCCAGTTGAAACAGAATTTCGTCTTCCTCAATATCTACGACCGTTAAAAACTGATCGCCAACCTGAATTGTATCACCAATAGAAAGTTCGAGTTCGCAGGTTTGGGTTACCAGGTCTGCCACGTAAGCACCTTTCGTAGGGAAGCAGTGTTCCTGGCCGTTGTTTTGTGTCGTCAGGAGAATTTCAACGGCAGGAAGTGTACATTAGTGTCGTTTGTGGGGCTCGCTCATGGGGTCAGGGGGGGAGAGATTAGCAGGAGATCCCGTTTATGGCAATTGGAACTCGGCAAGATCAGGAATTCGCCGAAAACGATTGAAAAAACAGAGACTCGGGTGCGCTCAATTCGTATGATTATAGTTGCAACCAACAGGTTTGGTGGTTTAGGATAGTTAAGGTTTCTATCTTTTCCAGTTTTTCTATCTTGTTGTCTGGTGTTACTTTCCAACTGTTATGTCTTTGCAAGAAGTCCAATCGACGGCCACGTTATTGCCGCTGGAGTTTACGCCTCTCTTGAAGCGTGCCCGGTGGGGCGGGGAGCGTCTGGGCACAATCTTGCAGAAGCCGATCGGTCTGGAAGGGGATTTCGGTGAAAGCTGGGAACTGTCAGATCATCCCGAAGCACCAACCCTGATTGCCAGTGGTGAGTATGCAGGGTGGACTCTTTCTGAAGTGATCGGTCAGAATCCCCAGGCAATGTACGGTGCGGGAACCTGCTATTCGACATTTCCGCTGCTGATCAAATTCATCGACGCTACGGATCGACTTTCCCTGCAGGTCCATCCCGATGATTCACACCTGGCCGACTTCGATGCCCGCAAAGCAGGGAAATCGGAAGCCTGGGTGATTCTGGATGCCGCCCCCGACAGCCGGATTTATGCCGGTTTGAAGGCAGGCGTTGATGCCGATGAACTTGGAGCCCAACTGGAACAGGGGAATGTCGAAGCCTGTCTGCACAGTTATCCGGTTCGTCCGGGAGATTGTGTGTTTATTCCTGCAGGGACTCTGCATGCGATTGGCGAAGGGATCCTGCTGGCGGAAGTTCAACAGACCAGCGATATCACTTACCGATTGTTTGACTGGAACCGACTGGATCAGTCGGGCCAGCCGCGCCCTCTGCATGTTGAGCAGGCATTCAACAGTATCAATTTCCAGCGGGGGCCAGTTGATCTGCTCGAGCCTCGATTGCGTCAGGACGCCGATCATCGAGTTGAGACTCTGCTGGAGTCTTCCTGTTTTTCTATCCGTCGCCATCAGAGTGCGAGTCCGCTGCGGTTACCTTCAGTGAACCGGGCACAGATTCTGATCGTGCTGGAAGGGACGGGACAGCTTGAGTGCAGTGCCGAAAGCTACGAGTTGTTCCAGGGTAAGACGCTGCTCGTGCCGGCGGCCGCTTCGGATTGCCAAATTGTGGTCGAAAACGAAATGACGTTCCTGGAAGTGATTCCCGGCTGACCCGGAATCAGACCCGCTGGTAACGTTTGTAGCCTTCAAGTTCGAAGTCATGCAATGTTGATTCGAGTTTCTGTCTGATCTGCTGCAGCCGCCCCTCATCAATGATTTTCTGTTCGTGTTCATCGATCACATAGAAGACATCGACGACCTGGTCGAGGTGCGTCGAAATTTTCGCCATGACGACGGAGAGCCCCATGCGGCTGATGGCCCGGGAAATAATATAGAGCAGCCCGGTGCGGTCGTTGGAAATGACGTCGATGATCGTGCAGCGTTTGGAAGAGTGATTGTCAATTTCCACGCGTCCCAGTTCGTACTCTCCGCTCAGCTCAGTTGATTCGTGGAACCGCTGATTGGAGAGGAACATGGTGCGGGCATCGCTTTCTCCTTTGACGGCCTTGCGGATTTCCTCTTCGATTTTTTCGATCTGACTTAAGGGAACTTCATCCACAAAGTCATGATCAATGACGTGAAAACTGTCGACGACACCACCGGAGGCGCTGGTCGTAATCTGAGCGGAAATGATCTCCATGCGACGTGAAGTAAACACGCTGACCATGCGATGGAAGCAGGCCTGTGAGTACATGGCGGGAGCGATCACATGGTAATTGACCGTGCCTGTGTCCGGTTCGAATTCCCCCTCCACCACGATCTGATCCGGTGGGAGGTCGCGGAGGATTTTGATGTCGGCGGCAATCCGTTCTGAAGAATTGACCAGCAGATAGTGTGGCGAGAACGAATTAAACAGCTCGGTGAACCAGGAGTCAGGGTCTTCTTCATACTCGGGAATCTGGGGGAGGTCGAGGTGATTTCGGACCAGCTGTTTCACGCGAGCCAGGCGCTGGTCACGATGATAGCGGGAATGCTTTCCACCCAGCAGGAGCATGGTGCGTTCGTATAAATCCGCGAGCAGTTCCGACTTCCAGTCAGTAAACACGCCGGGGCCAACCGCAGTGATGTCTGCCGCGGTCAACACGTATAACATGCGGAGTTTTTCCGGGCTGCCGACCTTCTGACTGAATTCGAAGAGGATATCCGGATCAGAGATATCCCGCCGAAATGCCAGGTGGGCCATCGTGAGATGCTCTAAGACCAGGAAGACGAGCAGTTTCTGTTCGTCCTCTCTGAGCCCCAGGCGGACCGCGGTGTCTGTTGCGATCATGGCGCCCATTTTACTGTGGTCTTCGCCGTAGCCTTTCCCAATGTCGTGCAGCAGAATCGCCAGGTTGAGCAGATCCTTATCCTCGATATTGCGATAGGAACTGCCCAGGGCGGAGTCGTCATCAGCGAATAATTCCGCTGCTTCGATGGCGCGGAAAGTGTGTTCGTCGACGGTGTAGCTGTGATACTGATTGAACTGCAACAGACAGTAAGCATGTTGCATATAAGGGATCAGCAGGTTGAGGATGCCGGTTTCCGACATGATCCTCAACGTGGGGCCCAACTGCGTGCTGCGGCCCATGATCGCGCGGAACAGATCGATCGAGCGATTGGTAATTGTGGGTGGCAGCTTGAGCGCTGCTTCGCGAATGGCATCCAGCAGATCGGGGGCGATTGAGATGCCGTACAGCGAAGCGGTATCGAACAGTTTGAGGATTTCTTCCAGGTTGTTGCAGACTTCGTTTCTATATTTCGGGACGACATCCAGGTGGTCGGGAGCGATTTTGAGGATTCCGTCTGAACGATGCGTCATCAGGAAATCATAAGCCCGCGACAGGAAGGGCAGGGGGCGATGTGCCTTGATGAAGCGTTCGGTGATTTCCGCGACTGCTTTGCTGTGCCGGAAGTATTCCTGCATCAGGATTTCGACAGGACGCTGTCCGTTGGTGCCTTCAATCTGTCTTTGTTCGGCCATCCAGAGTTGCGAATCTTTGGTAAACAGATCCTGCTGTTTGCCTGCTTCATAATGCAGTTGAATGCGGACTTTGAGTAAATAGTCACGGGCATTTTTGATGGTTCGCACATCACGACTGTTGATACGGCCATCGAGTCTCAGCATGTCCAGGTTCGATGTACCGTAGCGGGCGTAACCGGTCCAGCGAAGCAGGTGGATGTCGCGCAGACCGCCGGGCGAGCGTTTGATATCGGGTTCCAGCTGCATGACCGCGCCGCCGTGCTGTTTGCGTTCTTCCCAGCGTGCGGCAACGCACTGTTCGAAGAAGATGCGTCTGCGAAACAGGATGACGTGGCGGTAGTAAGACCGAATCAACTGCTCAGCCAGATGCTCATCTCCCCAGATGGAGCGGGCCTCGATCATCGCGGTGGCAAACTCGGGTTCGGTGCGGGCCATCTTGATGGAATCTGCAATCGTACGAACACTGTGCCCCAGTTTGAGGCCGGCGTCCCAGCAGTTGCGGACAATGTTGCCGATGAAGTTCGAGAATTCATCAACAACCTGATTGCGATAGAGGAACAGCATGTCCACATCGGAGAAGGGGGCCATTAAGCCTCGACCGGAGCCGCCGATGACCAGGATCGAGCAGTTCTGCTGAATCCGTTTCTGTTCTGCTGCGGAAAGTTCCTGGAACTGATCCTGGATGATCTTGAGCAACAGCTGTTCGATGGATTCCGCGATGGCGGTAGCGATTTGCAGTCCGCCTGCTCCCTGGCGCAGCAGGTCACGTCCTCGTTGTCTGGCCTGCTCCAGCTGTGTGCGATAGACAACGAAGGGTTGCTGTGCAGAACTAGAGTTCGCGGTGCGTGACATGGTCTGTTCCAGGCTGAAACGAAAAACGAAACAGGACTGCCTGGCCTGATGACAGCGAATCGCGTATGGAAGCTGTCAGCAAATCAGACCGCTTCCGGGCCGGTTTCTCCCGTACGGATTCGGATAACTTCATCGAGATTCGTGATAAAAATTTTCCCGTCACCAATCTGGCCTGTCCGTGCCACCTGTGTAATGGTTTCGACGGTCTGGGGGACCACGTCGTCCTGGACAACGATTTCAATTTTCACCTTGGGTAAGAAGTCGACGATGTACTCATTGCCGCGGTAGGTTTCTTTATGACCGCGCTGGCGACCAAACCCCCGGACTTCACTGACAGTCATACCACTGATGCCAAGCTCCGAAATGGCATTTTTGACTTCTTCAAGTTTGTAATGGCGTATGATTGCCTGAATTTTTTTCATCTAAGACTTCTTTATCAAGGGGTAACGCGACTCAGCTTTCTAAAAGATGTAAAGCAAAAGGGGCAGGAAATCGGCCCCTCGCTTTACGTCTATTTTAGAGAGCGGTCTCTCCAGCTTCTCCCGTACGAATACGGATGATGTCTTCCACGGGAAGAACAAAAATCTTTCCATCACCGATCTGGCCGGTGCGGGCTGATTCAAGAATCGTGTCGACAACGGCTTTCACCTGATCATCGGGAACGATGACTTCCATTTTGGCCTTGGGCAGAAAATCGACGGTGTATTCGGCACCACGATACTGTTCCTTATGTCCTTTTTGACGACCAAAACCCCGTACTTCAGACACCGTCATACCCTGTACACCAATTTCGGTGAGGGCATCTTTGACTTCTTCCAATTTGAAATGTCTGATGACAGCTTCCACTTTTTTCATCGGAATCATACTCCCAGAAAAATGCCCGGTTTTCCTACAGCGCTTTCAGAAACCCAAGCGACTATCACACTTACCTATTATATCGAAACCAGGGGAAAATCTCGATACCTCAATTTCATTTCCCCTGAAAACTCTCAGAAGTATTCGAACTGACACACAGGACCAATCCGGATGACTTTCCTGAAACAGGTGATCAGAGCCAGAACCAGCCGGCTCTGATCACCGAGATGCTTACAGGAAAATGTATCCTTCTTCGCCATGCTGACTCAGGTCGAGACCCTGAATTTCACCATCTTTACTGACCCGCAGACCCATGGTCAGATCGATCAGTTTGAGGATGATGATCGTGCCGATCACGGAGATCACGACCGCAGCCCCGACACTGACGAGCTGGTTAATGAACTGCTGTGTATTTCCTTCCAGTAACCCCGATCCTTCCGCGTTGCCGGTAATGGCCTTGGAGGCGAATACACCGGTCAGGATAGCCCCAACCATTCCCCCCACGCCGTGCACGCCGAATGCATCGAGTGAATCGTCATATTTAAATTTGGATTTGAGTGTAGTACAGGCGAAGTAGCAGGCAAAGCCGGCGATCAGGCCCAGGATGATGCCCGAGAGAGGCGTCACCGTACCACAGGCCGGTGTGATGCAGACCAGACCGGCGACTGCACCGGAACAGGCACCCAGAATGCTGGGTTTCCCGAGCGAGATCCATTCAGCAATTGACCAGGCAAGGACACCTGCTGCAGCTGCCAGGTGAGTGGCAACAAAGGCATTCACGGCAGCCGGGTTTGCTGAAACAGCACTACCAGCATTGAAGCCAAACCAGCCAACCCAGAGCATGGTCGCGCCAATAAAGGTGTAAGTTAAGTTATGTGGAGGCATTGGTTCCTGACCGTAGCCCAGTCGTTTCCCGAGCAGGATGGCACAGACCAGAGCCGAGAAGCCGGAGCTGATATGCACGACGGTTCCGCCGGCAAAGTCAAAGGCAGGGTAGAGGGCGTTCTCGTTCCATTCGCAGAGCCAGCCTGTATCAGACCAGACCCAGTGTGCGATGGGACAGTAAATAAAGGTGCCCCAGAGGATGGAGAAGACGACCATCGAGCTGAATTTCATACGTTCGGCGAATGCACCACAGATCAGGGCTGGTGTGATGATGAAGAACATCATCTGGAAGACCATGAACAGGGCTTTGGGAATACTGCCGTTGGCCGGGATGTCTACGGCGCCATCTTTCCAGCTGGGAATAACCCCTTTGAGCAGGACGTGATCAAAGCCACCCACGAATCCGCCGAGAATGTCGGATCCAAAGGCCAGGCTGTAACCCCAGAGTGCCCAGATGACGGACATCAGTCCCATCAGGAAGACGCATTGCATCATCACGCCCAGAATGTTCTTTTTTCTAACAAGTCCACCATAAAACAGAGCCAGCCCGGGTGCCGTCATCATCAGCACCAGTGCTGAAGCAACCATCATCCAGGCGATGTCTGCATTGCTGAATTCGACAGCAGCAGCTTCCTGGGCCGGCGCTTCTGCACTCGATCCGAGCGGCGGGGCACTGGTTGTTTCATCAGCAAATAGTGGACCGCTTGCTAATAAACCAAGACAGAGTGTAAAAATTGTGCAGTACGTACGAAGTCTGTAGACTCTCCTCATTACAGGGGCCTTTCTGAGCGCATAGAATTGTCAAAAGCAGTGAGCGAGCGCTTTTTCACTGGTTTGAACTGATGGTCTGCTTATGAATTCATCAATCCAGGAGAGAAACTTCTGTCAGCAGTTTCCTCTAATTTGATGTTTTTTGAGCATCGGCAATTGCCAATGCTGCTTACAGACTTCACCATATTCACATTCAGCATGACCATGCGGTCAAACCAGTTAACGCGTCAGTCTACCAAAGGCGTGCACTAAAATCACCTGTCAAATCACAGGTTTTATTCCGGTTTATTTAAGATATGATGAACCTGCAGATTAAACATTTGAATACATTATTGCCCCCGGAACTGGCATTACTGGTGCCTTGTGGCGTCCTATTTGTACTGGGAGCAATGGTCGGGCAGGTGGTAAATTCCTGGGTTCGGCGGATGTCACTGCAGTCAAAACCGCAGCCACTGTCGCGCTGTGAGGCATGTGGTGCGCGCATTTTGCGCTGGAAACTGATTCCGCTGCTCCGCTGGATCCCCCTGGGGAACCGTTGTCCGGCCTGTTCCAGGCGGCTGCCTCGCTCCGAATTTTTACTCGAACTGGGGACGGGCGTCCTGTTTGCCAGCTATTATCTGATGGCGGTCCACTTTCGTTGCCTGGATGTGCCTTCGGTGGTGCCTCCCGAGGGGATGTTCGAGTGGCGGCTGCTTTATCATTATGTTCTGCTGACTCTGCTGGTGGCGGCGACCAGTATCGATTTTCGTGAATACCTGATTCCGGATCAGATCACCGTGACCGGAATGCTGGTGGGAGTGATCGGGGCTACGGTCGCGGGGCAGTTACAGATCATCCATTTCTGGGTGGACTGGAACCAGGCGATTCCCGGACTGGCGGGGCCTTATATTCCTGAGTGGATCAAAGACCATTCGCACTGGCACGGACTGGCGTGGAGCATGGCAGGGCTGCTGGCAGGAGGCGGTCTGACGTGGGGCGTACGTCTGATTTCATCAGTGCTGCTGGGACAGGAAGCACTCGGGCTGGGTGATGTGACCTTAATGGCGATGGTGGGCAGTTTTCTGGGCTGGCAGCCGATCGTGCCTATTCTGTTGCTCGCCCCCTTATGCGGATTACTGATCGGCTTTGTGACGCGGATGACCACCGGCAAAACTTATCTGCCTTACGGCCCTTATTTGTGTGCTGCAACGCTGATCGTGCTGATGGGCTGGCAGTGGATCTGGCTGGCGGAATGGTCGTCTGCGGTACCCGGTGCGCCGCCGGAATTCTCTATTCGCAGACTGTTTGGCGATGTTGGCGGGCTGGCCATCATTGGTGGCATTGCCCTGGGAGCGTTTATCGGGCTGCTGCTGATGCTGCGGGTTTACCGGTCGATTCCGATTAAGCGTCAGTAAGCTTTGACGTCTGACACGCTGGAAATACAAGACGAAATGACCTGATCGGGGTTAGATCAGGTCAAGCTTCTTGTGGCGTCGCTGAGGAGGCCGCGAGCATTCATCGCAGATGCCGTAGACTTCGAGGCGGTGTTCGCTCATGCGGAAATTGATCTGCTCGGCCAGTTTCTCGAGCAGATTCGCAATTTCCTCATTGTGGAATTCGAAGAGTTCACCACAGCTTTTGCAGATGAAGTGATCGTGCTGGGGATAGCCGTAGTCGTGCTCGTAAACATCGCGATCGTTGGTCCGTGCTACCTTCCGCAACAGGCCGGCTTCTTCCAGCGAGCCTAAGGTGCGATAAACGGTAGAACGGCTGACCCGGCGTCCGGTTTTCTGGAGGGCCATCCGCTCGACTAACTGATCGGCGTCGAAATGTTCGTGGGATGAGAAAACTTCCGCGACGATTAATTCGCGTTCCTGGGTTAATCTCATTCCTTTTGTGGCCAGGTACTCTCTGAATTTCTCCGTGGGAGAAACAGCGATTTCCAGGCTTTCAAAATTGAGCACGGTAAATCTCTTCCTCGTCAAAAGTCTCTACTACAGCGCCGGTGCGGATTACTCGGAATCGTTGAACTGATCCAGAAGTCGCCCTAAGGCTGCTTCCAGTTTCTCATCCGTTTCGTAAGTTCCGTCATCAATGGCTGCCTTGATTTGTGCCAACCGCTCTGCACGCATATCGGAGTTGTTCGTCATTTCATCCAGCATACGCCCCGCGGAAGATATCTCCAGCTGATCCTGCGGTGAGGAGATCGGCTTCGAACCAGGCGTCTTATTGATGTTGGTGTTGCTCGGACCAGCTTGCTTACTGATAGGCAGCGATCCGGAAATAGAACTGGTGCCGTTAACATCCATGGCGGCGTTCCCCCTGTCACGTGATCCTGAACCAGACGGGACCGAAAGTTCCCGACCATTAGTTACTGTATGGGGTTCATGATATCGTAAGAAGGGGGATCGATTCAACTGGTAGTCTGCAGTCATGGCCAATTCTTTCATTGAATTCGCTGAATTCAAGTGGTTTTGCGTCTTAGTGATGCAAAAGAACACCTGTTTTCCAGCGGGTCGTCAATTCAATATTGAATGTAGAATGGCTTCCTGCACATCCTCCAGCTCAATGATGTAAAATAAGACAGGGCTTATAGGTAAGACATAATCTTATGTCGTTACAGCCTCATTCTTTGAGGGGAGTTTGAACCTTAATTCCATCGACGACTGCTCAGGGAAAAGTTTAACTTCCCATATAGAAATCAGCGTTTGGACACAGGACTCGGCTGCCTGTAGCGATTATGCCGATTATGATACACAGGCAGACCGGTGGTTTCAGTTCTGCCGGTCTTGCCTGTGGTAAGGTCTATTTATGAAAGGCTTTACGGTGTTAGCCGCGAGCATAGGGGCCGGTGGCGATTCCGGTGTATTTTTCCAGTCCCTGCTGCAGGGCTTTCTGAACGATCGGGGCGACCTGTTCGATCTGCTCGCGGGTGATGTCCAGGTGGGTGCAGGCTCGCAGGCGGGTTTCTCCCATTGCGCCGATGCCAACTCCCAACTCCTTTAAAGCGGCTGAAAGCTGCATTGCGTTTCCATGCTCGGGGGCGATATCAAAGAAGACGAGGTTGGTCTCGGTCTCCGCGGGATTGATTGAGATCCCGTCGATCCCGGCGAGCTGTTCTGCCAGGAAGCGGGCGTTGTCATGGTCTTCCTGCAGTCGTTCGATATTATTTTCGAGAGCATAGATGCAGGCAGCGGCGACGATACCGGCCTGACGCAGGGCACCACCAAAGACTTTCCGGGAGCGACGGGCTTTGGCGATTTCCTCTTTGGGGCCGGCGAGGATTGAGCCCATGGGACAGCCCAGTCCCTTGGAGAAGCAGATCGAAATTGTATCCAGCGGTTTGCAGACCTCGGCAATCGAGTAGCCGCCGGCGACCGTTGCATTGAAGACGCGGGCGCCATCCATGTGGGTTTTCAGGCCGTTCTCGTGTGCCCAGTCACAGATTTCGGTCAGCTGGTCGAGCGGGTAGTAGTGACCACCGCCGGCGTTGGTGGTGTTTTCGACGCAGAGCAGGCGGGTGCGACAGAGGTGCTGATCGTCTGCACGAATTTTGCCTCGTACATTTTCCAGTGCGAGCATGCCTTTCTCACCGGAGAGGGTACGACAGGAGACACCACTCAGGATGGCCGGTCCGCCGCCTTCGAACATCGCGATGTGCCCCAGTTCGTGAATCAGCAGTTCGTCACCCGGCAGGCAGTGAGCGCGAACACCCATCTGGTTGGACTGGGTTCCCGAGCAGGCGAAGACGGCCGCTTCCATGCCGAGCATTTCGCAGATCATGGCTTCCAGGCGATTCACGGTCGGGTCTTCGGCGTTCATATCGTCGCCGAGCTCCGCGGTCATCATGGCCTGCAGCATGTCAGGCGTGGGTTTGGTTTTCGTATCACTGCGAAGATCGATAAATGCGGGATCAAGCGGGGCCACTGGGTTATTCCTTGTCATATATTGCTGTGGAGATCACGGAGTGCATCACCGGTTGGTTGGTCGGGTTGTTCTCTACGGTGACTTAAGATTTATGAGCGGCTATCTGTAGTTCCTCAAGGGACAGAAATGAGTTCATGCTTCCGGAACGGAATCCCTGCAGATCAAGGGTGACATTCTGAAAGCCGAGCTCAAGAAATTTCTGGGTGACCCGGGGCAGGGCAGTGGGGGTTGTCAGGCGATTGATCTGGTCGAGGGGGACTTCGATGCGTGCCAGTTCCTGAGGTTCCAGGCGGACCCGCAGTTCCGGGATGTCGAATTCTTCCCGCAGAAATCGCTCGGCGGCGTCAATCCTGCCGACCCGTTCTTCGGTGACTTCCACGCCGTAGGCAATCCGACTGGAAAGGCAGGGGTGGGCCGGTTTGTTCCAGATCGGTAGATCCCAGTGCCGGGCCAGGTCGCGGACATCGGCTTTGGTCAGGCCCGCTTCAATCAGGGGGCTGCGGACTTCGAAGTCAGCAGCGGCCTGCATGCCCGGGCGATGATCGCCTCGGTCGTCCAGGTTGGCGCCATTGACGACCGTGGCGTCCTGCCAGTCGTGACGGGCGATGGCCTGATTCAGGATCTGGTAGAGTTCGGTTTTACAGTAGAAACAGCGGTTCGAAGCGTTGGCCCGGTATTCGGGGGTTGCGAATTCTGCAGTCGAAACGAGCTGATGCGGAATTCCGATCAGTTCTGCCAGCCGGATCGCTTCTTCTTTCTCTCCTGAAGCCAGGCTGGGGCTGACGGCGGTGACCGCCTGTGCCTGATCTCCGCGTGCGAGAAACGCAGCTTTGGCGACAACCGAGCTGTCCACTCCCGCGGAAAAGGCGACGATAATCCGGTCCATGTCCGCGAGAATCTGCTGCAGGTGATCTGTTTTCCGGGATAATTCGGCAGAGAGTGACATAGTCAAAGTAATGGTAGTTTAACAGGTTATCGAGATGTTTCCACTGGATTGATTATAGACAACCGGGGGGAGGATTGTCTTGGAACATCGCCGGAAAAAATCCCCGGATTCTGGATTGCACAGCGAAATAGCCGCGAATCCCCGGAGACAAGTGGAGGTTTTGTTTAAGAGAGCAGGGGAGGGAAGCGGTTAAGATTTCCGATTCGGCCGATTCAGATCTTTTAACTCACCTGCCGCCCTATTATACTGAAAACAATAGACTTGGGCTGTTTGCTACCTGCGGGACCCGTCGCGTGAGATCGACGAGGGTCGAATTCGTCGGATGACGGAGCAGGGGAGTCTTCGCCCGCTGTGATCTCATCACTCACTCAAAATCTGAATTCAAATACAACGGGGATAGTTATGTCATTCTGGTCTGTCCGTTTCATGCGTCTGGTTTGCGTCGTCATGCTGGTCCTGGGAATGAACCTGGTCTCAGTATCCGCAGCCAAGCTGACCAGCGAGCAGCGTAAAGAGCTGGCCTCCATCAAGAAAAATTTGACGAAGGTCTCGCTGCTGATTCGCCAGAAAAAGTTTGATGAAGCGAAAGCGGCGATCGACGAAGAGGAAGGGAAGTTTGACAAGCTGGTTCAGGACGCGATGATTCCCGAAACGGACCCGCTGTCGGTCAGCACCAAGAAACTGATCGCGTTGCGGCGGACATTCCTGGAAAAGGCGATGGGCACCGGCGGTAACAAGCCGGGCGCTGCGAATAAGGGCGTCAGCTTCGAAGAACAGATTGCACCGATCCTGAACGAAAAGTGTGTGAGCTGTCATGGCGAGCAGCGGGGGAGTGCCAATCTGAGACTGGATACCTTCGCGAATATGCGAAAAGGGGGCCGCAATGGTCTGTTGCTGGTGCCACAGAATCCGAATGCGAGTCTGATTGTTCGCAAGCTGATCACTCCCGACGATAATCAGCGGATGCCCAAGAACCAACCCGCACTGGACCGGGACCAGATTCAGCTGATTGCCCGCTGGATTGCAGAGGGTGCCCGCTTTGACGGTACTAAAGAGACCGATCCGATCGGTGCCTCGGTGAAAGCGAAGAAGAATCCGGTGAAAGTTGTGATCGCAACCGGTGATGAAAAAGTCTCGTTTATGAATGATATCGCGCCGTGGATGCTCGATTTCTGCATGCGATGTCACAGTGGCAACAATCCCCGTAGTGGTTTTTCCGTTGTCACTTTCGAAGACATTCTGCGTGGCGGCGATACCGGGGAAGTGATCGTACCCGGCAAGCCGGACGACAGTCGGCTCTGGCACCTGGTGGGTCTGCAGGATCCGATCAAAATGCCCCAGGGACAGGCGCTGCTGAAACGCAAGAATGCAGAAGACCTCAAAACCTGGATTGCCGAAGGGGCCAAGTTCGACGGTAAAGACGCCAAGGGCAATCTGCGGGAAATGGTGCCGACCGATGAAGAAAAGCGGATGGCGGAACTGGCGAATATGTCGCCTGATGAGTTTGCCAAGCTGCGTCGTGATACTCTGGAACCGACCTGGAAGCGGGTCGTGAATAACGATCCGGCGGAAATGCTCGAGACGGATGACTTCATCTTTTATGGCAATGTGAGTGCAGATCGTCTGAAGGAGATCAGCGGCTGGGCAACGACGCAGGTGGAAGATCTGCGAAAGCTGTTCAACGAAAAACAGAAACCGTTCTGGAAGGGTAAGCTGGCCGTTTATGTCTTCAAGGATCGCTTCGGCTATTCTGAGTTCAACCAGACGATTGAAGACCGGCGTGTGGGCAACGATACAACGTGGCATACCAAGGTGACGCCGAATTCTCTGGATGCATACCTCGTACTGCAGGATGTGGGTGATCAGGCAGATGCGAGCTCTCCCGGATTGCAGACGAACCTGATGGCCGGATTGACCAATGCAGCGATTCAGCGTGGAGCAGGGGAGGTCCCCATGTGGGCATCCCGCGGACTGGGGATGCTGCTGGCATCCAAATCGACGACCAGCCAGGCTTATTTCGAATCATTGCGGCAGCAGGCTCTGGAGGCGGCTCCCAAGGTGCAGCGTCCGGAAGCACTCGTGGCAGAAGGGACGTTCTCACCATCCGAAACGACGGCAGTCGGGTTCACGCTGGTTGAGTTTCTGATCAATAACGGGGGCCTGCCTAAGATGGCGGCGCTGCTGAAGGAACTCAAAAGCGGAACCACGCCGGTGAATGCGGTCACGAAAGTGTACGGCACCAACATCCGGGCTCTGGCGACTGCGTATGCCCGAACATTGCGTCCCGGCCGCGTGTCGAACTAGACAGGCGTGTCTCTGGTGTGATGAATTGCTCATTTCCGGTCTGCCGGGAGTGAGCGCTGCCCTGTGAATCTGGGTGCGGTCCGCTATAATCGACGCGCTGCGTGTTTCGTTTATTTTGAGTGTGACCAGGGCGCGTGATTCTTATGCAGGATGTCAATATTGTTGGTGGCGGGGTGATCGGACTGTCGATCGCCTATGAGTTGGCGATGCGTGGACTGTCGGTGACCGTCTTCGATCGTCAGCAGTTCGGGAAAGAAGCGTCCTGGGCGGGGGCAGGGATGTTGCCTCCCGCGGATCGAGAATCTGCCACTACGGCGCGCCTCATGCTCAGAGCCGCCAGTCAGCCTCTCTGGCCGGACTGGTCACGACAGCTGAAAGAAGAATCGGGTGTCGATAACGGCTACCTCAACTGTGGCGGCCTGCACGTGGCTTATACGACGGATACGCCGAACTGGGATGAATATCTCACCGAATGGCAGCAGGCAGGTGTGCGACTGGAGACGCTCGATGAATGTGCCTTGAGGGAACGTGCTCCATATATTGGAGAGCAGATCACCTCGGGCTTCTATCTGCCTGACATGGCACAGGTACGCAATCCTCGACACATGCAGGCGCTGCTGGCCGCATGCGTCAGGCGGGGCGTGAAGCTCGAGCCGGGCACGCCGATCGTGGGCTTCGAACGGGAAGGCACAAAGGTCACCGGCGTACGGACGTATGCGGGGATTCAAAGAGCAGGGCGGACCATCATTGCCGGGGGAGCGTGGTCTCCCGAGATCCTGACTCAACTGGGACTCAAGTGTGAGCTGGTGCCGATCCAGGGGCAGATCGTATTGCTGTCGATGGATCGCTTGCCGTTCCAGGCCGTGATTGAATCAGGGAAACGCTACCTGGTGCCGCGCAGAGATGGTCGACTGCTGATCGGTTCGACCGAACGAGATATTGGATTCAATAAACAGAATACCGCAGAAGGAGTGGCGGGCCTGATTCAGTTCGCTCAGGCGCTGGTGCCGGCTTTGAAAGAGGCACGCTTCGAACGTGCGTGGGCAGGGCTGCGTCCCCGGTCGATTGACGGGCTGCCTTACCTGGGCTTTGTTGACGGTTTTGAAAATCTGCTGATGGCGGCGGGACATTACCGGGATGGTTTACAGCTTTCGCCGATCACGGCGCGGTTGATCAGACAGTTGATCTGTGAAGAGCCGACCGATGTGCCCCTGGATGCGTTTTCCTGTTCGCGCGGGATGACGGACTGACCTGATCTGAAAGTGGACTGACGAGGAGAGACAACTTGAGAGCCGTTGTGCAGCGCGTGTCCCGTGCGAGTGTGACCGTCGATGGTGAAATTACCGGACAGATCGAGCAGGGATTCCTGGTTCTGCTGGGAGTCGAACAGAGCGATACGCAGGACGATGTGATTTACCTGGCACAGAAAGCCGTGGGCCTGCGCGTCTTTGAAGATGCGGACGGGAAAATGAACCTGGCGCTCGCGGATGTGAACGGGAAAATGCTGGTCGTGAGCCAGTTCACGTTGCTGGGCGACTGTCGCAAGGGGCGCCGTCCCAGTTTTGTGAATGCGGCACGTCCCGAGCAGGCGAACGAGTTGTATCAGAGCTTTGTGGCCGAAGTGAAAGGACAGGGGATCGAAGTCGAAACCGGTCGCTTCCAGGAACATATGGATGTGGAACTGGTGAATGACGGGCCGATCACCCTGCTCCTGGACAGCCGCAAACAGTTTTAAACGCATGCATTGCCTCGAAGCGAGGACTGTTGGATGAAACTGTATCAGAGAATCCTGGCGATTGTGGTTAGTCTGCCACTCGTGATTTTTATATGCGGCGTTCCTCCTGTGTTACTGAATTATCTGTTTCGAGAGTTCGAATCGGTACGCACTGATGGAATTCGTGAAACTGGGCCAATCGGGAGTGCACCCTTTGTGCTTTTCGCCATCTTCAGTCTAATCGTATTTGTCATTCTAACTGCGGTCCTGGTAATTTCGTTGAGCCAGGTGATCATGTATTATTTTGATCGTTACTGGAAACGGTGAATTCGCATCGCTGAGAATTTTTTTGCTGAGAGCCCCCTGCTTTGCTCAGATGTCAAAATGGGGCGACCGGTCGCGGCGGGCCTGCAATTACCGGGCAAAAATCTGGGCTTTGCGCTGACCCTGATTTTTACCTATAATCCCCTGCTCTCGAATTTCTGAAAAATCGGGGGAGTACCGGCAGGGGGGAGGGCCACCCCGATCATTGTTCATGGATGTGCAATACTACGAGACAGGATGTCGCGATGTGGTTTGATCTGTTGATTGTTGGAATTCTGATTTATGCAGTCTGGAAAGGCGCCTCCAAAGGTGTGGTCTGGCAGCTGGCTGCGATAGCCGCGCTGGTGCTGTGCTTCGCGTTCGCCGAATCACTTTCGGTGCAGCTGGCTCCGATGATCAATGTGAAACCGCCGCTCAATCGCTGGATTGCGATGCTGGCGATCTACATCGGCTTCTCGTTTATCTCCTTTACGCTGGCACGCAGCCTGAAGACGGCCATCGATTCGTTGAAGTTCAATGAATTCGACCGTCACCTGGGCGCCTTGCTGGGACTGCTCAAGGGGGTGGTATTCTGTCTGTTCCTGACATTCTTTCTGATTACGATTTCTGAAACCGCGCGGGCTGCTGTGATCAAATCGCACAGCGGGTACGCGGCTGCGGTGATTCTCAACGAAATGGCTCCCGTGATGCCTGCGGAGCTGCACGAGGTACTGGATGACTGTCTGGCCAAGCTGGATCATCCGGATGTGCCGATGCACCACGATGAGGACGATCCCTTTCATCACGATCATCAGCACGGGGACGACAATCCGTTTCCGCCGGGCTCCAGTGATCTGCCCAGCCCGTTTTTCGAAAAGCCGGGAGGGAGTGGATCGGACGTACGGACGACCAACCAGGATTCGCTGCTGAAAGACATTCTGAAACGAATTCCCAGCTACCTCAGGGGTGAGCTGGAAGACAAGATTATTGAAGCTTACAACGCGACTGATCCCAAGGATCGGGAGCAGTTTGCCAGTGAATTATCATCCAAGATTCCGGGTGTGCTGCGGACCGTGACAGACAACTGGGGAGAAGGTCAGCCCCAGGTCTCCGTACCCACGGATAATTCGACTTTCGGGGCGAATGGATCGCAGCAGATTGCCAGCGAACGCACACAGCTGCTGAAGCAGATTGCGGCCGTCTATTCGGACTATCCTGATGCCCAGAAATCGATGATCGAGGAGTTTGAACTCGACCTGTCCGGACTGCCGGATCAGATCGTGATTGCCGTGTTGAAAGACTGGAAAGCGGACCTGCTGCTGAACGGGGGAGACCCCGATCCACAGACCGATGTGACTACGCCTTTAGACGCGCGTGTGTTGCGTCAATTGCAGCTGCAGCGGGTGCCTGTGAACTCGCTTGGTGCAGCGCTCCAGCAGCGAATGCAGAGCGTGCAACGCAGATAAAGCTTGCGATCAGAATCAGAGGCGATCAGCGTTGATCTGAGAGCCTCCGAGCTGGTGTTGCGAGTGATGGAGTTGCCGTAATGGTGATTCAGCGGGGCTGAAACAGGGTAAATTCAAAACCCTGTAAAAACAGGCCCAAAACAGCCTCGAACTTAACATAACGGACATTATCGGACGTTCGTGGTGGGGTGCATTTCAGGTGTTTGTGGTTCTGGATACCTGTAATTCACAGGTGATGGAAAGGCCTGAAACGCACCCGCTGTGTTAGACGGGTTCCCCCGCTTCGTGGAACATACCGATCTTGCGAAACTTCTCGTAACGCTGGTCGACCAGCTGGTCTTTGGGGAGGCCTGACAGGCTCTTGAGATTGCTCGAGAGCGACGCCTTGAGTGCGGTTGCCATCTGGCGATGATCGCGATGTGCGCCCCCCAGCGGCTCCGGAATCACTTCATCAATGATGCCCAGGTCGAGCAGATTCTGGCTGGTGAATTTGAGTGCCTTGGCGGCCTCGTTGGCGAACTTCGCGTTCTTCCATAAGATGCCCGCACAGCCCTCTGGAGTGATCACCGAATAGTAGGCAAACTGCAGTACGGAGATGTGGTCGCCGATGCCGATGCCGAGTGCACCGCCAGAGCCCCCTTCGCCGATCACGACGCAGATGATGGGGGTCTTGAGCAGTGCCATTTCGCGGAGGTTGATGGCGATGTTATAGGCCTGTCCGTGCTCTTCGGCTTTGATGCCCGGATAGGCGCCTGGAGTGTCGATCAGGCAGATGATCGGGATGCCGAATTTCTCAGCCATCTTCATCTTGGAGAGGGCCTTGCGGTAGCCTTCAGGATGAGCACAGCCGTAATAGCATTCGGTGCGTTCCTGCAGCGTACGTCCTTTCTGCTGGCCAACAAACATGACCTTCTGTCCGTCGAGTTTGGCAAAGCCGGTCAGGATGGCCCGGTCGTCCCCCATGGCTTTGTCGCCGTGCAGCTCAACGAATTCATCGAAGACGAGTTCGAGGTAATCCAGGGTCTGTGGCCGCTCGGGATGACGGGCGACCTTGACGGTATCCCAGGCATCGAGATTCTCAAAGATCTCGCGCTTCATCCGCGTGATTTCCAGACGCATGTTGCGAATGGCATCTTTGGTGTTGGCGGTGGGATTGGGTTCCTGCTCGATTTTCTTGAGCTGTTCTTCCAGTTCGTAGATGGGACGTTCGAATGGAAGCTGGTTAAGTACGGACATAATCTATGGGACCACGTAAAAGATAGAAGTTAATTATTTAAACATGTCAGGCATTTTGGCGGATGCAAGCAATTCTTGCAAGATTTTATATTTTCAGAACACATCCGGCAATTCTTCCATGAAAGGAAGATCATCATCATTTCGGGTTTTCTGCTCTTTTTCAGCCTCTTTTTTCGCAGCGGGCTGTTGAGGAGCCGGTGGTTGCTGCTGAGGCGGAGCTGCCTGAGGTGGTTTTTGAGCCGGTGGCGGCGGTTGCTGGCCTGCGGGAGCGGGTTGCTGTGGCGCCGGGGGCTGTGGCGGTTGTTGAGGAGGCTGCTGTTGTTGAGGTGGCCCCGGTTGCTGCGGATACGGCTGTTGCGGGTAGGGCTGCTGTTGCGGTGGATAAGGCTGCTGCGGATACCCGGGTGGCGGATAGCCTCCGGGAGGCATGGGCTGCCCCTGGTACTGGGGTGGATACGGCATCGGCTGTCCGGGCATCGGCTGAGGCGGATACATGGGCTGCTGATACTGTGGTGGATACCCGCCGGGCATCGGTTGTGGTGGTTGTTGGGGCTGCTGCTTTTGGTTTTTTTTCTGTGGCGGTGGTTCCGGTTTGGGCTTGGATTTCTTGTTGGCGTTGCGCTGGGCAATCAACTGCTTGGCCAGTTCCGGATCATCTTTCATCAGCTGAGAGAGTTTGGCATCGGCGCGGCTGTCGAGCCGTTTTTCCTGCATCGAGTCTTTTTCGGCCTGTTCGGCTTCCGCTTTTTCCTGCTCGAGCAGCTCGGCAATTTCCTGTTTGAACATTTTCAGATTGCGGATGGAGGAAACGACTTCATCCATCGAGAGGAAACGGTTTTCCGGTTTCTTGGCCAGCATCTTCAGCACGAATTCATCCATTTCCGGAGTGACGTTCGGATTGATGCTGGACGGTGGCACGGGACGTTCGGAAATGTGCTTCAGCAGAACTTCCTTGGGGTTTTCGCCGTGGAACGGAGTTTTGCCCGTCAGGATTTCGAAGATGGTGATGCCCAGGCTGTAGATATCGGCTCCCGGTCCGAGTGCCTGTTTCTTGATTGTTTCCGGCGCGATGTAAGAGCGGGTTCCCTGAACCGACTTGGCTTTTCCAAACAGTTTGCCGATCCCCTTGGCGACGGGAACGGCGAGACCGAAGTCGACGATTTTCAATTCCGAACTTTTACTGATCAGAATGTTTTCCGGTTTGATATCCTTGTGGACCCAGCCCTTCTCGTGCATGTGGCCCAGTGCCATCGCAGTAGATTCGATCAGTTTGCGGAGCCGGTTCTGCACACTGCGGCGATCGGCAGAGATTTGCGACCGCAGGTTCGGTGCGCGGAAATAGTCCATCACCAGATAGCAGTTTTTTTTGTTCTTGATGAACTTGTGGAGCTGAATCAGATTGGGGTGATCGACGGCGGCGCCCACTTTGGCCTCGAGCTTCATCGTGGCGACCACTTCCGGTTTTTTCATCGCTTCCGGAAGCATCCGCTTCATGGCGAATGTGGTGGCCCCCCCCTGTTCTTTCACTTCCCAGATCTGAGTCGATGTGCCGTCTGCAATCATGCTGACGAGCTCATACTCATCAACGAGTTTATCGTTTTCTGTTTCAGTAGTTTCTTTTTCAGCCACTGCGCAACCTCTTGCTTGTTAGTGATCCAACTGAATCATTCCAGACTTATATTGTAACGGATGACAGTGCGGTGCTAAAACCCGAGTTCTCAGGGGAACGTGAAGGGAGCTTTGCGAAATTTCTGTGAGACAGGACTTTGCTCTGTAATTTTATAGTGTAACGTGGCTGTCAGCTCAACGAAACAAATGATTTAAAAACTGACCTTTTTTTCAGGTGGTTTTGAGGGTGAGCTGCCTGTGGGTGTGCCGGGAGATGTGCTTGATTTACCGACGGTGGTCGCCGGCTGCAGACTGGCGCCATCGGCCAGGGGCTGGGTGCTGCTCACCACGATCTCATCGTCCTTGTCAAACGCCGCAGAAACGTACAGGCGTTCGGGGCCGACCTGTCCCAGAATCTGGGGGGTGAGCTCTCTGATCACATTTTCACGAATGACCTGAATTTTGCGTTCCCCCTGCGGACTGTTCTGGACAGCGACCGTGGGAATTTCGGCGATTGGATAGCGTGGGATCAGGCTGACGCTGACCGACTGCCCCGGCCTGAGCTGATTCTGTTTGTTGTCCATGACAACGACGGCTGAAGTGATCGAGTTGGCGAGGTCCCTGAGTTTTTCAAAGCGGGGCTCCAGGGGCAGCACCTGATTGACGGTTCCCTGGGTGGCCTGTTCTTCGACGCTCAGGTTGATTTTGTTGCCCACGAGGGCCTGGTCCCGTGCGAGGGGGATTTCGACTTTGAGCTGCGAGGTGTCCCCCAGTTCGAGCAGGGGCTGCCCTGCTCTGACATAGGTGCCGGGGGAGACCAGAATGCGGAAGACTTCCCCTTCGAAGGGGGCTCGGATCGTGGTCTGTTCCAGGCGGATGTTGGCGATTTTCAGTTCGGCTTCCGCGAGTGCCACGCTGGCTTTGGCGACGGCTGCCGCTTTGCCGGTGGCGTTTTTCTGTTCTTCCCGTGCGAGATCGAGGGCGGCCTGGGCCCGGGCGACTTCTGCCTGCGGAATGGCTGCTTCCAGGCGAACCAGCACTGCCTTTGATGCCGGCTTGTCTCCCGGCTGCACATCGACGGTATGAACGACCCCTTCAATGGGCGAGGCGATCGAGAGTTGCCGGATCGGCTTCAAGTTGAGGGGGACGTAATAGTCGCGCGGGTGTCTGAGCGTGATGGCTTCGCGTTCGATGAAGGCCGTCTCGGGTTTGTCGCCTGCAGGCTGCTGTGCCCTGCCCGGCTGGATTGAGACGCAGAGCGTAATCAGAAGAACGGAGGACAGAACGGACAAAGGAGTGTATGTAAAAAACTGAGCCAGACGGGTCTGCATTGCTTCGGCGCTTTCATGTACGAAGATGGTCACTAAGGTACAAAAGTCTCTTGTGCCGATTTTCGCTGACGGGTTGCGCAGTTTCAAGCAGTGTTTCCGCTTCTTTCCAGATTTCGCCGAAGATGTCTGGCTGTGATCAGGCGGTGATTACTGACAGAGAACCCAGCCACGCAGTTTCACACAGCAGGCCGAGGTGCAGTTTTTGGTGTCGATCCAGATCTGGTGACACCAGTTGCGCGGCTTTTCGACGATCGCTGGTGGTTTTTCCAGTTCGAAGGTAACCGCGGGTACGTAGCGTTTTGCCTGGACGATCCCCTTCAGCAGCGAAGCCGGGGACACCTTGGGAGGCGATTTAGCCTGCATCAGGTGACAGGCAGAGAGGGCATCCATGGCGTATTCCGCACAGTGAATTCCATTCGAACGCTTGCCTGTGAGGTGATGCCTGATGGAATAGGGGGTGCCCAGTTTCTGATCGAGCAGTCGTTCGTATTCCTCGGTCATCTCTGCAGTGAAAGCGGACCGTGGGTGAAAGACATGGATCGAGGCGGGACGCTGTGTATTCAGGTAGTTTTTCAACGTCAGGCAGCGGGCCCCTGCCCCGTTCATGCTGTCATAGACCACCGGTTCCCCGTTTCGCATGACGATCATGGCGACATGCGTGTATGGGCTCTGGGTGAATATACGAACGGCGAGACAGTCCCCTTTACTGAACAGCAGTGTGCCTGTCTCAACGCGTGTGGAAAGTGAATCGGCCAGTTGGTCGAAGGTCTTAAAATTCATCGTCATCTGTGGTCTTGCAGCCTCGACTGGCTGTTCATTCCTTTGAGTATCCTGTGGCGTGGAAGCGAGGACAGCAATTGACAGGAATAATGACATAACGGGCTCCTTCTGGATAGAGCAATCTGAAATGCTTTATATCAGCGCTCCATTGCGTCGCAGACGGTTTTCTCAGTTACTTAAAGCGATATTTTCACACTCGCAGTTCGCTGTCAACGGGTTGATCTTGGAAAAAGATCAGAAAAATATCCGTAAAAACGGGAAATCAATGACAGCAAGCCTGAGGTGATTGCCAGAAAATGACTCGATTTAAGTCTGTTATATCAAATATATCAAAGCTGTTTTAAGTGAAAGAGGTCCTTTGTAGTTATTCCGGCTTGCGAGCGGCGAGCATGAAGTGGTGTACTGCCCCATCGATGGCGACATCGGTGAAGAGGTCCAGCAGACGATGGGCGTACCATTGATACTGCTTGGTAGAGAACTGCAGGAGTCCACCCGGTTTGAGCGACCGCAGGCAGAGTTGCAGAAACTGTTCCCCCTGCTCTTCGCTCGTGAAGTAGGATTTATTCGTGAGCAGGTAGTCGTAGGCTTCTTCGGGGATGTCTGCTTCCCCGGTGATCAGTTCCGTACGCACCGTGGTGAGTTCGTTCTTCGCGATCCCCTGCTCTGCACACAGGATGGCGCGCGCGTTGGTGTCTACGGCGTGGATATCGGCATTAGGACATCGGGCGGCAGCGGCGAAAGCAACGATGCCCGAACCGCAGTCGTAATTCAAGATCCGGGATTCATCGGTGAGTTCCATCAGCTTGATCAGCGTGCGGGCACTCTGGTTAGGACGCCGATGGCTGAAGACGCCAGGCAGCGTGTATGCGTAAAGCAGTCGCTCGCCTTCGCGGATGGCTGTTTCATCCTCGAATGTTTTCTTCTCCGGCGCGTCCTGCTGTTTCTTGCCCTGGTAAACAATGCCTGCGTCCGAGACGACGCGGGTGACTTTGGAAAAGAGCGACTGCAGGAATTTGTGGTATTCGTAATCTTTGTCGCGCGGCGAAGCGATGGTCAGCATGCCTCCCTGCCCCAGGCTGCGGACGGCTGAGAGTGTCAGATCGCGAACGTATTCATCGGAAAACTGTTGCGAGAGTGGCAGCAGGACGGCATCGTAATCGGTTTCCGGGAACTCGCTGTCGCAGAGGGATTGAAATCCGGCACTGATGGTGATGGTCTCGTCGGACTTGAGTTCAGTAACCTGTTCTGCAATCTGCGTGCTGACCGATTTGTTAAAGCTGAAACAGTCGAGCTGCGTTTCCAGGCCGGGACGCTGCAGGAGTTCGATCGTGAACGGCTGCAGGTTGGTTTGAAAACAGAGTGCCCGCGCCGGCTGCCAGTCTGCCTCGAGGAAATCGAGGAGCAGTTGTTCGGGGGGCGGCTGCAGTTTCTGTGAGCGTTGTTTCTTTTTCGAACGTCGCGACATCGGTTCTGGTCTTCAGGTTGGGTTTAAAAAACGGAAAATTCTTTCTTAAGCAGTCCGTTGCCGGTCGTCAATCATCAGGCGACGCGGCAGATAAAACATTTCAGGTAATGATTCTCGAGACAACTGGGGGAAACCGGATGGTCGGCCGGCTGGCCCCGCTGTTCGAGGATCTGGATGTGGCGACCGGTCTGCTGTGCGACCGAGGCCAGCATCTGCTGAAAGTCCTGTTGCGTGACGAGTCCGGAGCAACTACAGGTCACCAGAATGCCACCGGGTTTGAGTACATCCAGGGCGAGCCGATTGAGACTGAAGTAACCTTTGAGTGCCTGCTTGACCCCACTGCGGTGCCGGGCCATCTTGGGGGGATCCAGGATCACGGAATCGAACAGCTCCCCCTGCTCTTTGAACTGTTCGAGCACCGCATAAGCTTTACCCGACTGAAAGCGGATCCGGTTGCCGACGCCATTCAGTTCTGCATTGGCGGTGGCCTGTTCGATGGCCCCCTGGGACGCGTCGAAGGCCTGCACCGACTGTGCCTGTCCATGAATGATGGCATTCAGCGCGAAGGCACCCGTGTAGCAGTGCATTTCCAGCACGCGATGATTTTTGAGATAGCGGGCGGCCGCCAGGCGGTTGTCGCGCTGATCGAGATAGAACCCGGTCTTCTGGCCGGTGACCATGTTCATGCCGTAGCGAATGCCGTTCTCTTCGAGGAAGAAGTGCGGCGGCGGAGTTTCGCCGAACAGCAGCTGATCGGAAATTTCCAGGCCTTCAGCTTCACGCATGCCCTTCTCCGTGCGGAGCCAGATGCCTTTGCAGGGGAAGCGATCCTTGAGGAAGCGAATGACCAGATCCTGTTTCTGCGAGAGGGCCAGGCTGGAGAACTGGACCAGGAACCAGGAACCGTAACGGTCGACGGTGAGTCCCGAAAGCTGGTCGGCTTCGCTGAAGACGAGTCGGCAGCCGGAGGTTTCGAAGTCTTCCAGGAGCCCGGTTTCTTCGCGGAGTGCGACGGCCTGTGTGAGGCGCTCGATCCAGAGTTCGTCATTCAGGGGCTGCTCTTCGTCCCACGAGTAGAGTCGCACGCGGATGTTGCTGTTCGGGTTGAACAGGCCTCGCGCAATGAATTCACCCCGGTCGGTCTGCAGCAGGACTTCCTCTCCCGGCTGGGGATGGCCCTCGATGCGCGAGATGGCACCGGCGAAGACCCAGGGGTGTCGACCGAAGAACGGAAGTGCGCGGCGCGGTTTAAGCAGGACGCGCGGTAACGGTGGTGTGTCGGTTTCCCCGTTCGTTTCCGAGACGGAGGGCGAAGAATCACTCATGAGAGTTTTCTAATTAAAAAGATCGAACGAATATCGGGGACGCTCGAAAAGATCAGCGAGGTCCAGCATCCCGACAGAGTGGGAGTGGAGCGTATTTATATAGGATCAATACAGGCGGACTTTCAGCGGGTCCCGGTTGCCTGCACCGAGGGGTTATGAATCACTGGAAGCGGAATTGGTTGAACCTTCCACCTCAGCCAGATAGGCCAGCAGTCGATCGCGTTCATTGGTCAGGTGACGTACGCGGAGCAGTGAACGGACGCGGGTCGTCAGTTCGATGCGGTTGACGGGCTTGGTTAAAAAGTCATCACAGCCGGCCTGGACCGATTTTTCGATGTCACCCATTTCACTCAGCGCGGTGATCACGAGGATCGGAATGTCGCGGGTCTCTTCGCTCTGCTTGAGCTGGGCGCAGACTTCATAACCGCTGAGCCTGGGCATCATGATGTCGAGCAGAATCAGGTCGGGTTCGATTTCAGCGACTTTTTCCAGCGTCTCTTTCCCATCGTAGGCCATGAACGTTTCATAGCCTTCATCCAGCAGGTAGGCATCGAGCAGTTCACAGTTCTGATGATTATCATCTGCGATGAGGATTTTTGAATTCTTCAATGAGATTTCAGACGACATGGTCTATAAGCCTAATGTGATGAAAGTTTATGAATACCGGGCCTGTAACTCCCGAGATAGCTGACTTCGATTTCTGTAATTTATCTCATTTAAAGTCGAATCACAATAACTGCCAGTCCGATTTTAGGGCCCCTGCCCCGTTTTTCGAGCCGAATCAGGCCGTTACCGCCGTTATGCACAACGGCATTGACCACCACAGCCGGATGATTCACCCGTCGCTGCGGCATCCGGATTCTTCCGCTGGCAGCCACAACCCTGCTTGTTGCAGCCGCATTTCTTTTTGATGGCCTGGGTCACCGGAGAGGCGACGATCATCCGCCGGAGCAGAACTTCGTTGATGCGGCCTCGAAAGCGGATTTTACCGTCGATGAGCACAACGGGGACACAGGTTCCGAATTTTTCCACCAGGGCGGGATCACTGAAGATATCGATCATTTCCCAGGCTGGCAGGTAGGCAGCGTAGTCTTCCAGGATGTCGACTGCTTCTTCACAGAGCGGACAATCGTGTTTGGTGTAGACGGTCAGGCTTTCAAACCGCTGGCCCGGTTCTTCGGGCATCCAGTCTGCATCTTGTACGATAGGCTGCTGCCTGAGCTGTTTTTTCATTTCGACTTTGGAAACCTGGTGCAGAACCGCCACTCCGCCTCCGGAGAGCCCCAGCGCGAGCAGTTTCCAGATCGAAGGGCTGGAGTACCAGGAGCGTGGCATCTCAAAGGGGAGCCATTCCGTTCCGATAAATGAGAGGGCCAAGATGGATAACCCTAGAAATAACATGGAGTTACCCAGAAATGCGAGCCCCGGCGGTAGTTCCTCTTTATGTGCAATCGTACTCATGTGTCTTTCCTGATCCGTCCCTGTGAGCAGCCAGACCGGTCCCTGATCTGTACTATATAAGTAATCATCGAATCCTGACGCTAAATATTATAGTCAATTGCCCTGCTTTTTAAATCTCTGCCCGGTTTTATCCCTGTTTCCGTGAGAACGAGGGGCATGGGAGCACGTTCTGAATTTCCCGGGGCAAACCGGTAGTGTTCAAATTGTCTGAGCTGATTTATGAAAACCAGGTGTCCCCAAGTGGCGAATTTTGCATTCACGGGGAATCAGGATATTCCTTAAACCAATACTGGTCAGTCGTTAAATCGGATGCTAGAGTGTTACTATAGCCCCGCGCAGATGAGAGTTTCATCGATGGACACGTTGAACGAATTGGTAAAGAATGGCAGGTAAACAAACGGCCGAGGGTTTTCTGAACCTGGTGAAGCAGAGCGGTCTGGTATCGGTCGATCAGCTGAAAAAGCTCCTCGCGGAATACCAGGAGCAGGACCGGAAACTGGGAGAACCCAGTGAGATCGCCGAGGAACTGATTGGGCGAGCTTTACTCACGCGCTGGCAGGCGAACAAGCTGCTGCAGGGAAAACACAAGGGTTTTTTCCTGGGAAAATACCGACTGCTGGACCTGGTCGGCAAAGGGGGCATGAGTTCGGTCTACCTGGCGGAACACGTGCTGATGCGGCGGCGGTGTGCTATCAAGGTCCTGCCTTCCAAACGCGTCAATGACGCCTCTTACCTGGCGCGATTCCATCGCGAAGCCCAGGCAGTCGCCTCGCTGGACCATCCAAATATCGTGCGCGCATATGACGTCGATCATGAAAAAGAGAACGACGCTGAGATCCACTTCCTGGTCATGGAATATGTGGACGGGAAAGATCTGCAGGAGATCGTCAACAAGAACGGGATCCTCGACTTTCGGGACGCTGTGAATTACATCCGCCAGGCAGCCAATGGCCTGGCGCATGCCCACGAAGCAGACATGGTGCACCGCGACGTGAAGCCGGGCAACCTGCTGGTCGATTCAAAAGGGGTCGTCAAGATCCTCGATCTGGGGCTGGCGCGTTTCTTCCACGAGGGAGAAGACAAATCGCTGACGATCGCACACGATGAAAAAGTGCTGGGCACGGCAGATTACCTGGCGCCCGAGCAGGCGATTGACAGTCACCAGGTGGATTCCCGGGCCGACATCTACAGCCTGGGATGTACGCTGTACTTCCTGCTGACGGGGCATCCCCCCTTCACCGAAGGTTCCCTGGCACAGCGACTGATGGCGCATCAGACCAAGGAACCGCCTCCGGTTACTGATGACCGTCCCGATACCCCCGATGATCTGGTGCAGATTCTGAATAAGATGATGGCCAAGGATAAGGAAGAACGGTATCAGACAGCCTACGAAGCCGAGGCGGCCCTGTATGAATGGCTGCAGAGTCACACAGATGAAGAATGGCGGCAGAATAATTTGAGCAGCGGCGTCGGATCGGGCGTGGGCCTGACCCAGGGGGAAGGCAGTGGTAGTGGTGCGGAGAAAGGGAATCAGAATCCGGAGCTGGCAGCGTTCCTGTCGAACCTGAAGGAAGAATCCGGCATCGCCCGCGAAACCAAACCAGAGAACCCGAAACCCGAGGCTCCCAAACCACAACGGAATCCGGGATTGTTGCAGCCAGCGTCATCCAGTCTCAATGTGCGTGACTCTTCGGTTCTGCCCGATGACAAAATCAGTTCGGCGTCGACACGGATTGCCGGCAGTTCTGCGGTGACATCTTCGGCAGCAGAAATCAAGCCGGAGCCACCCCAGGAAAAACAGGCAGCGAAACCCGTGGCTAAACCGGTCGCAAAGCCAGTCGCGAAACCAACGGCGAAGCCGGTTGCGAAACCGGTGGCCAAGGCGGCGCAGAAGCCCGTTAAGAAGCCGGCTCCAGTCAGCGAGGCCCTGCCCGACGATTCTGTGATTCTCGAAGCAGAAGTGGATGAGGAAGAAGCGGAAGTCGTAGAAGAGGCTGCTGCCGCAGAAGCTGTCATCGGCGGACGTCAGTGGATCATGCCTGCAGTGATTGGCGGCGGGATTGGGGTGCTGTTGATTATCGGCGTGGTGATGTTTGCCCTTTCCGGCGGCGAAGATGAGAAGCCCGCCCCGGAAGTGGTCGCTGATAAAAAGACCGAACCGGCGCCACCGCCCGAACCGGACAGCCTGCCGGATGAAATCATGGTGGGACCGGAGGCGAAATACAAAACGATTGCTGCGGCTCTGAAAGATATCAAGATCGTCTTTGACAAGACCTTTGGCGTCGACAGTAAACAGTACACAATCAAAGTGGCCGCCGGCCAGGAACTCAAAGAGCGGATTCAGATCGATAATTCGGACCTGAGTTATCCCAAGGGAATTACCATCGTGGCCGAGAGCGGTAAGCCGGTGATTCTGGCTCCCGAGGGGCCGGAGGCGGTGTTGAATCTCAAGGGAATTGAAGGATTGACGATCGACGGATTCTTAATCCGTGCCCAGGGGAAAAAGGTGGCGATTGAGCTGTCTGAGTATCTTGTGGGAACCAGTCTGAAAAATCTGAAGGTCAATGATTTCCAGCAGACCGGCATCCTGGCAAATGGGGTTTCCGGTCTGGGGAATGAACCGTTCCTGCTGGAGAATGTGAGCCTTAAGTCAGGCAGCCCGAACGCCATCGGTCTGGACTTTACCGGCGAAACGAACCGTGGTCTGGTTCTGGCGAATGTCCGCTGCCTGACAGCGATGCAGGTTGGTGCCCGGTTCTCCTCCAGTGTGCGGGACACGCAGATCAAGGAGTGTATCTTCTCGGAAAGCATGACGGGCATTCAGTTCGAGTCGCTGGGATATACCTTCAGCAGTCTCAAGCTGACCAATAACACTTTCTTTATCACCAACTCGGCGATTGTGATCACCGCGATGCCGACACCCGACAGCGAACTGGTTGAAATTTCCCGTAACCTGTTCTCGACTGTCGAAGGGGCGGAAGCCAAAGTGGAACAGAATAATAATCCCGAGCTCTGGGGGAAAATTCTGAAAGCCCAGGAAAACTATTCCTCCCGGACAGCGCCCAGCCCGGTGCCCGCGAACGAACTGACTCTGTTCAAGAACAAAGGCAAACAGGGGGACGCGAAGTTGAACGATTTTGTTTCCACCACGCCCGGCGATGAGAAGTTCCTGGCCCCTGCCGCGGACAACCCGGCCCGTAAAGTTGCGGGGGCACCCGGTGGGATGAAACCCTATGTGGGTGCGGTCGCGCCGTAGTTTTATGGAATGGTGATCGGTGTTTTCTGCGATTCCACTCGAAGCATCAATTGATTTGCGACTCGCAAGGCGGGCGGGCACACAGGCACCGCCCCTACGGTTCTATTGAGCTGGCACCTCGACAGTACTTTGCTTTCTGTTACTGTCAGTTTCCTGTTGCCTGCGGCAATCCCGGATTGCATCCGGGACCACCCGCTGTGAATTCTCTAAGCCAGGCCGAGGTCGGCGTAGATCGCATCGTTTATTTCTTTTGCGCGGCGCTGGTGTTTGGGTTCACCCGGTCTGCCATTCGCGACAACCGCGACGACCAGTTCCCGTTCCGGATCTGCAAAGGCGATGGAAGACTGAGAGCCGCCGTGTCCGAAGGTCGGTTCGGAAGCGGCCTCACCAAAACCGTAGGGGACGGTTTGAGCGCCGTAGCGATTTGAATTGACGATGAAGCCCAGGCCATAGTCGACCTTGTGCTGCAGAGTCAGGTCGAATTCATCGACGCGATGTCGGGTGGTCATGGTTTCGACCGTCTGTGGATCAAACAGAGGCATGCCCGCGTTGAGCAGGCATTCGTAGAACCAGCCCAGTTCGCGGATGGGGCCGCGGGCATTGCCGCCGGGCGAAGCTTTGACACACCGCGGCGCCTCGTGCCAGTCGGTGAGCAGCATCTCCCCTTTGTCTCGCTGATAGACATACGCGATGTTCTCTTGAAACTGTTCATAGACTTCTGCAGGCATGCCGAGCCAGCTGCCGGTCATACCCAGGGGTTCGAGAATCAGTTCCCGCATGGCCTGGGGATAAGGGGTTTCGGTTATCCGCTGCAGGACTTCACCGAGGATGAACCAGCTGGACGAAACATGGTAACCTGCGGTTTTACCGATCTGCCAGTTCTCTTCGAGGGACGCGTCACAGATGCGTTGCAGGGATTCGTCCCAGCTCAGTTCCGGCCAGCCTGGATCGACATTACGGAAGCCGGCAGTGTGATTGAGGATGTGCAGCAGCGTGATCGGTTCTTTACCGTGCGTGCCGAACTCGGGGATGAATCGGGTGACGCGGTCGTCGAGACTCAGTTGCCCCTGTTCCCAGAGCCGGGCGATAGCCATCGCTGTCAGTGGTTTTCCTGCGGAGAGCCAGAGATTGATTGTCTCGGCGGTCATAGGCACTCCGGGACGGGCTTCGCCGACGCCGGTATCTGCGATGGTTTCTCCCTGGTGAGAGACGTAGATCTGTACGCCGGTATGCAGTCCTGCTTCGATCCCTGCGAGGATGCGTTGTTCGGTGGTGGGGAGACGATCTGACAGTGTGGACACGGAAAACTCGCTGAGTTCAGGGTTCGGGATTGAGGCATTAAGTGTACGTTGCTTTTAGCGGAATGAGGGGGGGAATTCAACTGAGGGTATCATGTAGGGGCCACCCTGTGTGGTGGCCCGCTAAATTGGTGTTGTTTGTGTGGTGGTATTCGAGAGTGGTATCCGGTTCCGATCGAAGTGTGATCCGGTTTGGATGTCACCAGGCGGGCGGGCACATGGGCACCGCCCCTGCAAGTCGCTCAGTTTGGTTTCCCGGTTCTGTGCAGGTCTATTTCCCTGTCAGTTTCCTGCTCGCTGCGCTCGGCCCGAATTGCATTCGGGCCTACCCTTTGACAATTAATTCTGAGAGGAAAATAGTGGGACGATTTCTCACTAGATGGCGGATACTCTGCGACCTCCTGTTGCCTGCGGCAATCCCGAATTACATTCGGGACCACCCGGGGAACGTGTTTTCATTTTTCCCTCATGTGTTTTATTTTGAATGAGGCTCGCCAGGCGGGCAGGCACTCAGGCCAGCCCCTACTTCTGAATCCATTGATTTCATGGTTCACGGTGGGGCTGATGATTTCTGATTGATACGGGTTCTGGTATTATGAGAGTAACCATCCCCAACCCGCGCCGGTTGATGTTTGAGTTCTTACTCACTCTGAAAGGAAGCGAGACGACCAGCCATGAAGATTACCGCGATTAAGACCTTTCCCGTACGCATTCCCCTCAAACCGGAACGCCGCATGATCTCCGCACTGGGGAAGCATGATGTTTCCCAATACCTGGTGTTACGCGTCGAGACCGATGCCGGGATTGAAGGGGCCGGTGAGGCGACGGTCATCTCCCGCTGGAGTGGTGAGACGGTCTGGGGCGCCCAGGCACTGGTGGACCGGATTTTTACTCCCCTGCTGCTGGGGCATGATCCGTGTGATATTGATGGCGTGAATCTGATTATGGACAAGATCGCGCAGGGGAATTGGTTTGCCAAGTCGGCGATTGAGATGGCCTGTTGGGATATCAAAGGCAAAGAGGCGAGAAAGCCCGTCTATGAACTGCTGGGCGGCGCTGCCCGCAGTCGGTCGATTAAGTGCCGGTTCTCCATGGGCGCGTACTCTCTGGAGCGAGCCGAACGGCGGACGAAGGAACTGGTGGAAGCCGGCTTTACTACCATCAAGGTCAAGGTGGGGACGGATCCCGATGACGATGTGGCCCGCGTCAAGATGGTGCGGGAAACAATGGGGCCGGACCTGGAACTGACTATCGATGCGAACGCAGGCTGGGATGCAGCGACCGCGATTGCCGCGATGGAACGCATGGAAGAATTCAATGTGGCCCTGTTCGAACAGCCCACGCACCGGGGCGATTTCGCCGCACTGGCTGAAGTAAGACGGGCGATCAAGCCCGAGATCATGGCGGATGATATCTGCTTTGACCTGGCGGATGCGAAAGAGTGTATTCGCAACGAAGCCTGTGATGTGATCAACGTGTATCCCGGCAAAAACGGGGGCATCAGCAAGACAGTGGAGATTGTGAAATACGCCGGCGAACATGGAATCCCCTGCAGTATCGGTTCGAACCTGGAACTGGATATCGCTTCGGCCGCGATGTGCCATTCGGTCATCGCCTGTCCCAACATGAACATCGAAGAGTACCCGGGGGATATTCTGGGACCGGAATACCATGAAATCTCGGTCGTCAAGAATCCGCTGCAGATCGAAGGCCCCGTGATCACATTGCCCGAGGCTCCCGGACTGGGAGTGGAAGTTGACTGGGGCATTGTCGAAGCCAACGCCTGCAGTTAAGCTCTGCTGATTCGTGCTTTCTCAAACACAAGTCTTATATGGAAACAACCCTGATGAATGATAATTACGTAGCCCTGATTACCGGTTCTGCCACAGGCGTGGGTCGGGCCTGTGCCTTGCGGCTGGCCGAAGAGGGCTTTGACATTGTCGTCAACTATTCGCAGAGCCAGGCAGAAGCCGAGGAAACCAAAACGCTGGTGGAAGAACTGGGTGTGCAGGCGCTGTTGATTCAGTGCGATGTCAGCGATGATGCCGGCGTCAAGAAGATGGTGGGCGAGGTTGAAGAGAAATGGGGGCGACTGGATGTGCTCGTGAATAATGCGGGGACTACCGAATTCATCGAACACACCGACCTGGACGCGGTAACCGAGGAGATCTGGGATCGCCTGCTGGGCGTGAATCTGAAGGGGCCCTTCTTCTGTATCCGTGCCGCCGCGAAGCTGTTGCGCGAGAGTGATATTGGCGCGGCGGTGAACGTGAGTTCGACGGCAGGCGTTGATGGACGCGGTTCGAGTGTGCCTTACTGTGCGAGTAAGGGAGCGCTGAATACGATGACGAAATCGCTGGCCCGCGCCCTGGGCCCCGAGATTCGCGTGAACTCTGTCTGCCCCGGTCCGATCGACAGCCGCTGGCTGAAGCGGGTGATGACCGATGAGCAGCTGGCGGAGATGACCTCCGAGTACCCGATTCCCCGCCCTGCCCTGCCGGAAGACATCGCGGATACTGTGGTCTATCTTGCGCTGGGAACATCACTCTCCACCGGACAGCTGCTGGTCGTCGATGGCGGCAGGACGATGTAGCCGGTCGGTCTACTTCGATTCGTTCCAGTAGATCTTCAGATTATGGGAATTGCGACCGGCGGCGACGATGTCAATTTTGCCGTCGCCGTTCAGGTCGCCCAGACGCAGGTCTTCACAGGCCATGCCGTTGTTGTCGATCCAGGCTGACTCCCACGTTTTTCCTGAAGCGTCGGTGGCCCAGTAGACTTTGACGCCCACCTTCTGATCTTTGTTGGGCGTGCGCCAGCCTGCGACGATTTCCTGTCGCGAATCACCGAACAGGTCTGCCGTGGCGACCGCGTGGCCGGCTTGAATGTTGTCGTCCAGAACCTGACGCTGGTCGATTCCCTTGTTCGAGGCAGCTGACTGGTAGAGTACCAGACGATCACCGTGCAGGGGTTCGATGGTGGCGATGAACTGACTGTCGTGAGCCAGGCGGCCCATGCGGATTTCTCCGCTCCCTTCAATGAGGGGAAATTTCTGCGTGGACCATTTGCCGTTCTGGTAGGTGAGCAGCATGGCCCCTTCGCGGCCGGCGTAGAGAATTTCTTCGGCCGGTGTGGATGGGATCCACTGGGCAGGATCGAGATTGTGAGTGACGTGCATCGTGTCTTCGATGACGGTCTGCTGCCACTCGTCCTGAGGGTTGTCCGGCTTTTCGTAAGCGATGAGTTTGACGCCGGCCCCTTCGCCCCGCTTGTTGCCTTTTCCGTGCAGAGGGGAAACGACGAGTGCGAACTTCTGATCGTCCAGTTTGACCCAGCGCATGCGATGTACGACCGGCTGGTGGGGGAGCTTCACCGGTTCCCAGAGTTGGCTGCGGTCGGCGGGGGGAACGAGATAGAAGACCGCGCCGGAATTCAGGGTGTCGCCGGGATTCCATTGCCCGCCGACGGCGATTTCGACTTTTCCGTCGCCATCAATATCGCGGGCGGCGATGCAGACATTGTCGCGTTCGGTCAGGTTCTCGGCGATGACGTGTCGCTGCCAGGTTGGGTTTTCGTACCAGACGAATTCTTTTTTGTCGGCCAGCAGGATGTCTGGTTTTCCATCTCCGTTGACGTCGTCGATGGCGGTGCCGTAGCCGATCTCGACGGTATCGTCGATGGTCTGCGATTTGAATTGCGGCGTCTCATCTGCGGCGAAACAGAGGGAGGTCGAGAACAGGCAGGCGGTGATCAAGGCTGAGCGCAACATGGGAAACCTTTTATCGAGACACGGGAACAGGCGGGATGATGTTTACAACCATGATTGGAGCCGATTGCGGTCGGGAATGCAAGGAATTTTGGAGATCGTGTTCCGTTACGGAAGCGAGTAGTTCCCGCTTCACAGTTCAATTTGCGCAGTACGTCCAGCAGACACTGACGGTTTTTGCCTGTTCCCGTCGGTGTCGATGGTTATGTTTGTGGGTGATGGCAGGCGATGTTTTTACACACGGCTGCGAACGGATGCCATCTTCCGGAACGGCGCGAGGGCGTCAAGCGGAATTCGTATTCTGAATTCACTGCGAGTGCACCTGAAATTCAGGTGAGAATGATTTGAAATGCGTTGAGTATGCTCCGAAATGATTTGAAATGGGACGAGACATTGAGAAACGGTTCAAACTGTTCCGGTGAAAAACGGGAAAATTCGACGTTGATTCAGGTGCATCTGGGTCAGTGGTGCGTCGTGTTCCAGTGCACGCATCGTCCGCCTCGCGCGCGAAGCACAATTGCAACAAGATATGATTCGGAAAGAGCCGATCAAGTTCAATATGAGCAGGTTGATGAGAGGGACGTTCAGTGAGGAACACGACAGGCTGGGATTTGGGCAGGTGGGAGTTTGGCGGTCGAACCACAAACTGGGAGAGTGTGCTCTGCGACCTCCTGTTGCCTGCGGTAATCCCGAATTACATTCGGGACCACCCCGGGGAGCGTTTAGCTGGTTCCCCTGGTGTGTTTCACTGTCGACGTGACGTCAAGAGGCGGGCGGGCACATGGGCACCGCCCCTACGCAGGGAATCATCTCGAGAAGGTTCAAGCAAAGAGCTGTTTGAGTGGTTCGCCGCCGTCGTTGATGGGGATGGGGCGTTCGAGGGAGTCGGGGAGCATCAGGCCCGGGTCGATCCCCAGCGCCCAGTAGATGGTGGCGGCGAGGTCTTCGGGAGTGGTGGGGTGCTCAATCGGTTTGGTGGCCTGGCGGTCGGAACTGCCGTAAGTAGCGCCTCCCTGGATGCCTGCTCCGGCGAGTAGTGCCGGGAAGAGCTGACTCCAGTGGCCGCGGCCCCAGCTCTTGTTTGGTTTGGGAGTGCGGCCCATTTCACCCAGGGCGACGACGAGAGTTTCGTCGAGCATGCCCCGCTGTTCCAGGTCGGCCAGCAGTGTGGCGCAGCCCTGGTCGAAGGTCGGCAGCAGGTTCTGTTTAACATCGTCACTGTTGCGATGCGAGTCCCAGCTGTAGCCGTCCACACAGTCATAATGCACGGTGACGAAACGCACACCCGATTCGACGAGGCGGCGGGCCATCAGACAGGACTGGCCGAAGAGGTGCCGCCCGTATTGATCGCGGAGGGCATCCGGTTCCTGCTTGATGTCGAGAGCGTTACGGGTGTTGTCGGAAGTCAAAAGGGCGAGCGCCCGTTGTCGAAAGCGGTCGAAGATCTGCGCGTCCTCCTTGTCGAAGTTGCGTTTCATCAGATCGAAGTGCTTGAGCAGATCGATGCGACGCTGAATCGTCGACAGGGGGACTTCAGGGGCGAGCCCCTCAATCTGGTAACTGAGTTCTTTATCGGTGCAGTCGCGCCAGTAGGGATTGTCAGTCGAGTCGCGGCTGTCCACGGTGGTGGAGAGCGGATTGTAGGCGCGTCCCAGCCAGCCCGCGTATTCGCCGGGGCGGATATAGCGACCGCCGGCCTGCAGGCGACCGAGTCGATTGGGGAGCACGGTGTAGTTGGGGAGATCGCGTTCGAGTCCGCCGGGTGTGTGCTGGGTCAGGTATTCGACGACCGATCCCATTGAAGGCCAGTCTTTGGGAGTCGCATCGAAACCACCGCCGATGGGAAGGTGCCAGCGTTGTCCCGTCTGAATGTAATGTCCGCCGCCACTGTGATCGTTGAAGGTGTGCGTCATGCTGCGGACGACGGAGAATTTATCGGAGACATTCGCCAGTCGCGGCAGATGTTCGCTGATGAGCAGTCCCGGAGTACGACAGTCGATGGGCTGGAACGGACCGCGGATTTCGCTGGGTGCTTCCGGCTTCATGTCGAAGGTTTCGAGCTGACTCGGGCCGCCGAAGAGGAACAGGAAGATGACAGATTTCGCGCGACCACCCTGAAACGGGTTGTCGACCTGCTGCTGTTCCGCCTGCAGCATTTTCGGGAGCGAGAGACCGAGGAGCCCTGCTCCGCCGGTGGTGAGGACATCGCGACGGGACATCTTTCCCGCGGCGCGCTGGGGCTGATTCAGAATCGAGAACATGGGGTTAACCTTTCGTTCTATTCAGTCTGTTACGTGAATTCGATTCCTGCTCGTGCCAGCAGTAGGAAGTCCCGGCGAGGCGGCCAGAAACTTCTGTCGGGACATTCTAACAATTCATCGGCGGGCTGTCTCTATAATATGTAAGGTTTTTTATGTGTTTTTCCGGGTCCAAAAAAAGTCGGTTTCTGTTGTAGGTTTTGTAGTGACATGCAGTTACATTGGATAACAGATAATCAGGTACTGAAGACTCAAGTTCATCGCGCTACGTCATCTCTCTTTCAGATCGCAGGAGATTCAGGGAATGCTTTCGTTACGGAATCAATGTTTGTTGCTGGCTTTACAGGTTCTATGTTTCACCGGGATCAACGGGATGCGTCCTGCCCAGGCGGAGGACTGGCCTCAGTTCCGCGGCCCGAACTGCTCTGGGGTTTCCACTGAGAAACATAAACTGCCGGCTGAGTTCGACGATCAGAAAAATGTGATCTGGTCTGCAGAACTGGGCGACGGCATCGGCTGTCCGGTGGTTGCGGGCGGACGCGTATTTACTTCGGGAATGGTCGACAAGGAGAAGGTCGGCCTGTACGCCTTTGACGCCGAGACCGGTAAGAAACTGTGGGAGCGGACCTGGAAAACGGGCGAGCTTTTAGAGATTCACAAAACCAACAGCTTCGCTGCCACGACTCCGGCTGCCGATGACGAGCGGGTTTACTTCTACTTCAGCACACTGGGGATGCTGGCCGTCGATGCGGAAACGGGGGCGGATGTCTGGAAACAGGAACTGCCGGTCCCCTACTTCGTATTCAAATGGGGCGCGGGGATGTCCCCGACTCTGTATAAGGACCTGGTGCTGTTCTGTCAGGACGATGACCTGGCGCCGGCATTTTATGCCTTCGATAAAAAGACCGGCAAGATTGTCTGGAAAGATGACCGCAGCGACCAGGCCGTGAATTATTCGCATCCGGTGATCTGTGAAACGGATAAAGGGGATGAGATCGTGGTGGCCGGTACCGGGAAACTGATCGGCTACGATCCGCAGACCGGCAAGCGACTGTGGAGTGCGCAAACGCTGTTGCGAAATATCAAAACCACGCCGGTCAGCCGGGACGGGATCATCTATGTCTCATTGCAGAGTGGCGGGATTGCCAATCAGTGGCTGGCTTCGATCGACCGCTGGGAGACCGGTAACAGCGATGGTAAGGTGACCAAGGAAGAGATCCAGGCGTTTGTGGGTAAGACCAAAGTACCCGAGGCGTTCTACAAGAAGACCTTCGACCGGGGCGATCTGAATAAAGACGGTGCGCTGGAAGGGGAAGAGCTGGACATCGCGTTTCTGCCTCCCGGTAACGAGGCAGGTGCCAAGTTTGGTGAAGAACCAGCCCAGGAGTTCGTACTGGCCGTCAAAGGGGGCGGACGCGGCGACGTAACGAAATCGCATCTGCTCTGGAAGCATAAGACCAAGTACACCGACCATATCGTCTCGCCGCTGGTGACAGAGAACCGGATGTTCCTGGTCAAAGGGGGCGGGATTTCGACCTGTTATGAAATCGACAAAGGCAAGAAGGTCTGGGGCCCGAAACGGATTCAGAACGAATGCGAATACTTCGCCTCTCCGATTTATGGCGACGGGAAGATTTACGTCGCTGGCGAGAACGGAAAGATCGTGGTGCTGGAAGACGGTCCCGAGCAGAAGATCATCGCCAAGAACGACATGGGGGATTCGATTCTGGGGACCCCGGCGATCGCTGACGGGCGGTTGTTTATTCGGACCCGCAAGCATCTGTATTCTATAGGATTGAAATAATTGTGAAGTGGCTGCGGTTCAGATTTCTATTTCGAGTCAAAAGCATGCTGTCTGCGGGCAGCATGCTTTTGGTGTTTCTGCTGTCTCAGATTTCTGCACAGGCTGAGCAACCGGTCTGCGTGCATTACATGCCCTGGTATGCGTCAAAGCCGGTCAGCGGCCAATGGGGCTGGCACTGGACGATGGGGCATTTCAATCCGGACAAGCTGGCAGGAAAAGGGATCAGAGAAGCGGCCACGCATGATCCCCCTGTCATCGGACTGTATGATTCGAATGATCCCGATGTGCTGGAGTGTCAGGTCTTGCTCATGAAGCTGGCAGGGATCGAGGGTGTGATCATCGACTGGTACGGGATCACGGATTTTCGCGATTATGGAATGGTGCACCGTAACACGCAGCACCTGATCAAATTTGTGAAACGGGCCGGGTTGAAGTTCGCGATCTGCTACGAAGACCAGACACTCAAACATCTGGTGGACGGAAAACAGATTCCCGCCTCTCAGGTGATGGCTCAGGGGAAATCCGTGATGGGCTGGCTGGGCGAGCACTGGTTTGACGACGACGCTTATCTACGGGTTGACGGCAAGCCTTTGCTGCTGGTTTTCGGTCCTCAGTATTTAAATCAATCACAGTGGAAAGAATTGAGAGGCGGCTTGAAGCATTCGCCGCTGATCTGTGGATTGCCGCATCTGGTTCAACCCGCCGGTCTGGATGGACTCTTTGCCTGGCCCCCCGTTTCCGGCGGGAAAACGGTCACGCCGGAAATGTGGCGGAAACGGCTCACTGAGTACTACGCACGAGCGCCACAGGAGACGGTTATATCAGTTGCCTTTCCCGGCTTTCACGACATCTATCAGCAGGCGGGCCTGCATGAGAGCTATGGGGCAATCGACGCCCGGTATGGAAAGACCTTACAGGAAACGTTGCAGCTGGCAGCCGAGAGCAAGACGCCGCTGATTCAGGTCGCGACCTGGAACGATTATGGCGAAGGAACCGTGGTGGAACCACAGCTAAAAGGGGGCTATCGGAATCTGGAGATCATCCGCTCGTTTGTTGGTGCCAGGTCTCCCCGGAAGGTGTCAGGGACGGCCCGCGATTTACGGCTGCCGGTGTTGTGGTATCGACTCAAGAAACAGTATGCGGGTGAGCAGACCGTGACGGTAAAGCTGGATGAAGCCGTCTCACTGCTCCTGGCGGGAGACATAGAGCCGGCCCGTCGGATTCTGGAAGAGTTTCCGTTGGATGAGTGAATAACGGGATGGATTTAACGTTGATCAGTCGTCTTTTTAAAAGAATTATCTGGTGGCGGATATTTACCTTTTCCGGGCCGAGCCGATCTGTATGATCTTTCTTTAAAGTGAGGCGCGCTCTTCATCACAGACAGCGTGCTCCCTGTGACCTCCTGTTGCCTGCGGCAATACCGGATTACATCCGGTACCACCCGGCATTGAGGTTTCGAGAAATATTGAGGGGGCACCCTGTTTCGTGTTTTTTGAGATTGGTATCCGGTCCCGTTTGAAGTGTCAACTGATTCGTCTGTCGCGAGGCGGGCAGGCACACAGGCCAGCCCCTACGCCGCACCTGGTTTGATTTCTAAATCTGAAAATCCCTGTTTTGCTTGATCTTCGCTACTGATCTGGTAATATGCACAATCGATTGTGCAAAGGGGTTCCATGAGCAAGTCTGCAAACAAATCGATTACGTTGAAAGAAGTCGCTGCCGCTGCTGGAGTGAGTGTTTCGACGGCTTCACGCGCCCTCTCCGGTAAGGCGGAAGCGTATCGCATCAGCAGTGCGACCGAGCAGTCGGTGCGGAAAGCTGCTGAAAAGCTGCAGTTCTCCCCCAGCCTGCTGGCGCGATCGTTACGTTCTCAGCAGACCAAACTTCTGGGCGTGGTGCTGCCTAATGTGGCGAACCCTTTCTTTGCGGCGATTGCGCGGGAGATCACCCTGGCGGCGGAGGAAGAGGGATATTCGGTGCTGTTGACGGACAGCCAGGAGAATAGTGAGACCGAGGCCCGGCTGGTGGACCAGCTACAGGCCCGTCAGATTGAAGGGCTGGTGGTCTGCCCGGTGGGGATCGAAAACCGCCATTTGAAATCGCTGGCAAAACAGAAACTACCCCTGGTGCTGGTCGATCGTGGTTTTGACGATCCCGCGCTGGTGAGTGTGACATCCGATCATCGGGCAGGAGCCCGGGAGGGGATGCAGCAGCTCCTGGAGGCGGGGCACAAGACAATCGGCGTGTTACAGGGATTGCCCGAGACTCTGCCCAACCGGGAACGACTGGCGGGCGTGCAGGCCGCTTTGGAGGATCAGGGATTGAAGTATGATCCGAGCCTGATCGCCGGTCACAATTTTGATGAAGCCTCCGGATATGCAGCCGCGAAAATACTGCTCACGGAACGTCCCGAGATCACCGCGCTGTTTGCTTTCAGTAACCAGAATGCACTGGGCGCACTGCGGGCGGCCAGCGAACTGGGACGCGCCATTCCCGGTGATCTGTCGTTGATCGCATTCGACGATCACCCGTTCGCCGCTTATCTGGCTGCACCGCTCTCTTCGGTCAGCCAGGATGTGAACCAGCTGGGACGCGTGGCGGCCCGCTTACTGCTGGAACAGATCCGGACCGGCAAACCACCCGAACAGAAACATTATCAGATTCCTGTCCAGCTCATTCAGCGGGCTTCGATACAGCCGCCCGCCTGAGCGAGGACGATTTATCAACCAGAAGAAGGACATCCTGCAATGAAACGATTCCCTCAGATGCTCGCCCTGATGGCAGCGGTGCTCAGCCTGGTCTGTGCAGTACCGCTGAACCGGATTACTGCTGCTGAACCGGAACGCCCGGTGCCGCTGATCTTTGACACGGATATCGGAAACGATGTAGACGATGTCCTCGCGTTAGGCATGATTCACGCGCTGGAAGCCCGTGGCGACTGCAAGCTGCTGGCGGTGACCATTACGAAAGACAATCCGCTGGCGGCGTCTTTCACCGATGCCGTGAATACGTTTTATGGTAAGGGAGATGTGCCGATCGGAGTCTGTCAGAGTGGCGTGACTCCCCAGCCGGGCAAGTTTAACGTGCTGGCGGAAAAGAAAGACAACGGAAAACTGCGGTATCCACACGATCTGACGGATCCAAAACAGGCGCCTTCAGCCGTGACCGTGTTGCGGAAGGCACTGGCGGGAGCGAAAGATCATTCAGTGGTGATCGCGCAGGTCGGGTTCTCGACGAACCTGGCGAATCTGCTCAAGTCGCCCGCGGATGACATCTGTCCGCTGACCGGAGAGCAACTGGTAAAACAGAAAGTGAAACTGCTGTCGGTGATGGCGGGGGCGTTTGAGAAGATTCCACACAAGGGGAAGATGGTCGATCATCGGGAATACAACGTGGTGAAAGACATCCCGGCGGCGCAGAAGCTGGCGCAAGACTGGCCGACGCCGATTGTCTGGAGCGGCTTTGAGATTGGTCTCTCAGTCCCCTACCCGCACGAGAGCATCCTGGAAGATTATAACTATGTAGATCATCATCCACTGGCGGAGGCTTATATTCTGTACATTCCACCGCCGCACGATCGTCCTACCTGGGACCTGACCAGCGTGCTGTATGGTGTCTTTCCGCATCGAGGGTATTTCGATCTGTCTGATGCCGGCACCGTGACCGTTGAGAAGGATGGTCTGACGACCTTTGAAAAAACAGCGGACGGCAAGCATCGCTATCTGAAACTGAATGATGTGCAGCGGGCCCGCCTGATTGAAGCACTCGTGCAACTTTCCAGTCAGCCTCCTCAGAAGTAAATAGAACGGGAGGCTGTGATGAGCGAGACACGACGTGCCCGCATCGCCGTGCTGGGGTCGATCAACATGGATCTGATGATCCGGTCGGCGAAGTTACCCCTGCCGGGCGAGACGGTGATCGCCGATGCGAAAGTCGAGAACCCCGGAGGTAAGGGAGCCAACCAGGCTGTCGCCGCAGCGCGGATGGGAGCGGAAGTGACCATGATCGGCTGCGTGGGTGATGACAGTTTCGCAGAGGAACTGTTGCAGAACCTGGAAGCCGAAGACGTGCAGACGCAACTCGTCTCACGCAAGCGAGAGACCACGAGCGGCGTCGCGGTGGTGATGGTGGAGACGAGCGGCGAAAACGCGATTCTGGTGGTCCCCGGTGCCAACGGTCTGGTGGGACCGGAGGAACTGGAACAGGCGCGGCAGGTGATCTGTGACAGTGATGTACTGCTGATGCAGCTCGAGGTCCCGGTGGAGACGGTGATTGCGGCAGCGGCGATTGCGCGGGAGGCGGGGGTACCCGTGATCCTGGATCCGGCCCCTGCCCCGGCTCACTTCCCGGCGGAACTGCTGGACGTGGATCTGATCTGTCCGAATCAGTCGGAGGCGGCGGCACTGCTGGGGCAATCTGTCGGTTCGGTGGAGGAGGCGGCGGCCCTCGTTTCTGAACTGGCACAGCTGGGGCCGCGACGGGTGATGATTACGCTGGCCGATCAGGGGGCGGTGCTCTTCGATGGCGAGTGCGTGGAAACGGTAGCTGCATTTAAAGTCGATGCGGTCGACTCGACGGCCGCTGGGGATGCGTTTGCGGCGGGACTGGCAGTCCGACTGGCGGAACAGGCCGATTTAAAGGAAGCCGTCCGGTTTGCTTCGGCGGCGGGGGCCCTGGCGGCATCCGGGGCGGGCGCCCAGTCAGCGATGCCGACGCGGGAACAGATTGAAACACTTTTAACCAAATAAGACAGGAGCGCTTCGATGAATCAGTTCAGGAAAGGGACCAGGCTGGCCCTGGCGATGACAATCTGTGGTCTGTTGCTGAGTTGTGCAGAGCCGGCGGATAAAGCAGCAAAATCGACGGGGGAGAAATCAGAGAATCAGAAGCCAAAGATTGCGTTGATTATGAAATCGCTGGCGAATGATTTCTTCTCGACGATGGCCAAAGGGGCCGAGACGCATCAGCAGGAGCATGGCGACGAATACGAGTTGGTCGTGAATGGTATCAAGGATGAACGCGATCTGAGTCGCCAGGTGGCGCTGGTCGAAGAGATGGTCGCCAGCGGCGTGGATGCGATTGTGATTGCCCCCGCGGATTCGAAAGCACTGGTGCCGGCGCTGAGAAGGGCCCGTGAAGCGGGCGTGGTCGTGATCAACATCGACAACAAGCTGGATCAGGAAATTCTGGAAGCGGAGAAGATCGAGATTCCGTTTGTTGGTCCCGATAACAAAGCGGGGGCGAAAAAGGTGGGCGACTTCCTGGCCAAACAGCTGAAAGCCGGGGATGAGGTGATTGTGCTGGAGGGGATTCGGACTTCGTTCAACGGGACACAGCGGCGGCTCGGTTTTGAAGAGGCGATGAAGGACGCAGATATCAAGATTGCGGACAGCCAGTCGGCCCAGTGGGAAATGAGCATGGCGAATATGCTGGCGCTGTCGATGCTGAGCGAACATCCTAAGGTCAAGGCGATCCTGGCGGCGAATGACAGCATGGCACTGGGAGCCCTGGCGGCGGTGAAGAACAATGGCAAAGCGGGAGATGTGCTGATTGTCGGCTTTGATAATATTGCTGCGGTACAGCAGGCGATTAAGGATGGACAGATTCTGGCGACCGCGGATCAGCATGGCGATCAACTGGCCGTGTATGGCATCGAGTATGCCCTGAACCTGCTCAAGGATCCGCAGGCGAAACTGGAAGACCGAGAGACGCCCGTCGATCTGGTGACGGCTGAGGTTCTGAAATGACGGGCACGACGCCGCGGTTTTCGGCAGAGGGGCTTTCGAAGGACTACGTGGTGCGTGTGCTCGACTGTGTTTCGTTTGAGCTGCGCGCGGGTGAGATTCACGCACTGGTGGGCGCCAACGGAGCCGGGAAGAGTACGCTGTGCAAAATCATTTCCGGCCTGGTCCCGCCGACGGAAGGTCAGATGTTGTTGAACGGTGTCCCCTACTCTCCCAGCGATAAGCGGTCGGCGGAGTCCCTGGGCATACAGATCGTGCAGCAGGAACTGAACCTGATTCCGACGCTCTCCGTGGCCGAGAATCTGCTGGTGGGACGCTATCCACAGCGGTGGGGCGTGATCGATCGTCGGGAATTACAGCTTCGGGCCCGTGCGGCGCTGGACCGGTTCGGGCTCACGGATATCGCTACAAATCAGAGTGCCGGGAGCCTGGGAGTGGGCCAGCAGCAGATGCTGGAGATTGCGGCAGCGCTGGATCGGAAGTGTGAGCTGCTGATTCTGGATGAGCCGACGGCGGCGCTGAGTGCGGGTGAAACGGAGCGTCTGTTTGCACGGCTGGATGAGTTGCGTGCCCAGGGCGTGGGGATCATTTATATCAGCCATCGCCTGGATGAGATTGCCCGGATTGCGGACCGGTTGACCGTGCTGCGGGACGGGAAGTATGTCAGTACGCATGCCGTGAGTGAGTTTCAGCCGATCGAACGGGTGGTGGATCTGATGACCGGCGAGACACAGGCGGTAGAGCATGCGCTCCAGGAGCATACGAACCACTCCCGGGAACAGACGCTGTTACGCGTAGAAGGCATGACGGGGGGACCGGTTCAGGAGGTCAGCTTTTCCGTGCAGACGGGGGAACGGTATGGGATCGCGGGGCTGGTGGGAGCGGGACGGACGGAACTGTTGCGGCTGATTTTCGGAGCAGATCGCGCGACGCGGGGTGACGTTTTCCTGCGGGGCGAGAGTGTGCCCCGTCGATTCGGACATCCGCATGAAGCGGTCGCGGCGAAACTGGCGATGGTGACGGAGGACCGCAAGCAGAACGGATTGCTGCTCTCGCAGTCGATCCGGGTGAATACGACGCTGCCCAGTCTGGATCGACTGGCGGGGACTGCAGGCGTGATCGACCGTCAGCGGGAAGCGACCGTCGTGCGGACCGAGTGGGAACGACTGGGGATTCATGCCCGGGATATGGAACAGAGTGTGGGCACACTCAGCGGGGGGAATCAGCAGAAGGTCGCGGTGGCGAAGTGGCTGCTCAAGGATGCGGATGTGTTTCTGTTTGACGAACCGACGCGGGGCATTGACGTGGCGGCGCGGCGGAAGATTCATCAGCTGTTTGATGAGCTGGCCCGGCAAGGGAAAGCCCTGGTGATTGTCAGCAGTGACCTGGAAGAACTGGTCGAGACCTGCGACCGGATTGGTGTGATGTCGGCAGGCCGGCTGGTGAGCGAATACAAAAGGGAGGAGTGGTCGTATGACGCGATTATGCAGGACTGTTTTGCAGGGTATGCATCACAAGAGAAAACAAACTCTGGAGGAACGACGCGATGACTGACTCCCCTGCCCCACTCCCGGAAAACCAATCGTCGCATGGCGGGCTGACGTATTCACTGTTTCAATATGCGGGCCTCTTGGGTGTGCTGGTGCTGCTGGTTTTGATTTTCCATCAGATGAGCGATCACTTTCTGACGCGGCAGACGCTGGCTACGGTGGCGAATAACATTCCAGATCTGCTGGTGATTTCGGTGGGAATGACGCTGGTATTGATTATTGGCGGGATCGATTTGTCGGTCGGTTCGCTGCTGGCGCTCTCGTCGGCGGTGCTGGGCGTGTGCATGGTCGACTGGGGCTGGCCTTTGTGGGCGGCGGTGCCTGTCTGTCTGGGGACCGGTGCGCTGTGCGGGATGCTTAACGGCGCGATCAGTGTGAAGGCGGGGATTCCTTCGTTTATTGTGACGCTGGGGATGCTGGAGATGGCACGCGGCGGTGCATACCTGCTGACCGATTCGCAGACGAAATACATCGGTTCGTCGATTGAATGGATCGGCGTGCCTGTGAAGGGGCTGCTGTTCTCGCCCGCGTTTCTGCTGGCACTGGTGATTGTGGTGGTGGGACAATATCTGCTGACGCGGACAGTCTTTGGTCGCTATTGTGTGGCGATCGGAACGAATGCGGAGGCGGTGCGGATGTCGGGAATTCGGACGGCCCCCTGCTCGATCGTGGTGTTCACGATCAGTGGTCTCTTGTGTGGCCTGGCGGGTGTGATGCAGACTTCGCGACTCTCAACGGCGGATCCGAATGCGGCGGTGGGACTCGAGCTGTCGGCGATTGCGGCCTGTGTAATTGGCGGGACGAGTCTGATGGGCGGCCGGGGTTCAGTGATTAATACGTTCTTCGGCGTGCTGATCATCGCGGTGCTGCAGACGGGGCTGGCCCAGATCGGGGCGACCGATCCTCTCAAGCGGGTGATCACCGGAGCGGTGATTATCGTCGCGGTACTGCTGGATGCGGCGCGGCAGCGATGGAAACGTGGTGGGTGATTACTAACGGTATGAAATTTTGTTACCACGAAAGGCACGAAAAGGGATGTGTTATTAGTGGTCAACTCTTGTCAGAGTAGTCATCACGGTCAAACGATTGGATAAATTTAACGTAATGTGCAAATGTGTATGCTTGTGCTTGATTTTTACTCAAAAAAAGATTAGCTGTGTATGAGTGATCAATGTGAGGGGCTGAACTCAAAAAGATTCCTCAGAAATGATCCATATCTGGAATCGAGAATGAGTACAGTTACAGGTAGAGAGGATTCATCTTGGAAACAAGCGATACCAAACTTTGTCCCTTTTGTCGGGAGGAGATAAAAGCAAAAGCGATTAAATGCAGACATTGCCAAAGCATGCTGGTTCACTCTTCCCCTCAGAACAATTTAGCGCAGGCGTCAAGTCAGGCAGCTCAAAAGCAGACTGGCTCTTTGTGGTTGGCGGTTCCTCCACTAGTTCTGGCGATACTTTGTTTTATCGCATTGTTTGATATCGCTTCCTGGGACGGTGATACCTTTGCGGGTTTCTTCTTATTTTGGATTATCAGTATTGCTTTGGGAATCGTTTCCGTCTGCATCCAAAATAGAGGGCGCGGTGTTGCGATTGCTGGAATTATTTTGAGCTGTTTAAACATGTTTTTATTGTTTGCCTTTTTTATTGCGGCTGCAAGTTAGTCAGTCAAATCGAAATCCGAGCGAAATACCGAGGTCCGGGCCATGCTATGTCCTTTCTGTAGTGAAGAAATTAAAGCCGAAGCGATCAAATGCAAGCATTGTAAGACCATGCTTTATTCAAATGAGGAACCCTTGGGGGCTGGCGTCAACGCTCCAAAGATTCAGCCAGAGCGACCAGAAAAATCGAAACGGGTTGCCGGTTTTCTGGCTTTCTTTCTGGGAGGGTTGGGGATTCATAAGTTTTACTTGGGCAATTGGGGTTGGGGAATTTTGTATATTTTGTTCGTGTGGACTTATATCCCTTTAATCCTTTCGTTAATCGAGCTGATTCGGTACTGCACACTTTCAGACGAAGAATTCTCGCAAAAGCTTGCAGAGAATAATGGTCCATTCGCTTTCGTCTGGTAGGTGAAATCTCAATTCACGAGAACGACTATGGATCTGCGAGAGAGCCTGGAAGAGGCCAGTATTGCGAATTCTGTCTCAAAATGTAGTCGATCAGGAGCCGGTGTATGTGGTGGAGGATCCGGACGGGCGGAAGGTTGAGTTGCGGCAGAGCGAACAACTGGGCGCGGGCTGGCTGGAGGGGGACTGGACACGGTTCCGCGCGACGTTGCTGATCCCGGCGGCGATTTCAGGAGGGCTGGCTTGTTTAGCTTGTCAGTCGAGACCAATGGAAGAGATGCCCCCGTTTGATGTTTATTTATTTGTTTTTGGGATGTTGATTTCGATTGTGCTCTGGCCTTTTATGGTTGTGGCTGTCGTCGGATTTCAGGTGATTAATCCGTACACAGATCCTGTCTGGAAACGGCCGACGCATTCCAGTAATCCGTTTCGACTGAGAAACCCTCTCTATGCGGCTCACATTTCTAATGTACTTTATGATGGCGCAGGGGGCAGGTATGCTGGCAACGTCCCTCATCGGAGGCTGGCTGCAACTGCTGATGGCAATTGCGACAATCATTGGAGGCCTGACAGGTCTGTGGGGACTGGAACTGGTAATCAGATGGTTTCCGAAGAGGATGGAACCGAAAAAAACTGTAGTTTAATCCGCGGTATCTGATTGATAGCCACAACGATTACAGGCTTGAAGAGATTGGGAGCTGCGAATGAATCTGAAGCTCGAATTCATTCATGGTGATATTCTGGAGCAGCCGGCGGAGGGGCTGGTTTGTTCGGGGAATGTTTATCTGAATATGTCAGGCGGCGTGAACGGCGCACTGCTGGTTCCAGGGGGTGAGGCACTGCAGAGCCAGTTGCATCAGTATCTGCGGGATGAGGGGCTGAAGTTTGTGCCGCCCGGTTATGTGATGGAAATCGGGCCCGAGCCATTTGCATTTCGGTCGATCGTGTATTCGGTGGCGATTGACGGCTGGTACGATTCGAACATTGCACTGGCGGCTGAGACTCTGACTGGTGCGCTGTCGATCATCGAATCACGGGATTGCTCTTCGGTTAACATCCCTGCCCTGGCGACCGGTTATGGGAAGCTTTCGAAGCAGGACTTCGGAGTCGCATTACGATGGGTGCTGTCGGCGCGCGAGTGGGGCTTTGAACTTGTGAATGTAGTGGAACGGAACGCGTATGGGTTGGAGGAGATTCAGGAGGGGTATCGTGAGAAGCAGGAGTAACTAAGCAAACTGAATTTTTTACTACCACGGCCGGCACGAAAGACACGAAAAGGATAGGTAAGAGGGTGGTATTTTCTGTCTGTAAGTCTTTAAAACCAAGCTGGTGGTCAGTAAAAGTATAGTTGTTTTGATTTGGGCTAATTCAGGATTCAATAATGACCAGCGATACCAGCGCGAACTCTTCCTTTGTTCAACGCCTGTTCCAGAGGCTGCTCAAAATGCTGGGGTGGAAGAAAAGCGAGGATGTACATGATGCGGAGTTGGCTGAGCCTGACAATCCTGAAGAGCCCACGTTTATCACGCTGGAAATGGAAACCTTGCGGGTGATGAAATCAGTGGGGGTTCGTCATCAGCAGGTTCCCCTGTCGAGTGTCATTTTACGGTTTAGTCTGACAGGGAACGAAGTCGACGGATTCGAGGCCTGTCTGGACTTTCAGAATCGTGATCAGGAAGATCCGGATCTGGACCTGGGGCAGGATGTGAAGGGGCTGCGACTTGTCACCAGGCGAGAGAATGAGCAGGCTTTCTCAGGAACAATCGTCAGGTATATGAATTCCAATGGAACGTATGGCTTCTATTTTGATGGGCCGTTTTTCCATCAACAATATGCGAAACGTCGCTGATGAATTGGGAACAGATGGTCGCTGGTTCTTGCTGCCTGCTCTTTTCAATTCTGTTGATTGAGACAACCCCGAAACGTGTTCGAGGTTGTCCTGCTCCCAACAATTTGTTTACTCAAACTTAAACGAATACAAGTCGGCGTCTTTGAGTTTGATTTTTAATCTCACTGGTTTGCCGGCGAGGCTGCTGACGTCGGTTCCCTTCTTCCAGCTGACCGGGCGGGCAATGGTGTCGCCGAAGAGTTCGATGCAGTCAGCTGCTGTGAAACCTTCGATTGGTTTGCCCTCGGAGGTCTGGAGCTCGACCGTGATGCCGCCGGCGGCGGAGGTGGAGAAGTTCAGTTTGAGCTCTTTGCCGGTGAAGGTGATCGGTTTCGTGGTGATCTCTCCCCCCTTGAGTGGGGCGTTGAGGGAGACGAAACCGTCGATCCGCATGGTGTAGCGGCGGAGCTTGCTGCCCTCGCCTGTCCAGTAGCCTTCGGTGGCGTAGAGGGAGAGTTCATCGGGGGCGCCTTCAATGTCGGACTTGGTTTCGACCAGCTGCCAGGCGATGTACTGATGACCGTAGTTCCAGGTGTCTTTACGTTCGATGCCGGGACGCAGGAAGGCTTCGGGCCAGCGTTTGAAATTGACGCCGTCACGACTGGTCATGAAAAGGCCTTCGGTGATCGCCATGCCGTAACGGTTGGAGATGGATGATCGCATTTTGCGGTGTTTATACTCGGGCAGCTGTTCCATGGATTTCGACCAGCCCCGTTCCACATAGCGGGTGGGAAAGCCGACGAGGATGTGTGGTGCGCGGTAGTAGGGTTTGATCTGGTTGGTGTAGAGCTGCTCGGGGGGCGCGTCGCCGTATTTCAGGTCCTGGGGTTCGCTCCAGTGGATGAAGTCGTCTGACGTGGCGGTGCGGATGTCGCGGAGGCCGGAGGGTTTCCAGTTCTTTTCATCGGTGGTGCCGCCCGTGAAGTAACGCCAGTAGGCGCGGTACTGTTTTGTGGCCGGGTCCCAGAAGGCGAGGTTTTCGGAATCGAAGGCTCCCTTGGTGATGACCGGCTTATCGGACATCAGCGACCAGTGAATGCCGTCGGGTGATTTGAGGGCGAGCAGTCCGTGCGGTCCACGGGAGCGGAGGATGGCTTTGTATTTCGCGTCGGGAGGACAGGCGGGGTTTTCGTCTTTGAAGACCGCGGGGTGCACGGGATCGGGCTTGGCGGACTTCATCCAGTCGCGGTGGGCCTTGCCGATGACGATGTTGTTATCTTTATTGCCGCTGCCCGGTGGAAAGGAAAAGAGTCCCAAGTCGGGGCGTTTCCAGTGAATGCCGTCGTCACTCTCTGCGTAACAGGTGAAGTTGCTGTTAGCAGGGCCGAATTTCTTCTCCTGAACGTTGAGGTGCCAGGCTTTGTAGTACATGCGGTATTTGTCGCCATCCTTGAAAATGCTCTGATAACCGCAGCCACTCCCCTCCCAGGGTTTGTCATAAGTGAAGACCACTTCGCGGGGTGTGGGATGATGCAGTTCGAAGCGGACATCTTCACTGCGAGAGTCGATCAGGGTGTCGTCGACGAGCAGTTCAAGCCGGGAGCCGATGTTGATGGGCTCTGCTGCGAAACTGGCAGCCGTGGTGAGCAGGCTCAGGGTGATACAGATGAAGAAGACGAGGCGGGCGATGCGTGGCATGATGTTGATCCTGTGCTGGAGTATGTATGAGCTCTTTTATTCTAGCTAGAATTTCTGCGGGGGACCACGAAGGAACTCAAAAGAATTTTTTCTACCATGAAAGTCACGAAAAACACGAAAGGAAAATGGGGCGGTGGTGATTTGGTTAAAAAGGTGTGAACCTGTTGGAGAATATTATGTCGTATAATATACACTAAGGTAGGGTGGGAGTGACGAATAAAAGAATGAAAACAATAATGAGAAAGGGTTGTGACTATGAGTAGTCGAACTGGACGTGCCAATCTGGCGAAGACGACATTGCAGGTGATGGATGTAGGACGGTATGTGAATCCGCAGGGGGAATCGGTATCGATTGCCGAGGAGATGGAAACCTGTAACGCGGCTTCCGAATATTTTGCTCCTACAGAACTGGAGCGGTTGCGGGCAGAAGTGGTATCTGCCCTCTGCCCTTATGCTGAGACCCGGTTTGAGCTGGAGAATGAGACGACCCTGGAAGGGGCGCATGCGCTGGCACTCAGGGGAAATGCAGGCCGGATCGGTGTGTTGAATTTTGCGTCCGCGAAGAATCCGGGCGGTGGATTTCTGGGAGGCAGCCAGGCTCAGGAAGAGAGCCTGGCACGGAGTTCCGGCCTGTATGGCTCACTGAACCTGTTTCATAGCGAATACTACGAGGCTCATCGGAACCAGAAAGATGCGTTTTATTCGGACCGGATGATTTACTCACCCGACTGTCCAGTCTTCCGGGACGATGCGGGCGCGTTTCTGGACGCGAGTTACCAGGTGGATTTTCTGACGAGTCCGGCACCGAATGCGGGGGCGATTCAGAAAAATCGTCCGTTGATGGTCGCGGAGATTCCCGGAACTCTGCAGGCACGGATGGATAAGGTACTCGCATTGTTCGCCAGCAAAGGCTGTGCAACCCTTGTGTTGGGGGCTTGGGGCTGTGGTGTGTTCCGCAACTGCCCCGCGATGGTCGCTGCGAGTTTTGCGGAGTTCCTGAAGCCCGGCGGTCCTTACCATGGACGGTTTGAACTGGTACGGTTCTCGGTACTGGACCGGGCCGAAGGACTGCCGATCTATGGGGCTTTCGCAGAATGCTTTGGGTGTGCGAAAGCAGCGAAAATGTGATCGTGACTGTGATCGTGACTGTGATGCTGGACGCATCGCATTCTGTGGTGATTTCTAAAGTGCGCAGGCTTGGGTTCCTACCACGAAATACACGAAAAGCACGAAAAGCACGAAATTGGTGATGACCTGGCAGGTTCTTTGGTTCTTGTGTTGGCACCATTGGCAAGTTGGCACCATTGGCAAATAGAACAGGGAGTTTTATTTTCACAATTGTGCACCGCAACTGGTCAAATTTTCTGCGAAGATGACACAGATCAGTTCGCTGTCAGTTACAGAGACGCCATCGTCTGTTGAAATATCGTAAATGGATCTCCATGTCATTTATGCTTATGCTCGCGCCTGTGCTGATGCCTTTCATCCTGCCGGTCGGTTCCCTCCAGAGAAAAGGAAAGTTCTTCTCTGGAGGATCGGGAATTCGTTGATAGTAATGACTGCCTGATTCGACTATCATGAGTTAAAAAGACACGAAGTCTGAAAATACAATGAAAGGATGTGAATACGGATGTCTGCTGAGGATGAGAATCAGGAACAGGGTGAGTCAGATCTGCGCGAGTTTCGTATCGGGGTGCGGGTTGATCCCGAAGAGGGACTGCAGTCGATTGGCATGGAAGTGGTGAATGGTCTGGTCAATCTGGGGGGACGCATTGTTTCTCTGCAGGGAGGTGGTGCCACCTTTCGTAAGCTTGATCCCAACGATGAGGCACAGCACAAGAATCTGGCCCTGACCGGCTGTGATATTCAGGTGATTATGGATGTTTCGGGAGTTGGAGAGACACCCGCTTCGCAGGAACACGATCGCCTGTATCGGGCGGGCCTGGATCTGATCAATCCTTACATGCAGATTGTGGGCCGCGAGACGCAACCTGCGGATACGGAGACAGCACAGGAAGAATTGAAACGGGGTATCGAACTGCTCAAGTGGGTGCTGGATATCAATCCCGGTAATGGATCGGCGTGGTGGATCATTGGCAAGGCGGAACAGGCACTGGACAATACGGAGGTGGCCTGCGATGCGTTCGGGCACGCGTATCGACTGAAGAGCGAGAACGCTGACACGGCGCGGGAATATATGTACGAGTGCCTGAAACTGGGACGGGCGGCGCAGGCGATCTCGGCGGCGCGGCATGCGATAGAACTCAAGCCGGACGATATGGGCCTGGTGGCGAACCTGGCGCTGGCGCTGTTGATCGGCGGCGAACTTGAAGAAGCAGCCGAGGTGATCGAGATTGCAGTGAACGGCGCGCCCGATGACCCGATCAATGTGAATCTACAGCAGCGGATCGCCGAGGTGTGCGCGGGCGTGGTTCCGCAGCCTCGAAAACTGGCCGACATGGATGCGACTTAAAACCGTCGTTACTATAAATGTGAATTTAAACCACGAAAGACACGAAAAGCACGAAAGACTTGGTTGAGGGGTTAGTTCGTCTGCAGGGGATAGCAAGCTGGGGTCTGGCTGTCTAATCTGGATTGCACAGATGCTTTCAGGTCTAATCCAAGTGTAAGGAGTTTTTTATGAGTCGGGCATTGCTGGTGATTGATGTGCAGAATGAGTATTTCACGGGGGCGCTGCCGATCACGCATCCGGCGGGGCACCTGGAACGGATTCTGGAGGCGATGGATGCCGCTGCGGAACAGAAAGTACCTGTGGTTGTGGTGCAGCACCATATGACCGATCCGAATCAGCCGTTCTTTCAGAAAGGGACTCCCGGCTGGGAACTGCATCCCGAAGTCGCCCGTCGTCCACACGATCTGCTGCTGGAGAAAACGATGCCGGGGAGCTTTACGGGGACGCAGCTGGAAGCGTGGCTGCGGGAACGCGATATCGATACCGTGACCATCGCCGGTTATATGACGCATATGTGCTGCGACACGACGGCCCGCGAAGCCGTGCATCGCGGGTTCACCGTCGAATTTCTGAATGACGCCACGGGAACACTGCCACTGTCAAACAGTGCCGGTGAAGTGACCGCGGAAGAGTTGCAGCGGTCGATCCTGTGTGCACAACAGATGCTGCTGAGCGAAGTTCTGGATGTGGCAGCCTGGAAGGGACGCTTGTGAGTTTCGTTTAGATCGATCCCCTGCCCTGTCGGGAGACTGACGATGACCGAGGTAGCTGCTGAACCGATTGCCGAAAAGCTGGCAGAGCTGAATCTGGCGCTGTCGCCTGAGATTCATTACCGGCTGGGAACGGTATTTTCTCGTACAGACTCGATGAGTCTCGAGCAGGCAATCAGTCAGAAGTATCCCCTCGTCAAAGCGTGTGAACCGGTTCTGTTGAAAGCGCTATTCGAACGGGAGCAGGTTTTGTTTGTCTGCCTGGGGGAACTGCGTTTTCAGAAAACAATTGTCGTGCTCACCAATCTGCGGATGCTGCTGTTTTCGACCGACCGGAAGCAGGTTCCCTGGCAGCCTTACTGGGCGATCTATTATAGCCAGATTTCAGAACTGCAGTCGGTGTTTATGGAACAGTACAAAATCTTGCTGAAAGATGGCAGCAAACTGAAGTTCAATTATTTTCCCTGGCAGGATCGCCAGAACTTCCAGCCGGTATACTCTGAAGCTGCCAAAAAAGTTGAGGAAGAAGGCCTGGATCCGCCTGTCTCGCAGTCGCGGGAAAATCTGTGTTCCAACTGCTTCGCCACGGTGCCGAAAGAGACTTACGAATGTGAAGCCTGTGGAGCGACTTTCTGGACACCCTTTTCTTTGTGTCTCCGTGGCTTTATTTTCCCTCCCGCAGGCAGCCTGGTGGTCAGGACGCGACGTGCCGCACTGATCGATATGGCGCTCTACTTCCTGTTCCTGTCTTATGTCATTTTTTTGCAGGCGCAGGGGAACCTGACTTTTGCGATCCTGATGTTCGTGCTGATGAATAGCAGCTACGGGGATTGGATGTATAAGCAGGCGAAAGGGGGGCTGTTGCTGAAAGAAATCCCGCTGGAGAAACAGGCTGTCAATTGACATTTTGCCGGATCATGAATTCCTGATGAGTCGGCCAGATTTTCTTAGAACCGCTTTCGATCTTCAGGTAAAATGAGTTTATCTTCTTTGATGCTCGAGTTAAGGAAGGATGAGCCATGCAGAACCTGACCCATGATGAAGTGGCCGCCAAGTTGTGGGAGTTAAATCTCGAATTGTCCCCGGAGATTCCCTATCGACTGGAGACGCTGTTTCCGCGGATCGAGGGCTGGTTTGTCAAAGGAAAGATCAAGGATCAATTCAAACTGCTCAAGCGGCTCGAACCGCTGCTGGCTGAGATTCTGCTGGATCGCGAAGAGGTACAACTCGTTTTGCCGTGTAACCAGTCAACGCTTTCCGATGTCTTTCTGATGGGGTCACTGTGGGTCGGAACCTCAACCTGTGCCGTGCTGGTGTTGACCAACCTGCGGATCTATTGCATTCGCGTCAACGATACCGGCGTGCCTCAGCAGTCGTTCTGGCAGATCTATTACAGTCAGATCAAAGAGGTGGACCAGTCGCTGTTTGGTGACACGTTGTTTTATCTGAAAGATGGCCGCAAGTTGAAGTATTCCGGGATCGTGCCGGAGGATCAGCGGCGATTGCAGTTCATCGTCTGGGAAAACTGTAAGACATTCCGAAAGCAGGGCTTTGAGCCTTCTGTTTCACAGTCACGGGAGCAGGTGTGCGGTCACTGCTTCGATGTGATTCCCCCGGGAGTCTATGAATGTGACAGTTGTGGCGCGCAGTACTGGAGGCCGATCGAGGTCGGGATGCGGAGCTTCATCTTCCCTTCATGGGGCGATTTCGTGATGAAGCACACCACCCTGGCACTGATGGAACTGCTCGGTTTTACGTTTATCATCGGATTTACCATCGCTGCTTTTTTTGAAGGCAAGTACCTGGCGGGAATCATTCTGTATGTGACGGCGAACCTGGCGGATGCGTTAATGAGTGTGCAACTGGCGACGCGGGCGCTGCATCTGAAATCAACGCCGTTTGAACGTCCTGATATGTGGAGTTTGACGAATCCGGAGCGACTTGTGCAGGAGCAGCGTGAAGCAGGCACAGGTTATGAGGGTTATCGGGTTGCGGACGCGGCGGAGCAGTTATAAAGCCTGGGCGGATCGACGCATGCTGATTGTCTGATGTCTGCACTTTTTAACCGATGCTTCCACAGCTCTCTGCACCGATGCACGATAAAGAGTAGGCGGGCATGATTGAGTTGGACTGACGGCAGAAGTTTTATAGACGCGAATCGGGAGCACACAATGAGATTAGGACATGGCCGGACGGGATTACTACTGGTGGCAGCGACTCTGCTGATTATGCAGACGCCCGTCAAGGGACAGAATATCAATCACAAGCTGGAGCCGTATCTGAAGTCCGGTAATCTGCCGGCATTGTCTGCAGCGGTTGTCGTGCGAGGCACGGTGACGGAATTCGGCGTGGTAGGCACCCGAAAGATGGGAGTGGACATTCCGGTCACGATTCACGATAAGTTTCACCTGGGGTCTGACGGCAAAGCGATGACCGCCACGATTGCTGCGATGATGATCGAAGAAGGGAAGCTCAAGTGGGATTCGACGCTGGAAGAAGTCTTTCCCGAACTGAAAGACTCAATGGCTCCCGGCGTGGGCAAAGTGACACTGGAAGAGCTGCTGTCCCATACCAGTGGGATGCGTGCCGACGATGAAAATCTGATGCAGCTGCTGAAAGATTCATTCGATGTGGATGGCGATCTGAATGATATGCGGTACTGGCTGCTGAAAGAATCGGTCAAACTGCCCCTCGAAACAAAGCCTTCCACTGCATGGAAATACAACAATCGCGGGTATACGATTGCCGGCGCGATGATAGAACGTGTGAGCGGCAAAGCCTGGGACGAGCTGATCGTCGAGCGCATTTTTGAGCCATTTCAGCTGACGACCGCCGGTCTGGGAACACAGTCGACCCTGGGCAAAATCGATGCACCGCTGGGACATGTCATTCAGAAAGACGGTAAAGTCAAAGCGTACATGGCGGGACCGAATGCGGATAACTCGCTGATCCTCGCGCCAGCGGGCTGTCTGCACCTGTCGATTCTGGATCTGGCGAACTGGGCTGGCTGGAATGCCGGGAACGGGATGCGGCCCCCCTGTAATATTGTGAAGCCGGAAATGGTCGAGAAAATTCACACCCCTGTATTTACGATCAAAGGGGATAAACCGGCGCGTCCCGGAACGCCACCCAATGGAAAATACGCGCACGGCTGGGGCTGGCTGACGGTGGACTGGGCTCCCTATCCCCTGCTCTATCATGCCGGTTCGAATGGCAAGAACCTGGCCCAGATCTGGATCGACAAAGAGAAAGACATCGCGATTGTGATGATGACCAACATCGGCGGCATCCAGGCGGACGAGGCGCTGCGGGAACTGGCCAAAGAGCTGTATCTGAACGCTGTCGCCAGTTATTAAAACAATGCTTCCGGATTCGGGACTGGTACGGACTCCGTCCCTGCGATGATTGTCGCGGGGGCGGAGCCTTGTTATAAGACAGCATTGACGTGTGCCCGGTGATTCAGCTCACTTCTGCAGGGAGTCCTGTCTGATGTCCAATCCGATGTATTCTGAACATGCCGCCGCCTATGCTCAGGCGATTCGCGATAACAGCTATAACGCGAGTTACGACCGCCCTTCTCTGCTGGCACTGCTGCCGGAGCTCAATGGAATGAAAGTACTCGATCTGGGCTGCGGTCCGGGCGTGTATGCAGAAATTCTGCTCAGCCGCGGCGCGGAAGTGACTGCCGTCGATCAATCGGCGGAGATGGTGGCCCTGGTCGAACAGAGCCTGGGCGACGCGGTCCGGTGTTACACCCAGGATCTGGCGCAGGGACTCCCGCGGGAAGCGGACGCGGCTTATAACGTGGTGATCTGCCCGCTGATGCTGCATTACCTGGAAGATTTCTCTCCCCTGCTCGCAGAGATCCGTCGTGTGCTCAAACCGGGCGGGCTGTTTGTCTTTTCCACTCATCATCCGTTCGTCGATTATGGGTTTTCCCCGAGTGGGAATTATTTTCTGACGGAGAAAATCATCGACGAGTGGAATACGGTGGGACCACCGGTGCGCGTGGAGTATTACCGGCGACCGTTGTCAGAGATCATCCAGCCGTTGATTGCTGCCGGGTTTCAGATCACCGCTCTGAGCGAAGGACAACCGGACGAGCGGATGCGTCAGAGCGATCCGGACAGTTACCAGAGGTTGTCGACGTCCCCCGGATTTCTGTTTGTGAAATGTCAGGTTGGCTGACTGGCGTGACTGAATGTTTGCACATGTGGCTGCTGGCTTGTAGAATACAGGCCTGATGGCAGTCTGGTGGTCAGGCCGTTTTCTTTCTCTGCCACAGTCAGGAATCGTGCAGCATGGCGGGAGTCTCACGTGATCGTTCCCTGGGGGATGGCGTTTATTTTGCGCCCGAGGATTACATCGGACTCAGGCAGCGAGTGGTCATATTTCTGGTTGATGCAACAGTATTGCTGGGAGTGCTGTTTGCTTTGGTTTTTTTCTCTCTGTTTTTCTCTGAGGACTATGTAGACGAGGAATCAGGTAAGGGACTGTCCTGGATCTGGTTCGCTTGCATCTGGTTCTATCTGACCGTCATCAAAGCTTCGCGATTGCGGACGGTGGGCTACTGGGTGATGGGAGCCCGGATAATTACACTGCGGGGCACAAAGCCTTCTGTGTGGCGGATGACGTATCGCGCGCTGCTGAATTTTTACTCTCCTCTCAATCTCGTGTATGATCTGTTGTGGGTGGGAGTGGACCGGGATCGCCAGTCACTGACCGACCGGTTCGCTGGTACCTGTGTCGTACGCAAGCGGGCGGAGCCTGTGGGCCGAGCTGAAATCCATTATATGTATTACACCGGGATGTCGTTTCTCTATTTCTATCCCTGTGTCGTACTACCCCGGGAAACTGAGGAACTGGTTGAGGTGGAGCTCGCGAGTTCAACGTAACCTGTCGCGACTGTACTTTTACGGTCATTCAGCAACGGAATACACCTGGTATGGAATTTTGTTTTGAACAGACCCTGCGCGTTTCCAGAGACGTACTGTTTCGATTTCATGAGGATCCTGCGCATCTCGGGCTGTTACTGGCGGAGTGGCCCGGATTTCGACTGCTACGTCATGCCGGTCATATTCAGCCTGGAGCGGAAACCTGGTTTGAGCAGCGAGTCGGAGGTTTTCTGCCGGTAGTAATGGGATTTCGCCATACGGTTTATGAGCCCGACTGTCGATTTGGCGAGACGCTGATTCATGGACCGTTTGACCGGTTTACGCATTTGCATGAATTCGACGAGACAACAGAGGGAACCGTGGTCCGGGACATACTGGAGGTGCAGCTGTCATGGCAGTATGGTGGTCGTTTCGCGACGCAGCATCTGGTTGCGAATGCGCTCAACTCTGCGTTTGATTTTCGCCAGCGTTCTTTACGAGAACTGGTGTCGAATAAAAATAGAACCGGATTCCGATTCGAGGACTGAGTGAAGGAAGTGGAAATGGCGGTGGCGACTTACATCCTGTTTGTATTGGGCTGTCTGGGGGCGACCGATATCGCTCTGTACCACAGCTTTTCGCATGGGATCCGCCAGCACCCCGATTCGCGGGCGGAGCTGATCGTACACAGCCTGCGCGGCCCGACTTATGCAGTGCTGTTTGTTGTGATTCCTAATTTTGTGATGCAGGGAGTTTTCTTCTGGTGTCTGCTACTGTTGTTTGTGTTTGACCTGTTGATCTCGATTGTGGACTTTGCGCTGGAGCGCGAGAGCCGCAGGCTGCTGGGGGGACTGCCCAGCGGTGAGTATGTGCTACATATCATGCTGGCGATGTTGTTTGGGGCGCTGGTGACTGCGGTTTGCCTGGAAGCGGGAGCCTGGCGATCTCTGCCAACCCACTTTTACTATCAGCCAGCTGACGTGCCTGCTCTGTTACGTGGCGTTCTGGTCGTCATGGCGGTACTGGTGCTGATTTCCGGAATACAGGATGCGTTGGCGGCGTGGCGGCTCTATAATATGCCTGAGCGGGCAACCTCATTAAAAGAGAAAGACCAGCGGTTGCAATCGGGAGGACGTTGAGGATGAGTTCGACGGGAATCATCAAAACAAAACGCCGGCGGAAGTATCATGTTATCAGGGTGTTGATGGTACAGGTTGTGCTCCTGGCTTACACGATTGTTTTTCTGTATTTCCTGCATCAAAGCCGTTGGGGACCGTTTGCGGTTGTCAGGCAGAATCTGTTTCTCGTGTTTTGCCTGAATATGGGCGGGATGCTGTTCTGCATGCTGTATAACGAACAGCGCATGGATCGATTTTTGCGGGACTATCCGGTTCTGGGAGATCGTGAGGGTATGGAACGCCTGAAGCCGATCTTACGGACTCACATGTATCTCGGCGTACTCGCACTGCTCATGACGGGAAACTCGCTGGGGACGGGGCTGGGGATCTTCATCGAGAAAGAATTCCTCCAGGGTTTCATCGTGCTGGGAACCTGGCTGTTGTCCTTACCCCTTTTGACCTGGTGCAGTCATACAGAAAACAAAATGTATCAGATCCAGTGCACGAACCAGAATCTGGAACCGGAAGTGGAGCTGTTGATCAAAGACTGGTCGACGCGAATTTTTCCGAATTTTTAAGGCACAATGTCTGAACCAGAGAGCCTGCAGCTGCGTTTCTATTTGTAGTAAAGCCAGCCACATCGATTTTTTACTTGCTCGGGGGAAACCAGATATGGGGCAGAACAGTCTCATTTGGATTGGAAGTATTGTAGGATGCCTGTTGGGGATCCTGGGAGGCGGAATCGGCACCTGGATGAGTATCAAAAATACGAATGGCCCACGTGAGAAAGCGTTTATGGTTCGAACGGCGGTGGTCATGTGGGTGAGTATTTCGCTGTTTCTTCTGTTGTTGTATTTTCTATCTGAACCGTGGAATCGACTGATCTGGATTCCTTACGGGATCGGCCTGATCGCAGCCATTCATTATTGTAACCGGAGGCAACTGGCGATTTCTGCAGAGGAATCGCCTGTACAACATGCGCATCGTAACGAGTAGAAATCAACGGGCAGGAGTGAGTGCGTGGAACAACTGACAAAAATATTCGTAGACCTTTACCAGTATGTGACCATGCTGGCGATGGTGATTGCACTCTGGGGAGTGCTGAGCTGGCCCGGTATCAGAGGCAAAGGCTGGCTGGTGGGGGCACTGCTGGTGACTCTATCGGCAGAACTGGGCTCGATTGTGGTGCAGCTGATGATGCGTCAGTTTGGACCGGAGATGATCATGGGGCCCGATGATTATCAGTACCTCTGGCAGGCCTCATTCGTCCTGGGGGGGCTGTCATTGCTGGGGAAACTTTTGTTTGTGGTTGCGGTGTTTCGGTTACGTGCCGGCATGCGATCGAAGTTGTCCCCGATGCTGGCTGGAGCGGGATCCGGAGGTGAATGATGCAGCAGATTGACTGGATTGTGCTGGCGGGAATTATTTTGTTTCTCTGCTTAGTGATCGTGCTGCTGGCCAGTTTTGTGAAAGATCTGGCGAATCCTTCCCAGAGGAAGGACTCGGGCTCCGGATCGGGAGGCGGCGTCATCGGCGCACTGGGAGTGCTGGCCCGGATCGTGAATCCTGCGGGGGCACATGTGGAAGAAGCGAAGGAAGTCGAACAGGAGGAACAGGGGGTCGGCGGAGAGTAAGGGATCATAACAGGTTATCTCTTCCATTGACGGTAAAAATGCTTCAGAGGCGGTTTGGGGAGTCACCGGTATGTGGTCTTTAGTTTTCTGGTTATCCGATGGATACTCAGTATCATTAATTCGAACGAGTATGATGAAAGTGATGCAGCACATTCCCGGCATACATTACAGAAAGCATAGGAACCTGGAGACGAAACATAAAATCTACTTAACGCTGTTTGTCCTGTCGGTGATCGTCTATTTTCCGTTTGCTCATTGGGTTTCGACGACACCAGTGGGAACAACGCTGTTTCTCTGGCTGCTCATCTTCTATGGGCTGGCACTACTGGTAGCGGTGCTGGCGATCCCTGTGTCTCTCGTGGCGCTCTGTTTCAGAAGAACGCGACGAGATGCCCTGTGGGTGCTGATTCTGTCACTGATTTATCTTCCCTTAACATTTGCGGCGATTCCATTGGGCTGGCAGGTGCGTATGCAGCGGATGGCGACATTTGCAGAACGGAGTAAGCCACTAGTTCAGGCGATTGCGCGTTACACGGACGATCACGGAACGCCACCTGAAACGCTGGAGCAACTGGTGCCCGATTATCTGCCGCATGTTCCCGGGACGGGCATGATGGCTTATCCAACATACCACTATTATGCGGGTGCTCAATCCCGGGAACGGTATCAGGGCAATGCCTGGGCTCTGGTTGTTCCAACTGGAAGCGGAGGCTTCAACTGGGACCAGATGCTGTATTTCCCGCTACAGAATTACCCGGAGCACGGCTACGGAGGCAGTCTGGAACGCGTGGGCAATTGGGCCTACGTGCATGAGTGAGCTGCGCCTGATCTGCGGAGCGTTACATCAGGCGCTCTTCGTTTCGCAGGAGTTCGGTGCAGACTTCACTCGCTGGGAGAAGGACGGCTAGTTTTTCGCTGCTGTTGAGGCGGATCACGCCGCTGGTCAGGACGTCTTTCAGGTAGTAACTGACTTCGACGGCTTCCCAGTCGAGACGGAAGTGGGAGCCAGCCATCCCCAGTGGGTTGCAGACATCCGTGGCAGCGGACTGGCGGGGAATCAGAGTCAGGCGACGGCCCGGGTTCTGGCGGTGCAGCAGGTCTTCGATTTGAACAGTCAGTGATTCATCCAGGAGCAGGACGACATCCGCGATCCCCTGCCCGTTGGCCTTATCAAAACGATGCAGGATCGCGGCCAGTTCTTCAGATGAAGCGTAGCGATGGATTTCCACCTGAGAGGCTTCCCGGGCCGACCAGAGGTGGATTGAATCGTTTAATTCGCGGGTGGCACTGATTTCCAGAGCGTGTGCGCGGTCGATCCGATACTGCCGGTCTGACGCAGCAGACGGATTCGGTGTCGAGAACATGTCATTGATAAAACTGGTGAGCGTAGTCATCTCTTTTTCCTTTTCGATGCGGAATAGTAGTAGTATCGGTAATTCAGGGGGGCAGACTAAAATTCGGTCTGGGGTGAGTGCGATTCCGGTGACGAATCACCGGACTGGCGATGCTGCGAATCGGCTAACTTGATTCCTGCAGGGAATTTCTGTTCCATATGGCGAGCCAGAAGCGGCACCGCTTCAACAGTTAATAGACAGTGGGAAATGATCGGCTGTGGGTGACTGCTCTCGGAGTCAGTTCTCCTGGAGAATGCTGAAGATGTAGCAGACATGCGGCGTTCCTTTTCAAAAGGTCGGGTAAAACGGCAGGAGCCGTGCGATTCAAAAGCATTATCGTCACAGGACTTAAAGCCACGCTGAAGGAAAGATAAAATCCACTTCATCTTTCATGGCGTTGGGAAGGGAGTGCGTATAATGCCTGTGCAGGAGACCTGTTAACGCGAGAGATACATACGATTTGAGTCAAAGGCATTTGAGATGAGCAGCCGGATTTTGATAGTGGAAGACGAAGAAAAGATTGCCGATTTCCTGGTGCGGGGACTGGCCGAAGAGGGATATGCGGTTGATCATGCGGAAGATGGACGTGTGGGCTGGCTGCTGTTGAATAATGAGACCTGGGACCTGGTGATTCTCGACTGGTGGCTGCCGGTGGAAGACGGGATTCAACTGCTGCGTCGCTTTCGTCAGAAAAATCGCACGACGCCGGTGCTCTTCCTGACGGCCCGAGACGCGGTGACCGAACGGGTCACGGGGCTGGATGCGGGAGCCGACGATTATCTCACCAAACCCTTTGCGTTCGAGGAACTGCTGGCGCGGGTCCGGGCGTTGTTACGACGTCCGGGGCAGTCCAGCTCGGTGGTGATTGAGTTCGAAGATATCCGGGCCGACCTGGAGACACAAAGAGTCACGCGGGCCGGTCAGCCGCTGGAGCTCACGACTAAAGAGTTTTCACTGCTGCTGTTCTTTCTGAGGAACCCGGGCAAGGTACTCTCGCGGACACGGATCTACGATACCGTCTGGGACGATGCTTACGACGGGCTGTCAAATACGCTGGAGGTGCATATCAAGGAACTCAGGCACAAGCTTGAAGCCTGCGGCCCCCGTGTGATCCAGACCTTGCGGGGGCGGGGTTACATTCTGGAAGCAGCTTCCGTTGAGGAGGGACTGCGATGAAGCTGACCACGCGGGTTTCCCGGTTCTTTCTGATCGCGCTGGCTGTCATCCTGGTGGGTAATTCCCTGATCTTATATGGCGTGGCGCGGACCTATCTGGAACATCATTTCGATGAACAGCTCGACGCCTTACTGCACGTACTGGTGGCAGCGGCGGAGGTGGAGAGTGACGATGTTAAATTCGAAGCGACCGATCACTACGTGGCCGATGAAACTTCCTCCGGCAATGCATTCTGGCTGATTGTATCCGGAGACGGTCGCGTGATTGCGCATTCGGAGAATTATCACGCTGCGACGGGAACGGCTCCTCAGGGGCATTCCGAACAGCCGCTGATTGCTGATCCGGAAGCGTATCAACAGTCTGGCTGGCGGATTGTGACCCATCATCTGGCGGCTCCCGATCCGAAGCCGGTCGAAGAGCGCTCGTCGCTGGAGCATGCTGAGTTGACGGTGATCGCTGCCCGCAGGCTGTCGCCGTTACAAAGTACCCTGTTCTGGCTGGCCGTGGTTTTGATTGTACTGCCGGCGTTCTGCTGGCTGATCGCGGCGTTACTGGGTAGACGCTTTTGTGGGCAGGCCTTGAAGCCCATTCGCCAGCTGGCCGATGAGGTGCGTCAACTCGATGTGCGGGACCCCCGGGCCCGACTGGATGTACCTGCCACAGCGGATGAACTGGAAGAACTGGGAGGGGCTTTTAACGAACTGCTGGATCAGCTGTTTCAGGAATACGAACATCAAAGACGGTTCGCGGGAAACACGGCGCACCAGTTGCGTACGCCGCTGACGGTGATGCAGGGACAGGTGGATGTGGCTTTGCGACGTCCGCGGAGTGTTGAAGAATACCAGGAGACGCTGGCTTCAGTCAGTTCTGCGAGTCGTTCTCTGAACCGGACCGTCGATGCCCTGCTCTTCCTGGCGCGACCGGCGGGGGATGAACCGATTCCTGATCTACAGCAGGTCGATTTGTCGGCCTGGTTGCTTGATGAGCTGAATCGCTGGCAGCAGAATGACCGCGGAGACGATCTGGTCTGCGAGAGTGAATCAGGGTTAATTTGTGAGACCTCCCCTGCACTGCTGGGGCAGATCCTGGAGATCCTCGTGTCGAATGCCTTTAAGTACAGCGAACCGGGAACGCCGGTCACGGTGCACGCGAAGCGGCAAGGCGATCGAGTCGAGTTGGCGGTGCAGGATCAGGGAATGGGGATCGCGGAGGAAGATCGGGAATCGATTTTCGAACCCTTTTTCCGTACCCGCCAGGCGCGGCAACAGGCTTCCCCGGGAACAGGGCTGGGATTGGCGCTGGCACAGCATATCGCGACGGCGCTGAGTCTCGAATTACATTGTGAGAGCCGGCTCGGTGAAGGCAGCCGCTTTGTGTTATCGATTCCTTCCCGGTAGGGCATCAATGCCTGTATCTGTTCAAGGGTATGCTTAATTTCCCTGAAACCGGGATAATTGCTTGACTGCTTCTGTACAGGTGTTGTGGGGTTGTTTATTCTGGGCCTGCTTATGGATTAACAACTTCAGATGACACCTCCAGATGAAAGCTGCCCGAGATAATGGATACAGATGAAGAGATGCGCCAGTTGAAATCGATGGCGAAATGGGTTTTGATTGGTTTAGTGGTCTTTATTTCCTCCGGTTATTATGCGTTTCAGGAGCTCAAATTCATGATCTGGGGCCAGACTGCAGAGGCCACGGTAACGAATGTATTTGAGACATCTGAGCGGCGAAAACCATTGCTGGCGGTCGAGTATACATTTACGGATGAGGAAGGTCAGCATCACAGTGAGCGTGACGATGTGCCACGCAGCTGGCCGAAACCGGGGCCGAAAGTGACGGTGCAGTATCTGTCGGGCGTGGAGGACTCATCGCGACTGGAGGGACATTCCAGCAGCACGGCTGTCTGGGTCTTTCTGACATGTTGCGGATTGATGGCGTTTGGCTGCTTCAAGCTGTACCAGATGGCCAGCGAAGCGGTAGATGGCCCGCCCCGCAGGAGACGACGATAGCGTGATCCATGAGCGGATCGGGAAGTGTGGTAGCGATGAATGATTTGAAGCCGAACAATAATGCCTGGAGATGGGAAGGACTCCCCCCGATCCGCAAGCAGTGGGTTGGCAATGGTGAAGCGGTCCTGTCACTGGTCTGCCTGGTTTCGCTCTTTCTGTTCTGCTCCCCGCCCGGCTCTCTGACCCGGGAATCACAGATCCCCTGGATGTTGTTCGTGATTCTGGGGCTGGGGATCGGGCTGAGTGTGGGAGGCATTCGCTTTGGGAGCCTGCCCGGTTATCTGATCGGGATTTTATCGCTGGTGATTCAGCTGCTGATCCTGGCCCTGCTCTGTTTAGTCCTGTATACCAATTTCGACTGAGCGGCTTTGCTCACAAAACTGAATTCCGGCGAACGTCTGACCGATGGTGGTGTCACAACTGGCGTCTATTCTGCTTTGAGCCTTACTGGAGAGACCATGTCTGCCAAACTGAATCTGCTGGTGCTGCGCTGCCAGGATCTGTCTGCCTCAAAAAAGTTTTATGAGCAACTGGGATTTCAGTTCCACAAAGAGCAGCATCGGACCGGACCGGTACACTATGCTGCGCAGCTGGAAGAGATGGTATTTGAGCTGTATCCACTCAAACCGGGAGCAGCCGTTGATCAGACTCGGTTAGGGTTCCGATTGTCGGTAGCGGGAGCTTTGAAGGAGAGACTGGATCGGGCCGGGATAGAAATTTGTGATTTCACTCATCATCCCAAGTATTCGGTGTATGTCGTACAAGACCCGGATGGCAGGAAGGTGGTGCTCTCCTGATCCTGGTCTGCAGTAGGTGTGAGAAACCCAATGGCCCGTCTTTATGAAATACGAGCAGACTATGATCGCGAGACGATCGTTGTGTACCAGGCCTATGCAGATCCGATTGCGGACGCGTCGCTTGAGGCACAGACGTTTGTGCGTCCCTTTTCGTTTAAGCGGATGACGTGGATCAAGCCTTCGTTTTTATGGCTGATGCATCGCAGTCACTGGGGACAGAAAACGGGACAGACGCGAATTCTGGCGGTCCGCATCAATCGTGCCGGCTGGGAACGTGCGCTTTCACTGGGGGAGCTGACATCTCCCGAACGGGGCGTCTATCGCTCTGCAGCCGAGTGGGAGCGGAAATTCCAGACCGCGCCCGTGCATATTCAATGGGACACGGAACGGAGTTCCCGCGGAGCGGCTCTCCCCTGCTTCAGTATTCAGGTGGGGCTGAGTCGTCACATCATTCGCGAATTTGTCGAGGAGTGGATTGTCGGAATTGAGGATCTGACACCACGGGTTCGTAAGTGGAATGCGATTCGTGTCGGGAGCAGCCGCAGTCTGAAACGGGAGCTGCCGGGCGAAAAAGTTTATCCGGTGCCTGGGGAATTAACTCGAAAGCTGTTGATTTCCGACTGAGATGGTTTACAAGTGGAGGAAACCAGAACGGAAGGCAGGTTAAGCAATGGCGAGAAGCGAATCCGGAACGTTCACAACCTCGGACGGGGTGAATCTGCATTACCTGACTGCCGGTGCGGGACCGCCGCTGGTGATCCTGCCCGGCTGGTCGCAGTCAGCGGCGCTGTTTCAGCGGCAGCTGGATGACTTGAGTGACAGGTGCCGCTGCCTGGTCCTGGATCAGCGCGGGCACGGAGAGTCGTCCAAACCGGATTATGGATATCGCGTCTCCCGCCTGGCGATGGATTTGCGCGAGTTACTGCAGGCGTTGGATCTGCAGGATGTGATTCTGCTCGGTCATTCCGCGGGCTGTGCTGTGATCTGGAATTACCTGGATCTGTTCGGCGAGGCGGGTTTGAGTGGCCTGGTACTCTGTGATCAGATGATTGCCCGCATCCGTCGGCCGGAATGGTCGGAAACCGAATGCCGCCAGTATGGGGCCGAGGTAGGCGGTGACGAAGTCCTCGCGCAGGCAGAGCTGATCGGCAGCAAAGAGGGGCCGGCCAAGACGGGTGAATTCCTGGCGAGCATGTTTACCGAAAGTTTCTCTGAAGCGGATCTGTTGCAGGTGATTCAGGAGAGCCTGAAGTTTCCCCGCCCTTATGCTGCGGAACTGCTGCTGAGTGTGAGTGCCGCCGACTATCGTGATCTGCTACCCCGGATTTCACTGCCAACCCTCTGTATCGGCGGCGCAGCCAGCCACCTGGGACCTGAGGTCATGCCCTGGATTGCGGAGCAGATTCCCCGCGGCCAGGTCGAGATGATCGCTGCGGATGTGGGAGGCAGTCACTTCATGTACCTGGAGAATCCGAAAGCGTTCAACAGTGTTGTCAGAGACTTTGTTAATCAACTGACTGAAGGTAAATGACCAGCATGCGGAAACTGGCCCTGGGCAGAATCGTTGGTTTGCTGCTGACAGTGCTGTCACTGGGCATCGCTGTTCTGTCAGGGTATGAATCCTGGAGGTTCAATCAGACTGTTCACGACTGGGACATCGCCCGGCCGATGGAGACAGCGATTGATTTGTCACGAACGGGAGCGGTCACGGTTCCCTTTGATCAGTCCTGTTCGGTTTCGCATGGGGAAGCTGTGTATCTTGATTGTGATCTCCGAGATGACACGGGACAGGTCCCCGAAGAATTGCTTAAGGGGCTTTCAGGGAAGTTGGTAATCACAAATGCAGCGGGCGAGGAAATCGTACGCAGATCACTGATGAATGATGGTGGAGTGCTGCCTGGCGAACCGATCGTATATCGGGGACGGCCTGGTGGTGAGATCATGCTGGTAAATCTACCGACCTTTGCAGCAGGAAAGTATTCCGCGACAATTACCGTTGATCAGCCAGCATCGGCACTTGCGGGATATCAGCAGACCGTTTATGCGAGATACCAGTTATGCGGACTGGAGCAGATGCCTGTGGCGATCCTGGGTTTTATTTCGTTCTGCGCGGGCTTTGTGGCTCTGGTCAGCGGGAGTACCACGCTTCCCGGATGGTGGCTTCACGGTATCTGGAAGTCGGTCTCTCCGGAGGAACCAGAAGCGGAAGATTCAACAATACAGAAAGACGATTCGACTGAGACGGATTCGTCCGATTCCGAACCGCCGCGAGAATTGTTTTTCTGACATCGATCTAACAATTAATAACTGCGATCGAATTCTAAATCTGCTAGACTCATGCGCAGCAGGCACACTTGAGGAGAATCTCCCGCCGATTCTCTGATGAATCCGACAACTGCATGCGGGCTCTTAGTCAGGCAGTTGTCGAAACCTTTGACTGGTGAGAGGTGTCTGATGAGTCTGTTCGCTGTCGGTTTACGTAGCACAACGGATGAGCTGCTGGCGATTCTGGGTCTTGCGATTGCATTGTCGGCCTATCTGTCCGGGATCCGCTTATATGCAAGACAGAGAATTGCTGACATTCCAGAAAATGATCCACAGAGGGACGAAAGAAAGCGGAAGATTCAGATCAAACTGGCGTGGTTGACTTTAGCCGATGCGCCCATGGTCTTCTCTGCTTTTCTGCTCGGGTTGACTGTTTTATGGTATCCGGTGACGGGGTTTAATCCTTATGCCTCGTTTGTACCATTGGGCATGGGGTTGTTTCTGTTTGCAGGCGTGGCGATGGTGATTCAACATATGCTGGCCTGGTACGATACACTTTCAGAACTGATTGAGCAGGTGGCGTTAAATATCATGCTGGTCATGTTGATCGTAGCGGGAGTGCTCTGGTGGATTTTTCTGTATCTGGAACAGCATTAGAGGAACTTGTGGATGGCGATGGAAGATCTGAAACGGGATCTGGAAGCAGTCGCAGGTCAACCGGTTGCTGACCTGCAGGCGGTCTATGATCGACGTTCGGAAGAGCCGGCGCTGGGAACAGAACTGGTCTCGTTGCTGGCTGATCCTCAATTGCAGAAGCCGGCCAGCTGGCTGTTGAGGCGGCATCTGGAAGCGGGACACACATTGAGTGTCTCCCAGGCGAAGCTGCTGTTTCGGGCTCTGTCGGGATTGCAGGACTGGGAGACGCGCCTGCAGGTGTTGCAGAGTCTGTCTTACCTGCCGATCGGAAAGCGGGAGGTCAAACCGCTGGAGGCCTTCTTAAGAGATTGCCTGGAGAGTGAGAACAAGTTTGTGCGTGCCTGGGCCTATCACGGGTTTCATGAACTGGCGCTGCAACATGCGCAATTCCAGGCGGAGGTTGATCGTCTGCTGGAGCGGGCACTGGAAGACGAGGCGGCGTCGATCAAGGCGCGGGTACGAAATATTCTCAAGCAGAAACTCAAACATCAGAGGTGAGCGACATGGATCTGACAACGTTGACCAGCTTCTTCATGTGGTGTTCCATTTTCAACGGCGGTCTGCTGATATTGTGGACGCTCTGTTTTCTTTTGATGCCGGATCTGGTGTACCGAACCCAGAAACGCTGGTTTCCTCTCCCCAGGGAGACCTTTGATGTGGTAATGTATGTTTTCGTAGGCGCGTTCAAGCTGCTGTTTCTGGTATTTAACCTGGTGCCTTATCTGGCGCTGTTGATGATCGGGTGATGTCGAGTATGGTGACGAAAACTCTGGCTGGCGCTTGGAAGGTCAGAGTGAGTGTGTGTTGAATAGAAGTGTGAACACGTATGACAGGACAACCATTCAGGGATGTTAATGGTCCCCTGCCCGTCGAGCGGGATTTTGATCCGCACGAAGGCGATCTGGACGCGCTGGTGGCCTGGGAGAATTTTGGTGGGTTGACGTTGAAGGAAGCCTATCAGAGATTTCAGGAAAATCCCTTTGTTTACCAGGAAGATTTCATGTGGATGGGCGGGAAAGCGTTTGCTTATTATTTCCCGGTACTGGAGCGTTATCTGCTGGTTACGCCGGTCTGGGGGGCAGATGAGGAAGCCGAGTGGTGCCAGGTGTATGGACTGGGAGCCACGATCCAGTTTCAGTTTTCCGATAACTGTCTGCCGGAAGTGCGAGAGCTGGTGCCCCGCGTATTTCCCCTGGTCGCGCAGGTCAAAGAGTCGATCGAAGCCTATGTCGACAGCGGACACCCTTATTATTCCGATCCGGAGATGCAGCAGCATGTGATCCGCGAATGGAATGAACTGGAAACCCATCTGCAGCAGTTCCAGAATAAATGAGCGCTTGAGGGTGCGCCGTCTCTCCTGTTCCCAGGATCGAGACAAGGTCACGCGTTGATTCTACGCAAGCGACAGGCAAGGCGTGGGAACGACGTTCAAAAATGTTGCTGTTCGTGGTCGGCATGAATCTTGCAACTCCTCTTCTGCATGCTCATCTCGTATGGAATGCTGAAACGGAAACAGAGAGTTGCAGTCTGGATTGACTGTTGGTTCTTCTCGACTGTGTGTTTCCTGCATGACATCTTGAGCAGAATGCAGAATCCGGCCGGTACGGAAAGGTTTTGCATGAGTTGTGCAGGATGCTGCAGTGTAAGCCGGTGACATGCTGCAGAAATGGAATTCGTTGATTTGACGATTCAAAATTGCCTTTCTCAGAGATGAGAGATTGATTTATGATCCACAGGTCAACGGGAGCGGAAACTGGCATACAGCGGATGCGATGACTGTGGATTCCATTTGTTTTTCCTGACTGGTATCTGTCATCACCTGTCGATCCGTTCGGCATTATTTTTAAATGAGGCATTCCCATGAAAAAAGACATTCTGAAAAACGTCGTGTTGTATTGTGGCGGAGCGCTCTGCTGTGTGATTCTGTTATTCTGGTCGCTGGACTCGTTCAACGGCGCGCAGGGGCACTGGGAGGCCGAGATTGGTCAGGCGGAGCAGCAACTTGCGCTGACGCTCAGACTGGCGGGCCGCGAAGACCGCATGCTGCGTCGGCAGGTGGTGTTTTCCGATCAGGCAGCTAACGCTCATCCGGCGGGAACGTTTACACTCCCCGAACAGGCGGAACAGATGCGAGGTAACAAACTGACGTTTGAATAAACGACCATTCTGCCCGGACGCGTGACGTTTGAATGGGAAGGACATCACTTTGATCTGATGTTGAACAGCCTGACGGTGGATGGCAAACAGTACGACTGGAAGAATCAGCAGCCGATTGCACTGGTCAAACGAGCGGATATACGCGAGCTGTAAGTGTTTTCCAAACGTAGATTTCAGACTAGATGAAAACCGGGAGTGAAGCATTGGCGCTGGATATTGGGCTGGAGTCGATTGAAGGGGGGACGGATCCGCTTGACCGGACGCTGATAGTCAGTCTGGAAGCTGGGGAAATGGCGTTTTTGTATGATCCCTTTCAGACATTCTTTGCAAAGACCGGACTGGTTATTGAGCCGTACGAAGATACCCGAATTTCGGGTGAAGACCTGAAGATCTTCGAACGGCTGCTGCTGGAGACAATGCGTGTCGTGGAATCCAGGCCGGAACAGTGGGAAGAATTCACGGAGTTGCAGTATCACCCGCAGGAAGTGAAGATCTACACGACACTCTTTCGGTCAGGGCTGCTGCAGAAATTAAACGGACTCGTGGAGCTGACCCGGGCCGCAAATACAGCGCAGCGGGTGCTCTTCTTTTATGGGGATTGATTTTTATCAGGGGCTGTATCCGGTTTGCGTAATGCATTTCCTTTCACGGTACCTGCCTGGCCTGTCAGCGTGAGGACTTCTACTTTGGGGTCGCTGGAGACTGCCACATTGTTGAAAACGTGGGCCGGGGCTTGGGGATTTTGAATCAGCAGTGCCGTGCGGTGGAAGTCTGTGATGTGGTTGTGGGAGGCCAGTACGGTCGCTTCACTGGCACTGAGCGCGTGGCGCCAGTGATGGAAGCGATTGCCTGTGAGCGTGATATCCGCACCGGGCAGTGCCCAGACCCCAAAGTTGGGGGGACCGACTTTGCGGAGCGACGTCCCCGCGAATTCATTGTTTTCCGCCCGCAGTTTTCCAGCGACGCGAATGCCGGCGACTCCCCCGCCGCGAATGGTATTGCCAGTGAGGGTGACATCGGCGCCGGCGAAGATCATGAGGATGGGCGGCAGACCTCCCTGGCGAGCGAATTCATTTCCCAGGAACAGGACGGTCCAGCCTGAGTGGACGCCGGCGGCGACTTGCGCGTTGTCGATGATGCGGTTGTTGACTACTGTGGATCGACCCGATTTACAGTCAGCGAAACCGAGACCTGCGGTTTTGTTGTGATGACAATAATTGTTGATGAGTGTGGTGACAGCATCGCCTTGCTGACCGATGCCGGACTGTCCATTCTGATAACATTCATTGCCGATGATGGTAGGAGAGGCGTGTGACTGAGAGCCGATGCCCGCCAGGCGGTTCTGGTAGCAGCGATTATTACGGATCAGCGGTGCGGCAGACTCGCTGGCGCCGATACCGGCCATGCCGTTGTCATAGCAGTCGTTGTCTTCAATCAGGGGACGCGTATTGGCACCGGTACGAGAGCCAATGCCGGCGCGACGGTTGCGATAGCATTTGTTGCCACGCACGAGGGGACAGGAACCTTCACTGATGCCGATCCCGGCGCGGATGTTTTCAAAACAGGTATTATTGATGACGGTCGGGCTGGCGTCGTCGTGTCCGATGCCGGCGTAGAAGTTTTCGAAGCAGGTATTCTCTTCGATAACTGCCTGTGAGTCATGCATGGAGCCGATGCCGCCACCCATGTTGCGGTAACAGACATTACGATAAATGTGTGGGGTACAGCGTTTGCCTTCGGTCGCCTGGGCAGCGATGCCGGTATAGCCGATGTGATGGACGATGTTGTTCTGAACCGTGCAGGTGACGCCCATGATGGCAATACCCGGGGTGCCGGGAGCACCGATGTGTTCGTGCGACTGCTGTTCGCCCCGCATGGCGTGATGGTGGTTCCATTTCTGTTCGTCGTAGACGCCGACACCCGTGACGGTGAATCCATCCAGCACGGCGTTCTCTGCCAGCAGGACACCCGCACCCTCTTTCTGTCTGCTGCCGTCAATGATTGTGGTTTCGGCTCTTTTCAGGCCCCGTTCTCCCCTGCTCTCATCGCCGGCGCTTTTGAGTGTGATGCCCGGTTTCAGACGCAGGCGTTCATAGTAGGTTCCTGCAGTGACCAGGATGGTGTCTCCCGGTTGGGCGGCATCGATGGCGGATTGAATCGTCGGAAACTTTTCGGGAACGGACAGTGTGTCCGCTGGTAGTGTTCTGGGATGTGCGCAGAGTATCAGCAGACAGGCCAGGGACAGCAGAGAGAGACGCGGGAGCGGGGTGGGAAGATGATAGCGCGAGCACATGGCGGTTACTCCTCAACGCGGCAGGTGGGGTATGTTTTTCAGCTTCCAAGCTATCAGATTGAACGGGGGGATCAAGCGCTTTCCTGTCCATTGAAGAACACTGTTAAACAACAAACAGGCCGGCAGGTAATCGCTTGACCAGTGCCGGCTTTCTCAGATAAAATAGGGTTCTATTCCAAGAAAGGATCCTTTCCCCTTATGTCTTTGCCCCTTGATCTCTGGCTGATTCATCCCGAAGCGGAAATGTGTGATGCGTTTCGGGATCGTTTTCAGGAACTCCCCCATGTGACGGTAATGGAATGCCGTTTTGAAGACTTGCCCCCGCACGACTGTTTTGTAACGGCGGCGAATTCGTTTGGCATCATGAATGCCGGCATTGATGCCGCGGTGGTCAATTTTCATGGTTATGACCTGATGAAACGGATTCAGCATCGGATTCTGGATCTGTATCTGGGAGAACAGCCGCTGGGAACCTCGTTTATTGAACCGACGGGAAATCCCGATTATCCCTATGTGGCACACAGCCCGACGATGCGCGTCCCCGGTTCGATCTCCGGGACGGATAAAGTGTATGCGGCGACCTGGGCGTCCCTGCTGGCCGTGTATCAGCATAATATCAGCCAGCAGGACGAAGCTACCAAAATTAAAACGGTGGCTTTTCCTGCGATGGGGGCTGGTTTTGGATGCGTACCCTATCGGGAAGTGGCTCGGCAGATGGCGGTGGCGTATCAGCATTACCTGGATCCGCCGCATCGGATGGACTGGCAGGCGGTGATTCGCCGTCAGCAGGCGATTGCCTACGATGAGGGACAGCAGGTGGTTCGTTGAGAATTTCAATACAGGAATTGTTTTAAGCGAAAAATCGATTTTCGGCCCTCAACATCAGTGCGGGCAGGACTATAAAACTGAATGGAGCTGCTGGAAGCTCTGATCGTGTTCTGTTCCATGCTAAAGAAATGCTGATTTCATGCCTGAACTGTCTGCTGCTGACGCATCTGAGATGATCCTGTTGACCGGAGCTACCGGCTATGTGGGGGGACGGTTGCTGCAGGTGCTGGAATCGCGGGGTGCCCGGCTACGATGCCTGGCGCGGCGACCAGAGGTGCTGCGGGAGCGGGTCGCTGAGACCACGGAGGTGGTTTACGGGGATGTGCTGGAACCGGAGACACTGCTGCCGGCATTGAAGGGGGTGAAGGTGGCGTATTACCTGATTCACTCGATGGGTGAGGCCGGTTCGTTTGAGGAGAATGACCGGCGGGCTGCGGAACATTTCGCGCGGGCTGCCCGGGAAGCGGGCGTGGAACGGATCATCTACCTGGGAGGCCTGGGCGATGAAACGGAGACGCTCTCCCCTCACCTGCGAAGTCGACAGGAAGTGGGGCAAATTCTACGGTCGTCAGGAGTGCCGGTGATTGAATTCCGGGCGTCAATCGTGATCGGCTCGGGGAGTCTGTCGTTTGAAATGATTCGGTCGCTGGTCGAACGCTTGCCTGTGATGGTGACGCCGAAGTGGGTGATGCGGGCTGCACAACCCATCGCGATTGAAGACTTGATCGCCTATCTGACTGAGGCCCTCGAAATTCCGTTGCCGGAAAGTCAGACGTTTGAGATTGGCGGTGCCGACCAGGTTTCGTATGCGGAGATCATGCGGGTGTATGCCCGATGCCGGGGGATGCGGTTGCGGATGATTTCGGTGCCGGTGTTGACGCCTTATCTGTCGAGCCTCTGGCTGGGGCTGGTGACACCCCTGTATGCACGGATTGGTCGCAAGCTGATCGAGAGTATTGTGCATTCCACGGTGGTCCAGGATGAGCGTGCGCGGGATACCTTTTCGATCGAGCCGATGGGAATCGAATCCGCGATTCAGCGGGCGTTGAATAACGAGGAACGTGAATTCGCGGAGACACGCTGGTCGGATGCGGTTTCGTCGTCGGGACAAGTGCGTTCCTGGAGTGGCGTGCGATTTGGTAACCGGCTGGTTGACGCTCGAAGTATCACGGTGGCGTGTCCTCCCGAGATCGCGTTTCAGCCGATCCAGCGGATTGGGGGTAAGACGGGCTGGTATGCCTGTAACTGGCTCTGGCATTTGCGTGGCGGGCTGGATCTGCTGGTGGGCGGTATTGGTGTACGGCGTGGTCGTGCGCATCCAGTGCGATTGCGCGTGGGGGATACCGTCGATTTCTGGCGGGTGGAAGCGTTTGAGCCGAACCGTCGCCTGCGACTGGCGGCCGAGATGAAGCTGCCGGGTCGCGCCTGGCTGGAATTCGAAGTCAAAGGAGATGCGCAGGGTTCAACGATCTCGCAGACGGCAATGTTTGATCCGGTGGGACTGTGGGGGCGGCTGTACTGGTATGCGGTCTGTCCGCTGCATTATTTCGTATTTGCGGGGATGCTGAAGAATATCGCCCGGGCGGCGGAAGGGATCCAGGGTGCTGAATCTTCCTCCGCATCTTCTCTTTCCCGGTAGCCCCCCTGCTCTGTTTTTCGTTATGGCATTATACGGCCGTTCTGTTTTAAGATAGGTCTGTCTACGGTTGTGTCCGTCAGTCTGTAACGAATAAGGGAGCCTGCGATGACGAAAGTCTTACTCACCGGTTTTGAGGCCTATGGCTATACTCCGGTCAATCCTGCGGAATCGGTGGCGCGGGCGCTGGACGGGGCTGTCGTGGGTGGGGCTGAGATTGTCTCGCGGATTGTGCCCAACACGTTTTTCAAGTGTATCGATTTCGTGAAGGCAGAGATCGAGCAGATCCAGCCGGAACTCGTGGTGATGATGGGCGAGTACGGAGGCCGGTCGATGATTACCGTCGAGCGGATCGCACAGAATCTGAATGACGGGACACGCTATGGTCTGGTGGATAATGCGGGCCGTTCCCTGCAGGGAGGGCTGACAGCTGCCGACGGTCCGGCCGCGTATTATACGACGCTGCCGATCCGGGCGATGGTCCAGGCGATGCGGGATGCGGGAATTCCGGCTGATATTTCGGATGCCGCGGGAACATTCTGCTGTAATCATCTGATGTATGGGATTCTGCATTATCTGTCCCAGAGTGAATCGTCGATCCGGGCGGGCTGGATTCATCTCCCCTATCTCCCCGAGGTGGCGGCACGCGTGGAGAACCTGGGCGAGCCCAGCATGTCGGCGGAAACGTCGACCGAGGGAGTGCGGATGGGCATTGAAGCAGCTTTGACGCACTCAGAAGACATTGATGCAGCCAGCCCTTCCCGACTGCAGATCTGAACAATTTACTTGATCGATGTGCTGAGAGAAGGGAGTCTTGCGTGTCGGAAACCAGTCGACCTCAGAAGATGAAACAGAGTACCAGAACGAAAATCGTGTTTGGTGGTATTATGCTGGCGGTCCTGGTGCTGGGCTGGGGAATCGCGGTGGAGTCGGTGATTCAACACGACCGCTATTGGGATGAGCGAATCATGATTCCCCGCGGTTCCGGAGGTATTGAGGATGAACTCCGTCGGGAACAGGGGGACCTGTTTCACAGTCCGCGATTCCGATCCTCGGTGGGAGAAGTGATTGTGAACTCCATTCGCTTTCTGCCCGATGTCCGGTTCTTTTTCATTGAATTCTATGATAATCACCCGGTCGTGGTGATCTTCTTCTTTCTGATCGAAGTCGGCCTGTTGTGGCTGGGGTATGTGACGGTCAAGGATGACTTGCGAGCGGAAGCCGAAGCAGTAGACGAAGCTTCTCAATAATCCTGCAGTCCTGAAATCATCGCAGGCTGCTGAGCTTGTTTGCCAGGCTGAACATCGGGTTTGTCGTCTGTGCTCCTCACTTCAGATACTCGTGGCTGTGTTTGCAGTTATGACGTAAGTGACAATATTATAATGTCTTAGACTCTAAGATTGTCATCTTATCACCTACGGTTTTCTTTTTGAAAACGGAGCCAATTCCCTTGACGGTTCTCGAAAAGAGTGGCTATATTGTTTTGAGACTGAATCTCAGTGTCATGTTTAGTGCTGAGTGATAAGTGCTGATTTGTTTATCCAGTCCGGACCCAACCCGCGAGAGATGAGGTTGTGTCTGGAGGGCCTGTGTCGTGGGAGCGACCTGATTCGTGTTCCTGCCCGGCTGTCTCCAGAGACAGACTTCTTTCAGTAGCCAGCCAGATTCCTCCGGAGAGAGATCGTTTCAATGTCGAAGCGATTTTGATTCCCGTTTGGTTACTGATTGAAGGAGATACCCACCATGTTGTCTCGCGCAACACGTCTGTCCCGCCCTGTTTCCCGCCTCCCAGAACGATCCGGCTTTACGCTGATCGAACTGCTGGTTGTGATCGCGATTATTGCGATACTGATTGCCCTGCTGCTCCCTGCAGTTCAGCAGGCCCGCGAAGCCGCTCGTCGTTCGCAGTGTAAAAACAATCTGAAACAGATCTCGCTGGCAACGCATATGTTTCATGATACGTTTAATGAATTTCCCTATGCAGTGACTGACGTAGAGGAAACTGTTGATCTGACTGTCTCGCCTTTAACGACAACCTGGACCACGGGACATATTCAGATCATGCCCTACCTGGAGCAGGATGCGGTGGCCCAGCGCTGGGATAAGGAAGAGACACGTAATAGCACCAATGATGCAGATGGCGATGGATTTACGAATGCGATGCTGGTGCAGATGATTGTGCCGACGTTTATCTGTCCCTCCATGACGATGCCGACTGCACCACTGACCGACAACCGAGCCCCCTGCAGCTATATCTTCAGTGCGGGCACACCGGAAACCAATCTACTACATTATGCTACCTGGTATGGCGTACCTGAGCCTGAATATAATGGTGCAATCATTCCCCGCATTCTGGACCCGAGCAAATCCAGCAGCCCGAGTTATGAAAAGTCCACCAAAATGCGTGACATCACAGATGGGACAACGAATACGTTTCTGTTGGGAGAAACCGATTTTGCCCCCGCAGGGGTTCCCTCTGATACTTATGGTAGTGTCTGGGCTTATGGGTATGCCGGCTATACCTGGGGTACGACGAATGCCAGACTCAATACGAAAGATGGTTCAACCAGTTATGGCGTGTTCCGCAGTCAGCATCCCGGAGGGGCTCATTTCGCAATGGTGGATGGCTCGGTGCATTTTCTGTCTGAGAATATTGACTTCGGTTTATACCAGGCATTGTCGACCCGCTCTGGCAGCGAAGTGGTTTCGTTTCCGTAAGCTCGTTTGAAATAGAATTAACAGGAGTTAGTAGCAATGTTACGTGTCGTCTGTCTGAGCCTGATTCTGTTTCCGGTGGTGCTGACTGGGTGCGGATCCTCTGAGTCAGATATTGAAATCGGTAAGCCAGCCGTTCTCGCCGCGCAGCCACCACTCACCCTGGAAGAGTGGAAAGCCATGACTGATTTAACCGAGAAATATGATGGTGCAACGCTGGAACGGTTGCGGGCTGGAAATCCTGAACTGAAAAGTGATCGAGCCTGGGATAAATACCAGAAAGAATTCGTTGCTCCTCAACTTGTCAAAGATAAACCGCTTAAGGAACGAATCTGAAATGATTTGATTCAGCACTAAAGAACTCATTTTCCGCCGGGGGCAGTCCATCGTGGGCTGTCCCCATTTTTTATGGATAGTGTGATATGCAGCAGAGATGAAAACGGTTTGTGAAAATTTGTGGCTGGTTGACAGGGGGATACATGCTGTCATAATGTGACGAATCGAATTGCAGGCACAAACGTGATTTGAACTGAGAGTCCAACAACTGTGGGCTTGAGAAAATTAAGCGAAAGGTAATTACAGGGATGTCTGCAACGAGAAGAGGCGGGAGCCAGGGAGACGAGGCTTCCACTACAAAAGTCGTCGGGATGCTGATGCTGGCGATCGCAGGGTTTGGCTGGGCATTTATGGCGGCCGCTTATGCACATGAAAAACAAGGCTGGCGACAGGAGTCGACCAATCTGACGGAACCTGATGCTGATGGAATTCAGTACGATCAGCGATTTGAAGATGGGGGAGGCATTCGCCAGCAGTCCGGTTCTTCACTGTGGGACTTTATCGGCAATGCGTTCCGCCAGCTTCCCAATCTGTTTGGAGTACTGGCGTTTTCATTTCAGCACCGGCTGTGGCTGGTCATTCTGATTGCCTGCCTGGAAGTGGGCGCACTGGGGCTGGGTTATGCGATGAGCAAAATAGACTGATGTGATTTCCACAAGATTTCTGCTGACGTAAGGAACTCAGACAAGATGACCGAAGAACCCCGTCCCCGTCGTAAACGCAGGCGTCCTCCCGAGAGTGCGGGAGACTCTGTCAGTCGCAAACCCCGACGCCGGCCTGCCAGCCGAAAAGTCGCACGTGCCGAAGAGGATGCGCCGCCGGTACCGAAAAAGAAGGCGACGAAATCCGGGCGCAAGAAGAAAAAGAAACGAAAAGACCACGATGAGGGCTGGTCGACCAAGCAGGTGATCACGCTGGTGATGATCGGCATTGCGATGTTCGGCTGGGCCTGTGCTGCCGCCGCGTATGCGCATGCGAAAGAGGGCTGGCGGTCCAACGAAGTGGAACGTTTCGCTGAGGAACATGGCGAAGAACTGGAGTCAAGTTCCCGGTTGTCCCGGCGGGGGGCCCGCAGTGCGATGATCAAAACCGCGGCACGTGCCTTGATGGATTTCATCGGAAACGCGTTTAAACAGCTTCCCAATTGCCTGGCGGTGATCGCCTTCACGTTCTCGGAACGGCTATGGCTGATCATTCTGTTTGCTGTACTGGAGGCCGGCGCGTTGGGCCTGGGCTTCGTAATGGAAAAGGTGGGGGAAGGTTTCGTGGAGACGCCCCGCTATTGAGGCGTTTGAAAGCCAACCCCCTGCTTTGCCATTACTGCGCAACGAAGATGAACTATTCCTTCGCTTTAGGAAGTTCATCCAGTTTGAAACGGACGGAGACCACGGAGTTCTGATTGGCGTTGTCGCGGTATTTGACGTAAGTCGTCGCGACGATGGTGCCATCGGGCAGGAGTTCGACACCGGGGTAGCCACAATCGCCTTTGCGTCCATACTGATGCAGCAGCTTGATGCGGTACTTCCCATCCCGTCCCTGGACGATATCGTCGTAAGTGCCAACCCAGGCAACAAAGTCACCGCGTGTTGAACTGCCGGGAGCCTGGTCGCGGAAGCAGATCACCAGCTGTCCGTCTTTCGTGAAGACTTCTTTGTGACGGTCGCCTGTCAGGCCCCAGGGAGTATCGACGGGCTTCGTCCAGGTCTGGCCTTCATCGTTGCTGAACATCATCAGGCTGCGGCCTTTGTGTGTATTTTCCCGCATCAGGCAGCAGAGCTGTTTGCCGTCGGGACTGCGGAAGACGCAGGGCTCACAGGGATTATTACCCTCGACTTCGGCGACGATCCGCGGCTTGGACCAGGTGAAGCCGCCGTCCGCGGAGATGGTCTGCAGGACGACCAGCGGGGAGCGGTCTTTGCCATCCGGACCGCGATGGTAGAGGCCGAGGTAACGTCCATCTTTGAGTCGGACCATGCTGCTGAAGGTCATGACACAGGGGAAACCAAGGGGCGGCATTTCTTTCCAGGTTTTGCCGTCGTCTTCACTCATGATGCTCGGCATGCCCGGCCCGCCCCGTTTTCCCAGTGCTGCTGAGAAGACCCAGAGACGTGCGGTGCCATCGGGACCGATCATCCGATAGATACTGGGACAGTTCTGATGGGTAGAGTAACCGGCGGGCAGTCGTTCGTCGATTCGCTCCCAGGTTTTGCCTCCATCGGTGCTGCGGGCCATGGGGCCGGCGGAACCGCCGTGATTGATGCACCAGACGGCGTAAATGGTTTTCTGATCGGGCATCAGCAGTGTAGTCGGGTGTCCCTGGTAGACTTTGGGAGTACCGGCGGCGATGACCGTCTGTCGCTCGGTCTGTTTGGAAAGATCGATGAGCGGCAACTGGTCGGCGGCTTGTAAAGCAGCATTCTGTGAGGTGCTGAGCAGAACAGCGGTCAACAGCAGTGGTGTGAGTGAGAACGGGTGATTCATCATGCGATCTTTCTGTGAGCTTCAGGCAGGTGTGTTGTGCGGCGTGTTTCAGACCCTGGTCTGATTATAAAGCGATGGATAGGGAATGTCTGGTGTTGTGACGGAATCGTGAGAATTACTTTTCGAGTTCGAAGTCGAGCGTCTGGGCACCCTCTCCTTTTTCGATCGTGGCGGTGAGTGTGGTCTGGGAGTTATACTTCGCCGGGATTTCCGTGACCTCGGGGATCTGTTCCCCACTGGTGCCGACATCACCCGGGGCGACACTCTCATCCAGCTGAGGTGTGCTGGAGACGATCTGGACTTTGCAGTTTCCCAGAGGGACGCCCCCTTTATTGTCGAGCTGATAGATGCCGGCGCGAATCGTGGCCAGCGAGACAGGTCCGGAATCGGGGATAAAACGGATTTCTGCAGCATCCAGCGGATCACCGGCGTACTTAACGATGCCTTTGACCGGTCGTCGCTCCGGTGCATCACTGGCGCCACAACCGGCGGAGAGGAGACTGAGACACAAACAGGCACAGCAGACAACTTGATTCAGAAGCGAGGCGTTCATTGATTATATCTCTGCAGGGGTGAGGAATGGAGTGAGCAGCTTCCCGGCGATCCGTTCGGCAGGAGTTCCCATTGTCAGATCCAGGAGTGCCAGACCAGAGGAATGCAGGCTGTTCCCTCTGGTCCATGGCGGTTCCTGATCTCAGGTGTCGAACCTGAAAAGCAGCGTTTAGAATTCGCCGACGACTTCCCCGCCCTGACGGGTCGTGAGATCGGAGAGTGTTCCCTGGTCGATATTTTCAGAAAGGAACCGGACTGAACCATCGCCCAGCACGAAGTGGCAGCCGCCGGTGTGCCAGCTGGAGAATTCCTGGGTTCGCAGATTCCAGGTGCCACCGCCAGGCGTGGTGTGAGGTCCGTTGATACCGCCGGCTGTGTCAAGAATATTCCAGACCGGATAAGGATTGCCGTCAAACGAGCCGGTCAGTCCGCCGGTACATTCACCGACCATCAGAGTGTTGCTGGCACCATCGAGGATATCGCTGATTTTGGTCCGACTGCGATTGTAGAAGATGCCATTCCCGACACTGGCAGGCCAGGTATTGTCGGAGCAGGTCCAGTCGACGGAATCTGCGACGCCCGAGTAATTGGTTTTGCCGAGGTCGTCTTTGTTTCCCGGTCCGCCGTTGTTGATGGCACCGGTCATATTCACGCGGTCGTCGCTCTGGGGGTCACTGGGGCACTGATAGCTGGGGACCTTGAAGCCGACCACATCAATGGCCTTGTTGGGAGAGTCATTGTAGTTTTTGGAGAAGTTGTATTTGTTGTAGACGTTGGCCTGATCGATAAAGGGGAGGATCAGAGTGCCCCAGCCGAAGCGGTAGGTTAGTCCGGGAGAGCCCGAACAGCCGCCGTTGCGGTGATCGATTCCATACGGGAAGACCTTGTGAGTTTCGTGGTAGTTGTGGAGAGCCAGACCGATCTGTTTCAGGTTGTTTTTACAGGTGGAGCGTCGGGCAGATTCACGTGCCTGTTGGACAGCAGGCAGCAGCAATGCAATCAGAATGGCGATAATGGCGATCACGACCAGTAATTCAATCAGTGTAAATCCGCGCTTGATTTTCATGATTCTCTCCAGATGAAACAGATAAATTGAGGGGCGTTAAGACTCCCGGTACAGACCTGGTCTGCTGTGCCTGTGCCCCAGATTTGCACTTCACCGACTGGGAAACCGGCACAAAAATTTGTAAAAAAGAAAAAATTGACATTATGGAATAACATGTTATAACATGATGTTACATATTGTCGGTAAAACCAAAACGCTTGTCAACCAGAAAATGAAAAATGTATGAAGCCACCGAAAATCTGGCCGATCGTGCTTATCGTTACATCAGGCAGGAACTGCAGGAAGGGAATCTGACTCCCGGTACGCAGCTGGTTAATCGCAAGCTGGCCGAGCGGATTGGCGTGAGTGTGATTCCCGTGCGTGAGGCGATTCACCGACTCGTCTCGGAAGGTCTGGTAGAGCATGTGCCTGGCGCGGGAGCCTTTGTGCGGAACCCGAATCGTGAGGATCTGGAAGAGCTGTATGTTCTGCGGGATGCGCTGGAGAGTTGTGCGGCTGCGGAAGCGGCCCGCTACATTACGCCGCATCAACTGGATGATCTGGATGCCCTGATGGTTGAGTTTCATGAGATCCGCGAACTGGTTCAGCAGCGGAATGAAGGATATGCCACAGCGGCGCAGTTTCATCGCTGGCTGGATTGTGAAGCGGTGTTTCACCAGATTGTAATTGAGGCTTCTCGCAACCGTTTGATCGCGAAAGTGATCCGCGAACACAGTGCGGTCACACTGGTGTTTGAATCACAGCGGAACAGCTCTCGACTGCTGACCGTGGAACTGGCAGAGCGAACCTGCAGCGATAAAGAAAAACTGCTGGCTGCGTTGCGGGCCGGCGATGGCCCCCTGGCCCGCGAAGTGATGAGCGCCCAGATCCAGCGCGGTTGCCGGGATGTGCTGGCATTCCTCCGACAGCAGGAACGCCGCAGCTGAGCGTCAGAGATCTGTTGGATTCATTGTGGATACGACGTGCACCGAAGTGTATAATCGCTATCAGAGGAAACCCTGCTCTCTCGTTGTTATCTGCAAGAGGAATTAGATGGCTCCTAAACTGACCGATGAAATGCGACAGGCTCTCCGGGAGTCGCCTGATCGCCCTCTCCAAATTGAAGACGACCAAACGCAGAAAGTATATCTACTGGTTCCGCAGGAAGATTTTCAACATTGGATGGATGCAGAATTACGCCGTGAGCTCCAGGTTGGATTTGATCAGGCCGATGCAGGCGATGTGACCGACTGGGATGTTGAGGCCCTTCTCAAGGAAGCCCGCGCACGACAAATCGTCGAGCCGGAATAGATGTCGCGAATAATACAGACGCGACAGGCGAAAGAAGATATTCTGGAAATCTGGACCTATATTTCTGCAGAGGATTCTTCCGCAGCAGACAGACTGGTAAGACAGTTCGATCAACTCTTTCAAAAGCTGGCAAATCATCCTGGGATTGGATCCCGACAGGATCGTTTTCGCGAAGGCTTACGCTGTTTTCCCCTCGGACGGTACCTGATATTTTATTTCCCGATTGAAGACGGGATTCAGATTATTCGTGTACTGCACAGTGCTCGCAACTGGGAAAAGTTGCTCTAGAAACGACGTGGTCAATCGCTGGTTTACCTTTAACGGAATGGAGCTCGGGAACATTGAGGGCATTCTCTGTCTCCTGCTCGATCGTGTTTTGAGGGATCTGCGTTCCGGGTGCTGACTTGCCAGCGATCAGGGTGTCTGTTGAGCGACCAGCGGTTGTGGTACGACAGGCTGACAGCTCGATTCTGAGGAGCAGAAAATCAGGCTGTTTTTTAGACTCTCTCATTTTTGTACCGACTGGCACGTTGCTTGCGTAGGTCAGCAAAACCAGTTCAGGAATTCGTCTGCAAGGCCCTCAGACGTATTCGGACTGAAACGCCATTTCCACCGGGGGCGACCGAAGTGTCGTCTCCGGTGGTTATTTTCAGGAACGAAAAAACGAATATCAAGCAAGCGTGTCAGCAACTGATCCTGGAGTTCTGAGACCGTTCGTGAGTGCAGTCGAACAGGAAATATGGAAGGAGAATGGAATGTCAGGGAAACAGCTACAGGGGAAAACAATTGCATTTCTGGCGACCGATGGATTCGAGCAGGTCGAACTGACGGAACCCTGGCAGGCGGTGCAGACCGCGGGGGGCGAGCCCCGGCTGATCTCATTGGAGAGCGGCAAAATACAGGGAGTGCACCACGATGAAAAGGGCGATAAATTCAGCGTTGACCAGACGGTCGATGAAGTGAATGCGACCGACTTCCAGGGACTGGTGCTGCCCGGGGGCGTATTCAATCCCGATGCCCTGCGGCTCAGTGTGAACGCCGTCAATTTTGTCCGCGAATTCTTCAAAGAGGGTATTCCGGTCGCTGCGATCTGCCATGGTCCCTGGATGCTGGTGGAAGCTGATGTGGTCGACGAGCGAATGGTGACGTCGTGGCCCAGTGTGAAAACAGATCTGATCAATGCCGGCGCTAACTGGGTTAACCAGGAGTGCGTATGTGACAACGGACTGGTGACCAGTCGCAAGCCAGATGACCTGCCCGCGTTTTGCGCGAAGATGGTCGAAGAGTTTGCGGAAGGAATCCATTCCGGACAAACTGTCTGAAGCTGAGTGGAGCGCAACAGCTGATATCGGCTGCGTCTACTCAGTTAAATTACCTGAATGTCAGAGCATCCCCGCAATCGTAGAGTAGCTCACGCACGATTGCGGGAAGCTCTGCGTTCAGTGAATTCACTACAATACATTATAGTCGAAATACGATTCAATGCAAAAAAGGCGTCGCTGGGGAGCGACGCCTTTTCAGCGTATCGATGTCATCCGAAGGCTTAGAACTCGCCAATCGTTTCCCGTTTCGCACGGGTGCTGAGTGCCCGGTAGAGCGTCATGTCGATGTTCTCAGAGAGGAATCGTACGCTACCGTCACATAGAACAAAGTGAGCACCGCCGGTGTGATAGCTGCCGGCTGCTTCTTCCCCGTAGGAGTTGATCGGGTCGTTGCTTTCAGCGGCAATCAGGTACTCGGTCATTTCGGTGGGGGGATTGCTGTCTGCTCCGTTGGAGAAACAGTGCTTGCGGTCACTACCGCCGCCACCCAGCATGTCGGCATCTCCGCCGGAGTCAATCACTTCACTGACCATGATGGTGTTGGAGAGGCCGTCGGTGATGTCTCGGAAAGCGACGGAACTGCTGATGTAGAAGATGCCGTCCGCACCCATACAACCACCGGTAGCTGCCATCTGGGCGGGCGTCGTGATCGAACCGCTGTAGCAGTCGTCGCCCGAACTGCCGATCAGAGTTCCCATGTTACCGTTGTAGTTAGAGGGAGAGTATCCGTTTTTCTGAGCCCCTTTGGTTACGTCTGGTTGTGAGGGACACCAGAAGACCGAAAGCACGGTCTGGCCGGCGAGCTGCTGCTTGGGATCATTCACACCGCCGGATTCAGAACCCATGCCGCTGGAAGAAGGTCCCTGGATCTGATCGTAGAGGGGCGCCTGATCGAGGTAAGGCAGGATGCTGGCGTGCCAGGTCCAGCCGTGGCCGTTGTATACCGAACCGTTGTAGTAAACGATACTACCCGGCGGGAGTACGCTGTGTGCTTCGTGGTAGTTGTGCAGTGCCAGACCGATCTGTTTCAGGTTGTTTTTGCACTGTGAACGACGGGCTGCTTCGCGTGCCTGTTGTACTGCGGGTAACAGCAGAGCGATCAGAATGGCAATGATCGCGATGACGACCAGCAATTCGATCAGTGTAAAGGCTTTCCGATTTTTCATGTGGTTTCCTTGCATTTCAAAAACGAATATGAAATGAAAAAAGAGTTAACGAATGATGTGCTCTTCGACGGTGACGGAAACAGAATCGCAAATCGGAATTCAGGTAGTTGCTGTGAGAACCAGCACGACGGATGTTGTTTACCACGTCTGATATGTGAAAGAGCCTGTTAAAAGTGTGAGAATTTTATACTTGATGTGTGAATAAATGATGAAGAAGTCGTTATCTTTTCGCGCGGTTGATGAAGATCCCGGGCAGAGCATGGATATATAAATCACCTGTGATGAGAGTGGGCTTTGTCTGTCACTTCGATTGATGAACAGGCTGTAAAAAAAGAACCTCCCTGCCTGCGATTGTTGATCAATGCAGCTGGCAGAGAGGTTGTTCGGGTCTGTCTCAGATAAGAGTAGTGGTAATCAGCGGGTTATTAGAATTCCCCCAGGGTTTCCCGTTTCGCGCGGGTGCTGAGAGCACGGTAGAGCGTCATCGCGATGTTCTCAGAGAGGAATCGCACGCTACCGTCACAGAGTACAAAGTGAGCACCGCCGGTGTGATAGCTGCCGGCTGCCTCTTCCCCGTAGGAGTTGATTGGATCGTTGTTTTCGGCTGCGATCAGGTACTCTGTCATTTCAGTCGGGGGATTGCTGTCTGCTCCGTTGGAGAAACAGTGCTTGCGGTCACTGCCACCTCCACCCAGCATGTCGGCGTCCCCACCTGAGTCAATGACTTCACTGACCATGATCGTGTTGGAGAGGCCGTCGGTGATGTCACGGAAAGCCACGGAACTGCTGATATAGAAGATGCCATCTGCACCCATGCAACCACCGGTGGCAGCCATCTGGGCAGGAGTCGTGATCGGTCCACTGTAGCAGTTGTCACCAGAGCTGCCGATCAGGGTGCCCATGTTGCCGTTATAGTTGGAAGGGGCATAGCCGTTTTTCTGAGCCCCTTTGGTCACATCCGGCTGGGAGGGACACCAGAAGACAGAGAGTCGGGCCTGACCACAGAGTTGCTGTTTCGCATCGTTGACACCACCGGATTCAGCGCCCAGTCCGCTGGAAGACGGTCCCTGGATCTGATCATAGAGGGGCGCCTGGTCGAGATATGGAAGGATGCTGGCGTGCCAGGTCCAGCCGTGTCCGTTGTATTTCGAACCGTTGTAGTAAACCACACTGCCCGGCGGCAATACGCTATGTGCTTCGTGGTAGTTGTGCAGAGATAATCCAATCTGTTTCATGTTGTTCTTGCACTGTGAGCGGCGTGCTGCTTCGCGTGCCTGCTGGACAGCAGGGAGCAACAGGGCAATCAGGATAGCGATAATCGCGATCACCACAAGTAGTTCGATCAGTGTAAAGGCTTTTCGATTCTGCATGAGTTTTCCTTGTGGGTTAGAGGGATGAAAGGACAAAAAAAGTACGGATTCTGGCAATGGCGAAAGAGGATCGCCGGTTATCCTGGCTGAGAGGCTGTTGAGTTCAGCGCGGTCTCAGTTGTTGCGAGTTCCGAAAAATACAAACGCTCGGTAATCAGATGAAATAATCTATCCCTGGTTTAACTCAAATTTGAAACTCTTGTGGTTATGGATCAACATGTCACGCTGGAGCGGCTGCTCCAGCGTTGACTGTAGAATCAGGATTTCTTCAGTTCAAAGTCGAAGGTGTTTTCGCCGGCTTTAACATCAGCTTCCAGTTCGGTGTTGGTGTTGTATTTCGCTGGCAGTTTTTCTTTGGTGGCTTCAGCTGGCGCGGCATCGTCGCCTTCGGCTTCCATTTCATTTCCGCCTTCGACAACGGAGGTAATCATGACTTTGTTGTGACCGATTTTGCAGCCTTTGGTATCACGAATGTAAACCAGTTCGTAGTTTCCGGAGGCATCGGTGGTGGCGCTGGCGGGACGTCCGCTGTCGGGCATGAAGGTGACTGAGGCACCAGCCAGGGGCGAGCCTTCGAAGGTGACGGTCCCCTTGACCAGGCCGAGGTCAGGTTGATCGCCGGCTCCCCCACCGCAGCCGGTGATTGCCAGGGACAGGGTCAGCAGAGTTACTTTGAAGATGTTTTGGATTTTGTTCTGTTTAAAACTGGTCATTGTTGAAACTCACTTTGATACATTTCTTAGTAGCGAGGATACGGTCCTCTGATTCATTTTTAACTGATGCCCTTCCCGCCGACGTGACTGGAAGGGCTTTATTGATCGATACGTAATAGCGTTTTAGAACTCGCCGAGGGTTTCCCGTTTGGCACGAGTGCTGATAGCACGGTATAGAGTCATGTCGATGTTTTCCGAGAGGAAGCGGACACGACCATCACCGAAGACGAACTGGGCTCCGCCGGTGTGGTAGCTGCCGGCTGCTTCTTCGGCATAACCGTTGATCGGGTCATTGCTCTCGGCGGCGATCAGGTATTCAGACATTTCGGTAGGCGGGTTGCTGTCTGCACCCCCAGAGAAACAGTGCTTGCGGTCACTGCCCCCGCCGCCCAGCATGTTGGCGTCTCCGCCGGAATCGATGACTTCGCTGACGAAGATGGTGTTTGACAGGCCGTCGGTGACGTCCCGAAAACGGACGCTGCTGCTGATGAAGAAGATCCCGTCGGCTCCCATGCAACCCCCGGTGGCTGCCATCTGAGCGGGAGTGGTAATTGAACCGCCGTAGCAGTTGTCGCCCGAGTTACCGATCAGCGTGCCCATGTTGCCGTTATAGTTGGAAGGCGAGTAACCCCCTTTCTGCACACCTTTGGTTACGTCGGGCTGAGAGGGACACCAGAATACGGAAAGCACAGTCTGTCCGGCCAGTTGCTGTTTGGCACTGGTCGTGCCACCTGATTCGGCTCCCATGCCGCTGGAGTCTGGTCCCTGGATCTGGTTGTACATCGGAACCTGATCGAGATAAGGCAGGATGCTGGCGTGCCAGGTCCAGCCGTGTCCATAGTATTTGGTACCATTGAAGTAGACGATACTACCCGGGGGCAGCGCGCTGAATGTTTCATGATAGTTGTGCAAAGCCAGCCCGATCTGTTTCAGATTGTTTTTGCAGCTGTTACGTCGTGCAGCTTCGCGTGCCTGTTGTACCGCCGGCAGCAACAGGGCGATCAGGATTGCGATAATGGCAATCACCACCAGTAGCTCGATGAGGGTAAACGCTTTTCGATGCTTCATCACTTCTCCTTTTTGAGTCTGAGAGCAGGACCAGTAACAACTGAGAATGAATTAAATCTGACTGGTTTATTCGTCTTCCCTGTGGGAAACAGACTGGCGGATTTGAACTTATCTGCTGCTGATGAATTCAGCTTGAATGAAACAGTCAGAGATGTTGTGAATGGAAAATAGTCTCTGTTGAAGTTGCGGGCAGTCTAGTCCGCATTTGTGAAGGGTGTGTGAAGAACGTGTTAGCTTCATAAAACACGAGTCGATCAGATCCGATTTCTGCAAGTTAATTTTCAGTTAATAATTCGGCGTTTTTTATTCACGTTTGCTGATGTGATCTCCGAAAATAGCGAACCTGTGAGGCATTTTTTGTGTCACATTACGCAGAAGGTCTGTGATACAGGCCTCACATTGTTTTTCTATGAATTCATCTGTTCTTAATGTGGAATACAAGGAAAATTCATGAACGTCTATCTGGATGACGAACGACCGGCACCGCCGGGCTGGCGACAGGTTCGCTGGCCGGATGAAGCAATTCAATTTTTAAAAACGGGTGAAGTCCGCTCGATCAGTCTCGACCACGATCTGGGCGATGACGAACGCGGCACCGGCTATGACGTGCTGCTCTGGATTGAAGAAGCCGTCGCCACGCGGGACTTCGATCCACCAGAGATCAAAGTGCACACCGCGAACCCGCCTGCCCGTAATCGAATGCTTGCGGCTGTCGGTTCCATTCAGCGTCTGACCGAGTGTTGCTGCGGCGCAGACTGAAAGACGATTCTTAAACCAGGGGCTCCCGCTGGCTGCCGGGAAATGAAAAATTTCTCTCGGGAGGCCCCTGCTCCTTTTCTGATCCCGGTGAGAGAACTCGCGAGTACCGGGCGCTTCAGCACTCCTCTTCGCCTGCCTCGAACATCGCAGTAAAGCGGCGCTGCATCTCCTCGGGAGACACCTCTTCAATCTGACTGCCGAGCAGCCACTCGTGCCCGAAGGGATCCTGAACCTTTGCGGCCCGTTCGCCGTAGAACTGGTCGGCCGGCTCCATGATCAGTGTGGCTCCCGCGTAGACGGCCTGTTGTGTCATGGCGTCGACATCCTGCACATGCAGATGGATTGCCGATCCGGTCGGCGTGGATTCCCGGGGCGCGTGAATGCCGTACTCGGGATACTCGTCTGAGACCATGATCGTCGTTGCCCCGAACTTGAGTTCCGCGTGACCAATCCGCCCGCCGGGTTCGGTCAGCCGAAAGTCTTCGACGGCTCCAAACGCCCGCTGATAGAAATCGATGGCGGCACTGGCATCCCGGGTGCGGAGGTAGGGAAAGACTTCAGTGATCTGGTGGGGCTGTTTGTCGGTCATCGTCTGAGCTCCTGTTACCGGTCGGGGGAAATGCCTGTTTCCCTCAGTATACTCAACAGAGGCCCGCGAGTATTGGGAAAAATTCGTTTCCCGGGGAGCACGGTGGTGGGAGGGCTGGCAGCCCTGACGTTGTCCCGGAGAGACCTGGGTTGGGTTTCAGGATGGGGACGGTTGAAAGCGTAGTGCTTGAAACTTCTCTGTCTACCAAAAAATAAATCCCCCTGTTTTTCGAGTTCCAGGAACTCTTCGAACAGGGGGCTGTCATTCTGCCAGAATCAGGCGAGAAGATTACTTCTTCTTGCTGGTTTTGCCTTTGGCAGTTTTAGGAGCAGCAGCTGTGGTTTTGCCAGTTTGCTTTTTGGCAGTTTGCCCAATCTTAGAAGTAGATTTGGCCATCTCGGTATCTCCAGAAAAAGGAGTTAAAGAAACAGATATGAACTAAGATATTCATATCGACGCGTAAGTTACCAATCTTTTGGAAATTTGAAATATCAGAGTTCACAATTTTGAAATTTTCTGAGGAAATAATTTTCGGCGATGGTTCGCGCGCGTCGTGGAAGGTGTCGCGAGGCGCTTCTGAAGACCGCGCCAACTGGTTGTCGCAGCGCTCTTGCGCGTCGTCTGAGGTGAGTTCTTTCGCACGCACTTTACGGTTCTTGAGGTGAGCGCACCTGCCGGCTGTGGTCTGTTGCCAGTCACTGTCGGACGAGCCGACGGTGGCACCCGTTTGTTGCGGACACATACGAAAAGTGCCTGAAAAACAGACTGTTTGTGGCAGTGTCGGGGACTGTGGTCTATGATGGCTTCTCTGAAGTCGCCCCCTGCTCTACTTGAATGGAGACACGTTGAATGGCTGTCCGCCCCGTCTATGTTCCCCGCGATGACCGTCCGGGAGTCGTGGTACGTTCGCTCGACTTCGAATGGTTCCCCGGCTTCTCGACGGCACAGAAGCAGCGCTCGATTCACTCCCTGCATGCCGCCGCCGAGGAGGCAGGTATCGAACCGGTGCTGGAGATCTCCAGCAAGTCCCCCGAGGAACTGGGAGTGTCGTTGAGTGCCTTTCACCTTTCGTTGGCCGACGCGGACGGGAGCAGGTCCTGCTCCGTGGAGACCGCCTTCCAGGGGAGCAAAGTCTTTGAGCGGGGCGGCCCGTTTCTCGACCTGCTCAATGGAACCTCGCGGGAGGCCAAGCAAGACGAGCGGTTGCAGAGTTCGGGACGCCTGCTCCGGTTCGAGTTTCAGGGGGCTGCCTGGCCCTTGAAGCCCCGCACTTACTTCTATGACTGGCTCTACCTGAGTGCCCTGGAGCAGCAGTCCGGACTTCGGGAGACGCTGGTCGGCTACCGGGGTTTTACTGATATCGAGTTCAACCCGAAGAAGTCGATCAACTGCCAGGCGTACTCCGCGGCTCTGTATGTGTCGATCTTGGAGTCCGGTCAGAGTGAAACGATCCTCTCCTCGCCAGCGAGTTTTCTGGAATCGCTACAGGACGAATACACGGCCCGGGATGAGTTGCTGGCCCGGCAGCATGGGCTCGACTGAGACGTGGCCGTCGGGTGACTGGACAGCGGCGCGGCCAGGCACGATAGTGAAATGAACGCGGGCCTGAATTTCGAATCAGAAAGTGAGAAACAATGAGATCAGTCATACTGCTGCTGGTGAGCAGCCTGGGAATGGGGCTGGCCGGCTGTCAGCAGGAAGCAGCGCCCACAGAGGAAACCGCGAGTCCGCCCCAACAGACCGCGCCCGCTATGCCGGAAGGACCGGTTGTCAAGATCTGGGTCTTCGAGGATGGTACCATCGAAATGGATGGGGAGCCCGCGGGACTGGAAGCGGTCCGCACCCGATTCGCCGAGCTGCAGAAGCAGCAGGGAGTCGTCTACTACGGTCGGGACGCTCCGGCTGCCGAACCACACGAGAATGCGATGCGGGTCATCGAACTGGTTGTGGAAAACAATCTGCCGGTCCAGCTCAGTTCGAAACCGGATTTCTCCGATCGCGTCGACGCCAAAGGAACATCCCGACCGAAGCCTGAGGAATAATTGTCGGTGTACTGTACGCGCGTTGCGTTTGCCTCGTCGGGCTGATATAGTGGTCTGTTCACAACGTTCTGTTTGGACACAACACACAATACGCGAATCAGTTTGAGACGGGGTAAGAAGATGTACGGGGCAGGAACGGTTTTTCGTTGGACTCACCGGGCTTTCATAGCAGGGGTTCTGATCTGCCTGGCTGTGGTTTCGGCGCAGGCGGCTGAGCCTGTTTCGGTGTGGGAAGTGGTTACCACCTATCGCAATCCATTGGATGGCGATGGCAGGCTCACTCTGATGTCGGATGGCAAAACCAGTAAGGGGCTTCCCTGGACTTTGCAAGGAGAGACTGTCGACTTCGGCCGAGAAGGCAAAGCGGAGCGGCAAGTGGGCGGCGCGTATTACAAAGGGAACTGGGTTGGCGGCTGGAATCTGCATGCACGAGTTCTGATGAATGGAGTCTCGCTGAAGACCAAAACAGCCACTCCCGTTGCAATGCCTCCAAATGCTGGGGAGACAATGCTGGGGAGACAATGCTGGGGACCCGACCGACGAGGGCTCTAAAGGACTCGATTGTCGACTTATGGGAGTTCGTGGCGGTACTGCCCGGAACCAACAATTTTATCAGGCTGACCTGCGACTTCACGCCAAACAATCTCGTCATGGACGGGGATCGGGTGATCGCGACTTACAAGTTTGATGGACGAGGTGTTGACCTGCAGTTCGTTGACCCGCAATTCGGTAAGATCACCTTCATGGAGAGGAAGGACAACATATTGACCGGGAAAGGAAAGCCGGTCAATCGAAAGTACTGGCAGCTGCAGTTTACCCGCGTGCAACGACAGGCCGTCTATCGGACGAGTGAGAATAAGGAGTTCGTGCTGTACAACAACAATCGTGTTAATTCCCCGCGGTACCAGCCCGATTACTGGACGACGTTTTACTGGTATTACTATATCTACAATGGAAAGCGACAGCTTTTGTTCCGAAGTAGTCATCCCGAGCTGGTTGCAGGCGGAAAGGCGATCAACTGGTACGATCAGAAAATGGTCCTGGTTGCGGGGAGTCTACCACGGTAGACCACACTGATCGCCGGACGTCCAATGCGGTGAGGAAGCAGTTATGTCAACTGAAGTAAAAACTTCCCTGCGAATGGGAAACCAGCGCCGACGATATCTGACTGGCATCGGCTGCCTGCTGATCCTGGCCGGGCTGCTGGTGTGGGCGCTCTGGCCCTGGAAGCTGACTTTGACGTTTCTTGAAGATGGTCAGCCGGTCGCCGGTTTGAAGATGGACGTCGTGATTGCCAGTTCAAAAGCGTTGGATGGAAAAACGCTGACGACCAATCAGGACGGGCAGATCATCATTCCACGTCCGTCTACACCGGGTACTGCTGCAGTCCAGCTCATATTTCCGGACGGTCTGCAGATCAATACAGATCTGCCTGTCAGAAATGTCGCCTGGACCAGCTTTGACTACAGTTCAACTTTCGAGCAGGATGGTCAAGTCACCACAAAATATCCGGGCAGAACTGTCACACAACGAAATGCCCCTGTTCCGATTCCCTCAGACTCTTCAGAGAAGTGAGCGTAATTCTTACCTGCCGGTCCGCGCACATATGTCTGTCTGGCTCTACAGATTCCGATTGACAGGCCGGGAGCAGGCGATACTGTAGGGGCGTGTGGCTGCGACTTTGTTTTCTTTCGCCTGAGCGGATTTGATGATTCGACGACTGATACGCCACGTGCTGATTGCCCTGCTCTGCGGCGCGTTGATCTTTGTGATTCTGAATGTGGCTGCCTGGTATAATTTACGCGGGCAGCGAAATATGTGTCGCAATCAGGACTTCACGCGTTTTTATGGGCTACGGGTTTTAGGAATGCAGATTGCCGACTATCGGGAAAAGCATGGCGTGCTGCCCGATACTCTGGCGGAGATCCCCGACGTGCATGCCATGCTGGAACTGCCGGGCGAGCCGCTGCTGGACAGCTGGGGGAACCCGTTTCAGTATCAGCGGGAGGGAGAAACTTACGAGCTGTTCTCTTATGGTCGCGACGGGCAGCCGGGGGGCGTGGGCCTCGATGCAGATCTCTACGTTGACAGGCGGAACCGGGAACGGGCGCTCCCCACGTTCCGGCAGTTCTTTCTGACGAACGACAAAGACGAGGTGGCGCGGGACGGTTTTCTGGTTGCTGGTGCGGAAGCAGCCTTTCTCGTGTTCTGTTTCACGCTGATGACATTAAAGGGGACGACGAGCACCGGACACCCGATGACGGCTTGGCGGTATGTCTGGTTTACCCTGGTGGTGCTGGTGATTGCGACCGGCATGGGACTGATGCTGCTGCCGTTACATATTCCGAATGGGCACTGACGGATGCGGTTTCTGTATTTGCGTGATCCGTTATTTCTGACGGCCCTGGTGCTGTTTCTGGTGAACCGCTGGTTGCTCAAGCCGCTGGTGACGGGCGGGTTCGTGCACAATCATTTTAATGACCTGCTCTGCGTGCCGCTGCTGGTGCCGATCGTGGTGTTGATCGCCCGTTTCTGCAAAGCCCGTCCGCATAACGGGCCGCCGGAACTGTATGAGATTCTGTTGCCGCTCTTGGTCTGGTCGATCCAGTACGAAATCCTGTTCCCGCAGTTCGCCTCCACATCACCGGGAGTCACCGGCGATCCGCTGGATATTCTCTGGTACAGTGTCGGCGCCTGTATCAGCGCCCTCTGGTGGCGGTTTTATTATCAACGTCAGCCTGCCTGAGAGACGCCCTGCCCTCTGTTTGGCGTGGGTTTTGTGGTCTGTTCAGTCGAAAATCAGGTCTGTCTTTCTGAATATAGTTGACGTGTTGATCATGTCTGGCATAATGTTTAGATGTGCGGGCCTGCCTGGGAGTGTTCGTGGAAGTGATTAGGTGCGAGCACTCCCGGCACGCACGAGTAACCCCTCTTCTGGCACTCCGGTTCGATTTCGGGCCGGAGTGCCCCCCTTTCTGCAGGCAGGTTATCCCGGTTCTTTTTGTGCGCTGAATGGAGGATTTGATGGATCTGATCGATCGGATGAAAGAAATTGCTGCCCGGATTCCCAAACAACTGGAATACACCCAGACCGAGGAGGCGACGAAGAACGCGTTCGTCATGCCCTTCATCAGTGCGTTGGGATACGACGTGTTCAACCCGCTGGAGGTGATCCCGGAGTTTACGTCAGACGTGGGCATCAAAAAGGGGGAGAAAGTCGATTACGCGATCAAGAAGGATGAGCAGATCATTATCCTGGTCGAATGCAAATGGTCGGGGGCCGACCTGGACAAGGTGCACGCTTCACAGCTCTTCCGGTATTTCTCGGTGACGTCGGCCCGGTTTGCGATTCTGACCAACGGCATCGAATACCAGTTTTACTCGGACATCGACGAGCCGAACAAAATGGATTCGAAGCCCTTCTTCGTCTTCAACATGCTGCACTTCGAAGATCACCAGATCAACGAACTCAAAAAGTTCACGAAGTCGGCGTTTTCGCTGGACGACATTCTGACGACGGCCAGTACGCTCAAGTACGCGGGGGCGATTAAGAAGATTCTGGAGGAAGAACTCAAGGCACCGTCCGAAGAGTTCGTACGGTTCTTCGCCTCACAGGTGTATGACGGCCGGTTGACGCAGCAGGTGATTGAGCAGTTCACGAAGATCGTGAAAGACGCGCGCTCGCAGTTCATTAACGAACGGATCAACGAGCGACTGAAGACAGCCCTGTCTGCGAACTCGGGAGAAGGCGGTGGTGAGGATCTGTTCGACGACGAAGAGAACGGCGACGACGCCTCAGCCCGCGACGGCATCGAAACCACGCAGGAAGAACTGGACGGCTTCAACGTCGTTAAGGCGATCCTGCGGGAAGTGGTCGACGTGGCCCGAGTGACGATGCGCGACACGAAAAGTTATTGCGGCATCCTGCTGGACGACAACAACCGCAAGCCGATCTGCCGCCTGCGGTTCAACCACTCACAGAAATACCTGGGCCTGTTCACAAACAAGAACGAAGACAAAGTCGAGATTGATTGCGTGGATGATATCTTCAAACACTCAGAACGGCTGAAGGCTGTGATTGGGGAGTATGAGGGTGGGAAGGCTGAGGTTGAGGAAGGGAAGTCTACTGGAGGGATTGTGGATAACGGTTGAGTATCTTTTGCAGAGTTATCATGAGCATTCTATATAAAGTCACCGAGCTGAAAAATTTAACTTGAGAAGATCAATACGAATGAAAAATTTTGAAGCTATCAATGAAGAACAATCCAAACGTATCTTTTGGGTCATTCAAACAGTCTTTAGTCTCCTGCTTGCTAAATCTCTTGTTCAATACAAAGTATGTATTCTTGATCCTTTTTCTTCTGATTACTATCTCACGACACTAGGGCTTGCTCTTGTTTATGGAACTGCTCTTTGGAGTTGGATTGATTATAGTTTTTCAACTATTGTTTCGCCGTATGATTTTAGTCGTGGAAAGTACTTTGAAAAAATTCGTTTTTTCGTCGATCTATTGATAGTTATTGCTTACGCCTTTTTGTTGTTTTCGCTTGAAAAACTTCAAGAGAACAAGGAAGCAAATATCGAGTCACTTTTGTTTTGTTTTTCCCTTATATTCTTGTTTTATTTTTTGTCGGGCTTGCTTCGACGCTTTAGGTATGGACGACATGCCAGTCGAATAAAAATTATCATAGCATTTTGGCTCATTTTTGGTTTTTTAGCATATGCTTATGACTATTGTTACTCTGTTTATCCGAGGAAGGAATTGTTGAATGTTGTATTTATTATTCTGGCTATATTTACAACAATTCTTTATCGCGTGTTAAGGATGAAATATGCTCATCGCAAGAATGGCATCGCGGTAGATGTAGATGGCGTACTGGCAGATCAGATTACTAATCTTCTTCCAATTATTAAGGATAAATACAACGTCGATTTGAATTACGAGGATATTAAAGAGTGGGATTTGAAAATTACTGGAACAGATACTGATGTGGCAGAGGTGATAAAAGAAGAGCAGCTACATAAAAAATATGTACTCTCGATGCAAGCTATTCCAGGGGCTGTTCAAGCTGTCAAAGATTTGATGTGTCACTTTAAAATAGTAATTGTAACTTCTCGCAGTTCGGAGTCCGATAATTGGACCAAAAAATGGTTGGATAAGCATGGGATTCCATTCGATGCTTATGTGAATATGCGAGAAGGAAATAAGCATAATACTGATATAGATTATGAGATTTTAATTGACGATTACCTTGGAAATATTGAAAAGTATCTTACTAAAAGTGATGGGATAGCCATCTTGTTTTCTCAACCGTGGAACCATGAACGATCTCATTTAAACAAGTATATTGAAGCAGGTCGTTTATATGTATTTACTGAATGGGAAGATATCGTCGCGAAAATAGTAGAACTTAAAAAGGAACTGTAATGTGAAAAATGAACTGCATCACATGATTCGAATTGTCTTCTATGGTCAGTTATTAGAGATGGCTTGAAGATTAAGTTGAGGCCGTGGGCGATTTTGTTGTTGTGCCAGTATAGTTCTGTGGGGCAGTGGTTGAACTGTTTTTTACTCAAGATGTTTAGGCAAATGCTGGCTCGCTAGTTGCCCACTACTGTTTCATTTTCTTGACATGTAATTTTAAAATCTTAATTTAAACGGTTTCAATCCTCCTTGGCCGGGAAGCCTCTCCCAGTGAGCCAGTTGTTTTCTGTGATGAGCTGGCGGAGGGTGGCTTTGATGGAGTCGATGGTGAACTCTTTGACGATCAGGTCCGGGCCGTGGGCGACTTTGTTGTTGAACCAGAACAGCTCCGTGGGGCGGCGGTTGAAACGGGCTTCGCTCCAGATGTTGAGGCCGATGCGATCGCCGTTTTCGAATTTGATGATCGCGTTGCAGAACTGATCTTCCACGTCCTCTTTCCAGGTGCCGTCTGTGATGGCTTCCAGTTCTACCCAGATCTCAAAGGGCCCGTGTTGTGACATGGTTCTGCTCCTGCTGTTGTCTTGTGTTCAGCCAGCGACTTGCGTTTCGTGAGTGAAATTATCTGATTCATCATTAGCTGGAAAGCCGCGGCCGATGAGCCAGTTATCTTCTGTGATGAGCTGGCTGAGGGTCGCTTTGATGGACTCGATAGAAAAGTCTTTGATGATCAAGTCGGGGCCATCAGCAATCTTGTTGTCATACCAGAACAGTTCTGTGGGGCAGCGGTTGAACAGGGCTTCGCTCCAGATATTGAGGCCGATGCGGTCGCCGTTTTCAAATTCGATGATCGCGTTGCAGTATTGATCTTCCACGTCCTCTTTCCAGGTGCCGTCTGTAATGGCTTCCAGTTCTACCCAGATCTCAAAGGGCCTGTGTTGTGACATGGTTCTGCTCCTGCTGTTGTCTTGTGCTTTGCCTGCTTGCTTCAATGTAACAGCACCGCTGGTGTTTTTGAATCGTTGAGTGAGGGATTGTGCCGGGGTTTGGGTTTCTGGGGGACCGGCCCGGTTTGGTTGGGGCTGATTTTGTTCTGGGTGACGGGTTTTGCGTGGTGGGGTGTTTTGGTTGTTACCGGCGGCTGGTGCGTTGCCGCTCAGGGTTGGTGGGGGCCCTGTTGTGCCATTGGGGCGGGAACTGGTGGGGTGTCGCGCGGCGGGCAACCACACAGGGTTGCCCCTACTTTGATCTCTACTGCGGTCGGGGTGTCAGAATTTTTGTTCGTTGGCTGGTGGTTTGGTTGTTACCGGCGGCTGGGGCGTTGCCGCTCAGGGTTGGTGTGCGGCTTCTGTTGTGCCATTGGGGGCGGGAACTGGTGGGATGTCGCGCGGCGGGCAACCACACAGGGTTGCCCCTACGTTGCATTGGGGTCTGGGTGGGGGATCTTGATTTGGGCGGTGCAGACCTCTGTCGTTACAACCGGGGCTAATGCCCTGCGGCTCATTTCTGTTCTGGTGTTGTTGTGTCAGAATTCTGGTTCGCTGGCTGGGGTTGGTTTTGGGAGCGACCTGGGCTGGTTGTGGTTTTTGCAGGTGGATGGATGCTGGCTGGTGGTTTGTTTTCAGCTCCCCTGCTCTGTGCCGATCTGTATGATGGCTGGGTTGGTTTTTACCGGCGGCTGGGGCCTTGCTGCTCAGAGTTGGTGTGGGCTCTGTTGTGCCATTGGGGGGATGAACTGGTGGGGTGTCGCGCGGCGGGCAACCACACAGGGTTGCCCCTACGTTGAATTGGGGGCGGGTTTTGGATCTCTTGTCTGCACTGTTGGTTTCCTGCTCGCTGCGCTCGGCCCGAATTGTATTCGGGCCTACCCGATCTTTTTGCTTGCTGGATTGTTGGGGTACAGTTGGGCGAGCCAACTGTGGCACCCCCGCGGTTTGATGCGCTGGGGTTGGAGCGTATTGGGGATTGGTTGGTTTTCATGGATGGGAATTGTTACTGATGTTTTGGTTGTTGTCGGCGGCTGGTGCTTTGTTGCTCATGGGTTGGTTTGATTGTGTGGATGGCTGGAACGGGCAACCACATAGGGTTGCCCATGCGGATCTCATTATCTTTGGGGGTTCCGTTGATGGGGCTTATCTTCTGGATGGGCGTGGGGGAGTCAAGACAAAATTTTGTCCCGATGTGGCCGGATTTTGTCCTGGTGTGGCCTGGAATTTGTCCCGGTCCGGCCGGAATCTGTCCGCCTGTGTCCGGGGAACATCGGGCACTGGTGCGTTGCGGTCAGGTGCAGACGTGGTGAAAACCGGTGGCTGTTCAGGTGGGGTTAAGGCACTGGTGAAGCTTGTGCCGGTGCTCAGGCAGGTGTCTCGCGCGCGAGCCAGATTTGGAACAACATACGGATCGGCGGGAGCGGTTCCAGTCCAGTTTGTGCAGTGCGCAGCGGTTTTCAGTTCCGGGTCTTCAGGTGAAAATGCTTCAGTCCTTGAGGCGGATCGTGACGCTGGCGGCGTGGGCGGTGAGGCCTTCCTTTTCGGCGAGCAGCGTGATGCCGGGGGCGTCGCCTTGCAGACCCTCCTGGTTGTAGTAGATCACCGAGGAGCGTTTGAGGAAGTCGATCGAACAGAGGCCGTTGGCGAAGCGGGCGGTGCCTCCGGTGGGAAGCACGTGCGACGGGCCGGCGTAGTAGTCGCCGGTCGCGACGGGAGTATAATGTCCCATGAAGATGGCGCCGGCGTTCTGGATTTTGGCGAGCTGCTGATCGGGGTCTGCGGTCGAGATGTGCAGGTGCTCGGGGGCCAGCAGGTCGGTATAGCGGGCGGCTTCGTCTTCATCACGGGCGAGAATCAGCGCGCCGTAGTCGAGCAGACTCTGGCGGGCGAGGTCGCCGCGGGGGAGTTCGCCCAGCTGGTTGATCAGCGCGGTGCGGACGGCTTCGATCAGCGGTGCGTGCCAGGTGATGAGGACGCCGGACCCGGGGCTGTGCTCGGCCTGCGAGATGAGATCGCTGGCGACAAACTCGGGGTTGGCGGTTTCGTCGGCGAGGACGATGACTTCACTGGGGCCGGCGATGCTGTCGATATCGACTTCACCAAAGACGTGACGCTTGGCGAGGGCCACGAACAGGTTGCCGGGGCCGACGATTTTGTCGACGCGTTCAATGCCTTCGACGCCGTACGCGAGGGCGGCTACCGCCTGGGCGCCGCCGACACGGTAGATTTCGGTGATGCCGAGTTCCTGACAGGCGGCGAGGATGTCGGTGTTGTAGCCTCCGAAATCGGTGGGAGGCACGACGACAACGATCTCTTTTACGCCTGCGGTCTGTGCGGGGACCGCGGTCATCAGCAGGGTCGAAGGATACGCGGCTGCGCCGCCGGGAATGCAGACACCGACCCGTTTGAGGGGGAGGTACCGCTGACGGAGTTCGACGCGGGACTCTCCTGCTTCGCGGAGGACTTTGACGTCGTCCGGCAGCAGAGCCGACTGGAACTCGATGATGTTATCACGAATACGACGCAGCGTGGCGAGATACTCGGGGTCGGCCTTGGCGTGGGCTTCCTGGAGTTCCTCAGCCGAGACACGCATGGTCTCGGGGGTGAGCTGCTTGCGATCGAGCTTTTCCGAGTAATCGAGGAGTGCGTCAAGGCCTTTGTCGCGGACATCGTTACAGATCCGTTCGACGACCTCCTGCGGAGAGAGAGGTTCGCCGAACAGTTCGATGGTCCGCTGACGACCGGCTTCGGAGACGACATTGCCGCGGGGGCTCAGCTTCTCACGGAGTTCGCTGAAGAGCGCGGTGGCATCGTCGCGGGTGCAGTCGATGGTCGTGATATCAAGATCGCTGTGCTGTGTCATGAGTCAGAGTTCTGTCTGTTACGCGATGCCGGGCACGGGGAAGTTCTGAGCGAATTCCTCGATTTCCCCTTTGACGGCACTGATGGTCGCTTCGTCTTCGGGGGCGCCGAGGACTTTGAGAATCCAGGCACCGACCTTCTTCATCTCGTCTTCTTTCATGCCGCGCGTGGTGAGTGCGGCGGTCCCGATGCGAATCCCGCTGGGATCGAGGGGCTTGCGCTGATCGTAGGGGATCATGTTTTTGTTGACGGTGATGCCGGCCTTGTCGAGGGCTTCTTCGGCGATTTTACCGGCGAGGCCGATGGCGGTGACGTCGCAGAGCATCAGGTGGTTGTCGGTTCCGCCGGACGCGAGCTTGATGCCGCCAGCCATCAGGGCATCGGCGAGGGTCTTCGCGTTGGCGACGATCTGCCGGGCGTAGGCTTTGAAGTCGTCGGTAGCGGCTTCTTTGAAGCAGACGGCTTTACCGGCGATGACGTGTTCCAGCGGTCCCCCTTGGATGCCCGGGAAGACTTCGCGGTTGAGGTCTTTGGCGTACTTCTTCTTCATGAGGACGAAGCCGGACCGGGGACCACGGAGTGTTTTGTGGGTGGTGGAGGTGACGAAGTCGGCGACTTCAACGGGGTTGTTGTGCACGCCACCAGCAACGAGGCCGGAATAGTGAGCCATGTCGACCATCAGGACGGCTCCAACTTCAGCGGCGATTTCCGCGAACTTGGGGTGATCGATTTCACGGGGGTACGCGGAGGCACCAGCGATGATCATTTTAGGTTTGTGTTCGCGGGCCAGTTTGGCGACCTGATCGTAGTCGATCTGGTGATTGTCTTCCCGTACGCCGTAAGGGACGGGGTTATAAAGATTGCCCGAGAAGTTGAGTTTCATGCCGTGGGTGAGGTGACCGCCGTGTGCGAGGTCCATCGCCAGGAAGGTGTCGCCTGGTTTGAGGACAGTGAAGTAGACGGACATGTTGGCCTGGGAACCGGAGTGCGGCTGGACGTTGGCGTATTCGGCTCCGAAGAGGCTGCAGGCCCGATCGCGGGCGATGTTTTCGATGACGTCGACGTTTTCACAACCGCCGTAGTAACGGCGTCCGGGGAGGCCTTCGGCGTATTTGTTCGTCAGGATCGAGCCGGCTGCTTCCATGATCGAAGCACTGGTGTAATTTTCAGAGGCGATGAGTTCCAGACCGTCTTTCTGACGTTTGGCTTCAGCCTGAATCAGGTTCCAGATTTCGGGGTCATTCGACTCGAGCACGGACATTCCAATCAACTCCCATGGATGTATGGTCAAAATTCGGGGTACAAACAGTACCCTGAGCAGGAAAAAGACTTATTTTGCTCCCTTATAATGAAGGATCGGCCTGAAAGCTACCCAACGGATTCGCGTATCAGTATCCTCAAGGAAAGTTTACCTCCCAGGGGTATGATATTTTGAAACTCGCATCTGATAACCCCCTTTTTTCTCGATATTTATGAAGAAATTCTGTATTACAGAGACTATGGCTGAGACAGAAGAAGAACAACCTGATCAACTGCTGCAGGGCTCGCCGGCGCTACAGGGAGAGCGCGTGGTTTTTACCGGGACGCTCGCCTCCATGACACACCATAAGGCGTGGGAGTTCGTCGAGCAGCACGGCGGTCAGGCGGCCCAGCATGTGAGTCGTCAGACGACGCTGCTGGTGGTGGGTGAAGAAGGCTGGCCGCTGGAAGCCGACGGTTCGCCTTCCGTCAATCTGAGTCAGGCCCAGGAACTGATTCAGGAAGGGACGCCGATTCGGATCATCAAGGAATCGGACTGGCTGGCCCTGATTGAACTCCGCGATCCCGGCGTGAATATGGATCAGCTTTATACGCCCGCGATGCTGACGCAGATGCTGAATATCCCGGTGGGGACCATCCGCAGATGGGAACGCCAGGGACTGATCAAGCCGGTGCGGAAGATTTTCCGACTCCCCTACTTTTCCTTCCAGGAAGTCGCGAGTGTGCGGAGACTGTCTCAACTGCTGGAATCGGGCGTGCATCCGCGGGAACTGGAAGAAAGCCTGCAACACCTGGGGAAGGTCTTCAATGAGATAGATGCCCCGCTCTCGCAGCTGACGCTGCTGTCACAGGACGCACAGCTGCTGCTGAAAGATGAGCGGGGTCTGATCGATCCGAAACAGGGACAGCGGGTGTTCGACTTTGGTACGGAAGAGACCGAAGTTCCCGAACTGGCGGGCGAAGAGGAGTTCGAGGGGACGATTGAGTTCACCGAGCACCTGAAGACGCCCGAGGTGAAAGACCGGAGCGCAGAAGAATGGTTCCAGGAGGGCTGCCAGTACCTGGACGCGGGGGAAGCGAAGCCTGCGATCGAGGCGTTCCGACTGTCACTGCTGGGGCAACCCGATGTGCCGGAAACGCATCTGCATCTGGCCGAGGCGCTGTATCTGAAGGGAAATACGGAGGGCGCGCTCGAGCGATATTACGCGGCGGTGGAATGGGATCACGATTACATCGAAGCGTGGACGCAGCTGGGGTGTCTGCATAACGAGCTGGGCGATCCGGAAGCGGCGCTGCAGGCGTTTGAGATCGCGCTGCAGGTTCACCCCGATTATCCGGATGCGCATCTGCATACCGCGGAAGTTTTGCACCAGTTGAACCGCGTGGAAGAAGCGGTGCCCCACTGGAAGATTTATCTCGAATTCGACGAAATGGGCCCCTGGGCGGATATGGCACGGCAGCGGCTGGAGGAATTCGAAGACGACGATGAGGATCTGACGTTCCCCTGACGCGGCTGCGATAGCGAAACGACAGTACAGACTGGACTTGTCGCTGCTGCGCCGATCGGGAAAATCGTGTCTGGTTCGGGAGTCCTCTGGCTTGCTTCCCGGTCGCCCGCAGAGTATGTTGTTATTTTGACGCCAAAATAAAACTTCTGCAGATGGGAAACCGAACCGGATGAAAATCGAACGCATCGAGACACTGGTGTGTCACGCCCGGATGAGAAACTGGGTGTTTGTGAAAGTGATCACCGATCAGCCTGGACTGTTCGGCTGGGGTGAAGCGACACTGGAGTGGCACACGCGGGGGATCGTGGGGACGATCGAGGATCTGTCCCAGCTGTTGATCGGCGAAGACCCCCGGCGGGTGGAATATCTGTGGCAGATGATGTGGCGCCAGCACTTCTGGCACGGAAGTGGTGTCACGCGGTCGACGGCGATTGCCGGTATCGATCTGGCGCTGTGGGACATCCTGGGGAAGATTCACGGCGTGCCCTGTCATCAGTTGTGGGGCGGCCCGGTGCGGGATTACATCCGGCTATACTGTCATCTGGGTGGCGGCAATATGGAGTCGTTCTACCAGACGTCGACCGACAATGCGGCTCAGTTCGCAGAGCTGGCGCAACAGGCCGTGGCGGACGGGTTCACAGCGTTCAAGTCGATGGCGGTGCCTCCCACGATGCCGATTGAAGGTTTGAAGCCTGTCAAAGCGGCTGATGACTGCGTCGCAGCGATGCGGGAAGCGGTGGGAGACGAGATCGACATCATGGTGGACTGTCATGCCCGCCCTTCACCGGCGATGGGGCTGCAGTTCGCGCAGGCACTGGATCCGTATGGACTGTATTTCTTCGAAGAGCCGTGCTGGCCGGAATCGATCGAGAGCCTGGCGCGGATCAACGCGGCGGTGACGACGCCGATCGCGACGGGAGAGCGTCTGACGCATCTGGCCGCGTTTCGGGATCTGTTTGAAAAACGGGGCTGCGAGATCTGTCAGCTGGACCTGACTCATTGTGGTGGGTTCACGGAAGCACGGCGGATCGCAGCGCTGGCAGACGCGCACCGAATTGCGTTGGCGCCACATAATCCACAGGGGCCGGTGAGTACGGCGGCGTCGCTGGAGTTTGGATTTTCGCAGCCGAGCTACATCATCTGTGAGTCGGTACACGAGGATGTGCCCTGGCGTCATGATGTGGTCGAGGAAGGTTTCGAAATCGATCCTGCGACGCGAACAGTGAAGCCGAACACGAAGCCGGGCCTGGGGATTTCGATCAACGAGGACGAGGTCAAGAAGCATCCGTTCGAACAGGAGACGGTGCAACGGGTCTTCTACCAGGACGGGGCCATCGGCGACTGGTAAGCCGAAGCAGGTCAACACAGCGGACGATTCAAACTGGCAGCAGCGCTCCATCGGAAAGCGGAGGCGAAGATGAGTGAACGAGCTTTAGCAGCGAAAACAGAGGCATTCTTTCGGGGACGGATCGGAGTGGCGACGGTGGACATCACCCCGCCGGTGGGGATCTATGCCCGTAACTGGGGAGCCGCGAAACACGACGTGGCGGACTGGATCCATCGTAAACTGACATTGAACGCACTGGTGCTTTGCGAAACCGATTCCCAGCAGCCGGCCGTGTTTCTGGACGGCGACCTGGGATGGTGGCGTTCGCTGCCGACGTTTCGCCGGTTTCAGTCAAGGTTGCTGGAGGCGCTCAAACTGGATGAGTCGTCGCTGATCTTCGGAGTCACGCACACGCATGCGTCGCCTCCGCTGACGGACCCTGATCCAGATCTGCCGGCGAGCGACATGCTGGCGGAGTTCCTGGAGCAGGTCTACGAAGCGTCGGTCAAGGTCACACTGCAGGCGATGAAAAACGCGACCGAGGCAGTGGTGGAATGGAAGACCGGGCGTTGCGAACTGGCGGGGATGCGAGATCTGCCCGACCCGGATGGGGAGCGATTGATCTGCGGCTGGAATCCGGACGAGCCCGCTGACGATACGCTGGTGGTCGGACGAATCAGCGATCTGGAGGGGGCGTTGCAGGCGGTGATCGTGAATTACGCCTGTCATCCGACGACGCTGGCGTGGGAGAATACGGCGATCTCGCCCGACTATCCGGGAGCGATGCGCGAGACGATTCAGAAGACTTTGGGGGTCCCTGCCCTGTTCATGCAGGGGGCATCGGGAGAGCTCGCGCCGCGGTATCAGTACGTGGGCGATCCTACGGTGGCAGATCGTCACGGGAGACAACTCGCGTATGCGGCGCTGGCAACGCTGGAGAACATGGATCCTCCGGGCACGCGTCTGGCTTACAAGGGAGTGATGGAATCAGGCGCACCGCTGGCGGTTTGGAAGCACGCCCTGGTGACGCCGGTGAGTCTGTTGAAACGGAAGAAAGTCACCGTGGAGATGCAGATCAAAGACTGGCCGACCGCGGACGAACTGGAGCAGCAGCGACAGGCGTGTACGGATCGGGCGCTGGAGGAACGACTGCGACGCAGGCGGAATATTCGTCGCGGGATCGGAGACGGCGATACTTTAGAGCTGCCGATCTGGGTCTGGCGAATGGGGGATACGATATTGGTAGGAAGCCCGACCGAAGCGTATTCGATTCTGCAACGAACGTTGCGAGAGCGGTTTCCCGAGCGGACGATTGTCTGTCTGAACCTGATCAACGGAACGACCGGTTACCTGACGCCGGAGGAACTGTATGACCTGGATCTGTACCAGGTGTGGCAGACGCCGTTTGCCCGGGGCGGGTTGGAAAAGTTGATCGCGGGGATGACCGAGGCGATTGAAGAGATCATCCAGGACTGAGCGGCCGAAAGAGACGCGACCTGAAATTTTGAAACTGACAGACTAAGCAGAAAGAACAGATCCATGGCCGGAATGATTCGAGGAGTGCTGCCGGTACTGCATACGCCGCTCCTGGAGGATGAGACGATCGATCGGGACGCTTTGGCGCGGGAGATCGACTGGTGTTATGAAGTGGGAGCAGACGGTGTCTGTGGGGCGATGGTTTCGGAGGTACTGAGACTGACCTACGAGGAACGCGGGGAACTCACGCGGCTGATGGCAGAATTGTCAAAAGGCCGCGGCGTGGTCGTCTCCAGCGTGGGAGCGGAGAGCACGCGTCAGGCACTGGTCTATGCACGACAGGCTGAAGAGGCGGGCTGCGATGCGGTGATGGCGATCCCCCCGGTGACGACGGCGATTCCTGAAGCGGCGCTGTGGGATTATTTCGCGACGATCGCACGCGAGTGTGCCCTGCCCCTGATTGTACAGGATGCGTCTTCTTACGTTGGGAACGCGATATCCATCGATTTTTATCGTCGACTGCTGGATGAGTTCGGAGCGGAAAAAATCCGGTTCAAGCCGGAAGCGTCTCCCATCGGTCCGAACCTGTCGGCACTCCGCGATGCGACGGAGGGACAGGCACTGATCTATGACGGTTCGGGTGGGATTCTGCTGGTGGACGCGTATCGGCGGGGAATCACAGGGACGATGCCGGGCGTGGACCTGCTGGATGGAATCGTGGCACTGTGGAATGCGCTGCGGGCCGGTGACGACCGGGCGACGTATCGGATTTCGTTTCCGATCAGTGCGCTGGTGGCGCTGCAGTTACAGGCGGGGCTCGATGGATTTCTGGCGATTGAGAAATACCTGCTGGTGAAGCGGGGAATCTTTACTTCGGCGCAGCGCTGCACGCCGCATGCGTGGGATCTGGATGAAGAAACACAAGCGGAAGTGGATCGACTGTTTGATCTATTGATGCAGGCGTTAGCAGACGAGTAAGACACTCCAGCCGAGAGGGACGATCTCTGTGACTGATCAGGACGAGCCGAAACTGACTTCGTATGGAACACCGACGCGTGCCCGCTTTATGGTACTGACACTGTTGTGTCTGGTGGCAGCGGTGGCTTACATCAGCCGGAATGCGATTTCGGTGCCCGCCAAACTGATCCAGGAAGAGCTTGATATCACTCAGACGCAGATGGGCTGGGTGATGAGCGCCTTTTTCTGGAGCTACGCCCTGTCACAGATTCCGAGTGGCTGGGTTGCCCATGTGTGGGGTACGCGACGATCGCTGACCGCGTTTGCCGTCCTGTGGTCAATCGCGACGGCGCTGACCGGGATGGTAACCGGGTTCTGGATGCTGATTGGCGTGCGGTTGATCTTTGGTATTTCGCAGGCGGGAATCTTCCCCTGTTGTGCGAGTACGATTTCGAAGTGGTTACCCCATGCCCGACGCGGTCTGGCCAGTGGTCTGCTGGGCAGTTTCATGTCGATTGGCAGTGCTTTTGGAGCGTTCAGCATCGGTTTACTGCTGGCGGGAATTCATATTGGGGGTATTGATATACCTGGGGTTTCCTGGCGGACGATCATGTATCTCTGCGCGGTGCCGAGTTTTATGTGGGCGGTCGTGTTTTATTACTGGTTCCGTGATCGTCCTGAAGATCATCCAGCGGTGAATCCGGCCGAGTTGCATCTCATTCGCGGGGGCGAGTCGGAGACGCCTGTAGAAGAGAGCAAAGATGTTCCAAAAGAAACACACGCCGAGCCGACACCGTGGGGGCAGATCCTGACCAGCTTTTCGATGTGGATGATCTGTGGTCAGCAGTTTTTCCGGGCGGCGGGGAATATTTTCTATATGACGTGGTTTCCCGTGTATCTGCAGAAGGCGCGGGATATCAGCCTGGCCTCTTCCGGCATCCTGACCAGTCTTCCGCTGCTGACGTTCGTGGTGGGGAACTTTCTGGGGGGAATCGTGGTGGATCTGGTACTGCAACGAACCGGGAGCCGTCGCTGGAGTCGACAGGGAGTTGCGATTGTCGCCATGCTGGGCTGCGGGCTGTGTACGCTGTGTGCCTATTTTGTGAAAGAGATGAATCTGGCGATGACGTTGATTTCGATCAGCATGTTCTTCGCGGGTCTGGGAGGGGCTTGTGGTTACACAGTGACGATCGATAAAGGGGGCCAGCATGTGGCGCCGATCTTCGGGATGATGAATATGATGGGCAACCTGGGAGCCGCCCTACTCCCGGTTGTGGTGGGGTCGATGTTCGATGCGGGTCGGTATGAATCAGTGCTGATTCTGATGGCGGGCATTTATGTGAGTGCCGCGTTGTGCTGGATGCTGCTCAATCCGAACGGAACCGTTTTCAAGGAAAAACGGGAAGCAGCCCAGACGTAAAAAAACTCTGACCGGCAACACCGATCAGAGCGAGTTGGTTTATCTGCGGAGGCATCTGCCAGTCAGTTCTGCAGACTCCAGTAGATGACATAGGCACCGACGAAGATGGTATAGCAGAAGGTGAAGACCATCATCTTGGTGAGAAAACGCCCTGCTTTGGCGTCTTCCGAAGCCATGGTTTCGATTTCTGACTCGGTGTAAGGCAGTTCCTGTTTAGCGGGTTCGTTCATCTTGTCAGCTTTACTGTTGAATGGAATGAGTGAGGTTGGTTATTTACTCTCCAGCAGTTCCTTGAGCAGGTTGCTGTGAGGGTATGGATGGCCGCAGTGTTGTACGAAGGCTTCGCCGTATTTTACACCGATCTGTTCGCCACGGGAAGCGGACCAGCGTTCGGTACCATCAAGGTATTCGTCCAGGCCGTGCTGTTTTCTTAACCAGGCCCGCTGGCTTTCGTGACAGGCCAGCATTTTAATCTTCAGATCAAAGGTTTCGGAAATATCGATGATAAACTGTGGTTCGATCGGGTTTCCAAAATAATCGCAACCTTCGATCGGATCAACGTAATACAGGTGCGGAATTTTTTCTGTGGGCGGAGCAGGCTGAATTTCGTGAGTAGTGTAGTTGGGCGCTGACGCACCAAAACAGGCATCTCGCACGAGACGACTGGTCATTTCGTGATCGCTCATGTAGTCGACTGGTGGAGCCGTTAAGACGATGTCCGGCCGAGCTTTGCGCACTGCTTCGGTAACCCGCCGACGGGATTCGTTGTCGACGATGATCGCGAGGTCCCGAAATTCGAGGCACATGTAGTCTGCCCCCAGCATATCGGCTGCTTTCTGCGCTTCGGCGCGACGGACGTTGGCAATTTCAACCGGTCCCATTTCCGCACTGCCACAATCGCCGGCGGTCATGGTGGCCATGGTAATATGACATCCCAGGTTTTTCAGCCGGGCCAAAGTACCCGCGCACTGGATTTCGATATCGTCTGGATGGGCGTGAATCGCAAGAATTCGCAGAGATTCTGCCTGATTTGCCATGAAAATTTCTTTCTCTCTGTATTTAGGTCTAACAATTGGTAGTGAGCTTTTCGTGGAGATAGTTATAATAAACATTGATTAAAAAAGCACGTATACGGGGCTAGTGTTCGTGTGACTATATTTTTTGAGTTGTCTCGGCTGGCGCGAAGTTTTATCGTGATTTGGCTGGCGACTTGCATCTGGAGTTCTTTTCTTAACGGATCAAAATTGTCTGATGGCCACTGATATCTCACGCTCTGCACGCATTACACCGAAATCCAAATTTGTCAGGCACACGAAAGTCCCCACGCAGATTTTCGAGACCTCTTCCGATCTGGCAAAGTTTGTAGCCTCTGTTGTTGCGGATCTGGTTCGCAAGAAGAATGAACAGAATATTCCAGCGGTCCTGGGGCTACCAACCGGTTCGACTCCGCTGGGCGTCTATCGCGAACTGATTCGGATGCATAACGAAGAAGGCCTGGATTTCTCGAACGTGATCACGTTCAACCTGGATGAATACTGGCCCATGGATCCGGGCTCGATCCACAGCTATCACAAGTTCATGCATGAGAATTTCTTCGACCATGTGAACGTGAAGCCGGAAAATATTCATATCCCCCGTGGTGATATTGCCGCTGAAGACGTAGACATTTTCTGCGAAGAGTATGAGCGTCTGATCGAGAGTTACGGTGGTCTGGACCTGCAGTTATTGGGCATTGGTCGCTCCGGTCACATCGGCTTCAACGAGCCGGGAAGCGCGCGAAACAGTCTGACGCGACTGGTCAACCTCGATCCAATTACCCGTCGTGACGCAGCCAGCGGTTTCTTTGGCGAAGACAACGTGCCCCATCATGCGATTACGATGGGGGTCGGAAGTATTCTCTCGGCCAAGAAGATTATCATCATGGCGCTGGGGGAACATAAGGCGCCGGTGGTCAAGCGGGCCGCGGAAATGGAAGTCACTGATGAGGTTTCCGCCAGCTTCCTGCAAACCCATGCGAATTCTCTATTCGCGGTCGATAGTGCCGCAGCTGCCGAATTGACTGCGGTGAAAACCCCCTGGATCGTCGGAAACATTGAATGGAACTCCCAATTGGAGAAGAAAGCCGTCATTTGGCTCTCCAACGAAGTTGGCAAGCCTCTTCTGAAGCTGGAAACTGACGATTTCCTGCACAATCACCTGCACCAGTTGATTCACAAGTATGGATCCGTCGCACAAATTCGTCAGCGGGTATTTGACGGACTCCTGGAAGGCATCTGCACCCGTCCTGCGGGAACCGACCCGCAGCGGGTCATCGTCTTCAGCCCTCATCCGGATGATGATGTAATTTCGATGGGCGGGACTCTGATCACGCTGGCTGAACAGGGGCATGAAGTTTACATCGCCTACATGACCAGTGGAAATATCGCTGTATTCGATCACGATGCCTTGCGACATCTGGATTTCGTGCATGAATTTCACAAACTGTTCCATGCCGACGACACCAAAGTTCTGTCCCACATCGAAGCCTTGAAAGAGAGCATTGCCAGCAAGAATGCGGGTGATTTGGACAATGCCGAGATGCTGGGAATCAAAGGGCTGATCCGCAAAACAGAAGCGACTGCGGGAGCCCAGGCAGCGGGAGTGCCGGAAGAACATCTGCGGTTCCTGGATCTTCCCTTCTACAACACGGGACAGGTTTCGAAGAAGCCGATTGGCGAAGATGACATCGCGATCGTCGCCGATCTGTTGCGAGAGGTACAGCCGCATCAGATTTATGTAGCCGGTGACCTGTCCGATCCGCATGGTACGCACCGCGTCTGTGCCGAAGCGGTGATCAATGCGGTGGATGTGGTCAAGTCTGAGGAGATCACTCCCGAATTCTGGATGTACCGTGGTGCCTGGGAAGAGTACGAACCGCACGAAATTGAGCGGGCTGTTCCTCTGAGCCCTGAAGTGGTGTTGCGAAAGCGGGAAGCGATCTTCAAGCATGAGTCGCAGAAGGACAGTGCTTTTTACCCGGGAAGCGATAAACGTGAATTCTGGGTGCGTGCCGAGGACCGAACCCGAAATACTGCCAAGATTTACAATCAGCTGGGCCTGCCCGAATACTTTGCGATTGAAGCATTCAAGCAGTATCATGGTGAGCTCTAAGGCAGTCTGCGCAGGAAGGCGAGTTTGACAGCTGCTCTGTGGAAATGGGTTGCTGACAGGAAACCTGCTTTAAAACGGACGCGGATTGTAATTTTTTCCAGCTTCGTCTTGCCTTCAAAGTGGATTTTGTCGTAAAACACGCCCCATTCAGTGTTTTGACTTTCGATAATGCCGAGGGAACGGCTCAGTTCTGAATCCGAAATACCCCCGTCCCCGGTTCGACAGATACTACCGACTCTCAAAGGAAGGAGAGCCCCAGATCATGAGGCATCGACACGGTATCATGATGATAGCAGCGGGCCTGTTATCGCTGACTCAATTCGGTTGTGGTGGCGGAGAATCCCCTGCTCCACAGACGGCGGACAATAAACTGGACGGCAAGCTGGAAGCGGCCCCCGCCGATGCGAAGCCTCTCCAGAAAACGCCGAGTGCCAAAATTACTCAGGTTTCACAAACCGGTCCTGCACTCAAGCCAAATGCGAACGCAATTCAGACGGCAGGCCTGGAACGTGATAAACGCGATATGGATGATCTGGACGGTGACGATGAATCACTGGCCGATGAGGAAGTCAAGATTTCCGAGCTGAAGGAAGGTTCGGCCGAATGGAACGTACGCGAGATCACGCGTCTGCGTGTACTGGCCCTTCCTAAAACTGATAACGTTGAAGAACTGAAGCAGGCCCGTGCTGCCCGCAATCAGAAAATCATTCAACTGGCGATGGAAGCTGTAAAGCAGACACACGCTGACAAAGAAAAACAGCGGTTGTTTACCGTCTGTATCCGTCATCTGCTGGATGCTCATTTACAGATGGCATTGCAGGGAGATCAGGAAAGTATCGACGCTCTGTACGATCATTCCGAGTCTCTTTATAAACGCGATCCGAATTCTCCTTCCGCTGCGGAAGCTGGCTTCACTGTCGCGAAATTTGCGAATACCAGTGCACAGCGTTTTGCTCAGCAGGACCCGCGCTGGATTGAAGAGTTCGTCAAACAGGCTCGTCTGTTCGCCACGCGTTTTCCCCAGGAAAATATCCGGGCACCACAGATGTTGCAGGCCGCTGCAGAAACCTGTCAGCTGTACGGTTTGAATCAGTCAGCCCTGGACTGCTGTCTCGATCTGGAAACTAAGTTTCCCAAAAGTAATGAGACCGCACAGGTCGCTGGACTGTCTCGTCGTCTGAAGCTGAAAGGACAACCGATTCAGCTGGCCGGAGAGACCATTGAAGGTGGTTATGTCTCCATCGACGATTATAAAGGGAGCGTGGTGCTGGTTGTCTTCTGGGCGACAACTGCCAAACCCTTTATTGAGCAGCTGCCTGAGATTCAGGCTCTCTCCAAGAAGTACCGCAAATACGGTTTTGAAATCGTAGGCGTCAACCTGGACCTGGAAGAACCAGCCATCGATGCTTTCCAGGAGAAGTCACCACTCGACTGGCGTCAGATCTTCTACTCAGCTCGTGACAAGCGGGGCTGGAACAACCCGGCCGCACTTCATTACGGCGTACGTAGCGTGCCGATGATGATGCTCGTGGATCACACAGGGGTTACCGAAGTGGTTACTTCCGATGTGAAGCAGCTGGAGGAACCTGTGCGATCACTGCTGCGAAAGAAAACTCAGGCGAGTGCCCAGTAGCGTCTTTCAAGCTTATTAAAAAATCAAAACTCCGCAGGCTCGTTAAAGTCTGCGGAGTTTTTTTATGGATGTTTCAAAAGCCCCACTTAAGGCAGTGCACCAGCTGGCTGGAACTTCTGAAGCCGTTCGCCGACCACTTTGCTGTCCGGCATGAGGGTTCCCATCACGGAAGCCAGTGCAGTATTCAACTTGGGATCTTTGGCTGCCTGATAGGCTTTCTGCAGTGCCGAGATCTGCATGGTATCGATCATCAGTCCAAACTTCTGGATATGGAACGCCAGCTGTAAGGCAGCGATTTCACGTACATCAGCCTCATAGGTCGGAGTCGTAATGACCTGAACGAGGTCCTCCTGAGCAGTGCGGGTTGGAATCCCACCCAGGGTGATCAGGGCGTTCGATGCCAGGCTGCGGTCGGAAACCAGGTCCAGTAGAGGTTGCTCTGCCTGTTTCAGATCATAGATATTCGTTCGCTGACTGGAAGCGATATGCGAAAGCCAGTACAAGGCTGCTGCCCGGTATTCGGAACGAAGTTCGCCGGTAAGTTCAGGAGTTTTCAGTCCCTCCAGAAACGGCTTGAGTTGCGATCCGATGTCGTCTGTGTTTTCTGATTCGACCATATACTTGACCAGCGGATAGTACCGCGTCGAGTATTCAATCTTATTCTGTAGACGCAGTGGGCCATAGATGATGATTGGGATATTTGCGGTCCGGGAATCGGCTCTCAAGTTGGCGATGGTTTGAGAGAGTCCCCAGCGTGCAATGTTATGTTCCAGCGCGATGAATTCGACATCCATACGATCGGTGGCGGCTTTGAAACCGGCCATGCCTGTTTGGACCGGCGTGGTTTCATATCCCAGTTCGTGGAACACACCCGCCATGGTCTGTCCCCGGGGAATGCTGCTGTCGACCACGATCGCAGCCTGTGTCCCCTCGCCCCGCAGAGCGCGGGTCAGGATGCTGATCACGCGGTTGGCGCCTGGAAAGGGTTTTGCCGGGTCAAGCTGCAGAATCGCTGCAGCGGCGGCGAACTGTACCCGTCGATCGGGGTAATTCAGGGCGGCGATCAGAGACGAGTGCTTGTCGAGCTGTTCGTGCAGCAGTGTGCGCGAACCGATCTGCCCCAGCGCCTTGAGGGCGGCGAGAGCACTGGGAGTATGCCCCTGTTTCATCGCCAGGGCCAGCACACGGCTGACTGCAGAGGGACCAGAAAGCAGGGCCAGGTTGAAGGTCGTGCCGGGGCCTTCGGGTAATGGCTGATTCCAGCCAACCTGGTATGCTTCAAGGGCGAGCGCCATTGCCAGATAGAGTGTTTGTACGTCTTGTTTGTCCGGAGACATTTCCAGAGCTTCTTTGGCCAGTCGGAGTCCTTCAATCAGGTTGACTTCCTGGGCGGGGAGTTCCTTCTTGACAACCGTTTGAGCCGCATTGTCCCAGACCCAGATGGACTGAGTTTCTGATTTCGCTTCATGTTTCTGGTACAGGTTGAGGGCCGCATTTTTCAGTACAAGCTGCGCTTCATGGCGATTCAGCTCATAGGTCTTGCGGGGGTTTTTACCCAGGATCTTGGCCAGTGCCAAGCGGGCAGCCACTTGAACGTTTTGTGGCTGGCTCTGGGAAAATGCGGGATTCCAGAGGTAGAGAGCATCAGCCGGTCGGGCGAGATCGCCGAGAACGTCTGCTGCGATTTTACGAATTTTCTCCTGCGGTGCCCGCAGGGCAGCGATCAGTGGCGGAACAACAGGATCACCGAGTTGTGTCAGGGCGAATGTCAGTTCGTCATTTCGTGCCGGGTCTTCGCTCTGGCTCAGTTGTTTGAGGATCGGAGGGGCGACAATCTCGCCTGCCGATTTGAGCTGAATGATGGCAATGTCTCGTTCCGTAGGTGTTCCCGAAAGTGCATCGATCAGGGAGTTAATCCGGGAGGGATCTGTGGCATACGCCCGGAAGGCGGATTCCATTTTCTTCAATAGGGTGATCGACTCGGGTTGCAGTTTCTTGTTATTAGCCAGGCGGAGGAAAGCAGCGGGACCGTACTTGTCACGGAGCTTCAGGATCAGTTCATCGTCTGGATTGCCTTTCAGCAACTGGTCCAGATACGCTTTGGCGGAAGCCGCATGCCCCAGGTCTGTCAGCTGGACCACAGCCTGCATCAGCTGTTCGGGGGTCTCAGGCTTGGAGAGCAGCAGATCATCGGCAGTCAGGCCGGTAGCCGTTGTTGTTTCAGGAGTTGTGGCCGGTGGTGGTTCTTGAGACCAGACGGAAGAAGGCGTACTCAAAGCGCAGAGAAATACCAGAGCAATTAATGCCAGGATCCGGTTATTTAAAGACATTCAGTCGACTCCGTGTCGTCGTGGTTGTCGGCTATTCATGGCGGCTATCGAGACAGAGCCTGAGCAGGCACTGTCGGACTGATAGATAGAATATCTCTCAGCGAGATGATAGTAACAGTTTTAATATACTATTCTTATCACCTTACCCAAAACAACATAATTCAATTATTTCAATAGACTCTTCACAGAAATCTGTTGTCTGGTATTCGTATGGACATATTCTCCACGGCAGCTTCTGTATCAAGTATCATCGTTTCTAACGGCGATAACGGTTCAATCGAAGGAAGCGGAGCTACCCTGCTTTCCTGCTCTCAGCGCAGCAAAGCAGGCATGAACCCGATAACTGTTATAACCTGACCACCGGAATCTGGTCTTCTGAACAGATTGGGAAGTTGAGTCGAGGAGCCGCGTTGAAGCTTAAGCCTGCTCGAGTGCGATCAGCTCTTCGTAGGTTTCGCGACGGCGAATGACCTGATACTCGCTGCCATCCACCAGAATTTCTGCACTACGGGGGCGGGCGTTGTAGTTGCTGCTCATCACAGAACCATAGGCACCCGCACTAAACATGCAGAGATAGTCGCCCCGTTCCATGTGAGGCAGATAGCGGTCCTTGGCGAAATAATCGCAGGACTCGCAAACTGGACCCACGACGTCTGCAGGCTCGCAGCCTGCGATTTCCCCTTCACAGTCAAAGGGCATGGGGACCTTGGGTTTGACGGGCCAGACGCGATGATAGGAATCGTACATCGCGGGACGGACGAGATCGGTCATGCCGCCATCCTGGATATAGAACAGCTTGCCCCCTTCCCGTTTGGTGAAGACGATCTGGCTGACCAGGATGCCTGAGTTTCCGGCGATGAAACGTCCGGGTTCCAGAGCCAGACGACAGCCGATCTCCTTGATTGTAGGAACGATCACGTCGGCATAAGTCTGTGCGGAGGGGCCTTCATCCGTTTTGTAGCTGATCCCAAAACCACCACCCAGATTCATCCAGTTGGTGTTATGGCCTTTATCTCGCAGCTGCTGAATGACTTCAGCTCCCTTTTTAACCGCTTTGGCATACGGATCGGTCGAAAGGATCGGCGAACCAAGGTGCATATGGATGCCGGTCAGCTCGAGACGATCATCTTTGAGAACCTTATCTGCCAGTTCGGTGGCCCGTTCGATGTCCATACCGAACTTGTTGCCCTTTTTACCGGTCGTGGTTTTGTGGTGTGTTTTCGCATCGATATCCGGGTTGAGACGCAGTGCGACCCGACCGACGCAGCCCAACTCTCCCGCGATGGCAGCGATCGCGTCCAGTTCGGCTTCACTCTCAACGTCGAACATCAGAATGTCGGCCTGGAGCGCCTGGCGGATTTCTTCGTCCGTCTTACCAACTCCCGCGAAGACCACACGTGTGGTGTCTGCACCAGCCTGTTTTACTCGGAACAGTTCTCCACCGGAAACGACGTCGAAACTACTGCCGGCGTCGTTCATGGTCTTGAGAATGCTCAGGTTGCCATTCGCTTTGACCGAGTAGCAGATGACCGGATCGACTTCGGCGAACGCATCCTGAATCTCTTTTAACCGTCCCAGGAAAGCTGATTTGGAGTAGATCCAGAGCGGAGTTCCAAATTCTTCTGCCAGTTGGGCAACAGGGACATTTTCACAGAACAGTTCATCGTTTTGGTAATGAAAGGCGGTCATTGCGTAACTTTCACGAGGCTAAAATCATCGTTAACAGAAAGAAAATCAACGCGCGAAGCAGCGAAGACGAAACAGGTGGCGAAAGCCTGCTTAGGTGCAGGCTTTGTGTTTCGCCAGCAGTTCTGCGATTTGAACCGCATTGGTGGCGGCCCCTTTACGCAGGTTATCGCTGACGCACCAGAATGAGAGCCCGTTCGGATTCGAAATATCACGGCGGATCCGTCCGATAAAGACTTCATCGCTTCCATCACAGTTCGAGGGGAGCGGGTATTCCAGTTTCTGCAGGTCGTCTACTACGGTGATTCCGGGGAATTCAGAGAAGAGCTTGCGGGCTTCTTCTGGTGAAATCGGGCGTTCGGTTTCGACCGTAATGGTTTCGCTGTGACAGTTGGCAACGGGAATCCGGACACAGGTTGGATTGACCTGGATGGATTCATCACCAAGGATTTTACGGGTTTCGTACACCATCTTCATTTCTTCGCTGGTGTATCCGTCTTCCTTTTCGCTACCGATCTGAGGGATCGCATTAAAGGCGATCGGGTGAGGAAATACCTGATAGTCGTAGTCTTTCTCGTCCAGATAGGCTCGTGAACCTTCCAGTAGATCGCTGGTGCCGGCAACCCCTGCTCCACTGGTTGCCTGGTAAGTGCTGACGATTACCCGTTTCACAGGAGAAGCATCGTGCAGCGGCTTCAGGGCCATGACCATCTGAGTGGTCGAACAGTTAGGGCTGGCGATAATGCCTTTTGCTTCCAGGGCGGCTTCGGGATTGATTTCCGGAACGACAAGTGCCACTTCCGGCTTCATCCGCCAGTAACCCGATTCATCGATGACGATCGCGCCGGCTTCGACTGCAGCGGGCAGAAATTCGGCGGCAACATCATCCGGAGTAGACGCGATGACCAGCTCGACTCCCTTAAAAGAATCTTTGGTCAGTTCTTCCAGAGTGTATGTTTTTCCCTGAAATTCGAGTGTTTTGCCTGCGGAGCGGGCCGAAGCCAGAAATCGAAATTGTTTCGCCTGGAAGTTCCGATCTTCCAGCAGTTTCCGCATGATGTGCCCGACGGCACCGGTGGCACCAATGATGGCGACAGTATCAAACACTTTAATCTCCAGAGAATAAAAAGGTTAAAAGTCTTTTTGCTGATTCACTTTAAGTCAATACTCAGCAGGAATCGTACGATAAGAGTAATTTCAGCTTGCGTACGTTATACCATGACTCCCTCAGCTGTGACAGGCAGCAGGTTGCGTGGGTTCATCGACCGTTGATCGGTTGAAGCCCGCAACAGGGAATCTGTTTCGGATGGACCATTATAGAGACTGAAGGGGCATTCGTCCAACGGCTGGCTGAGTACACATAGTAGAGAAACGGTTTCTGAAGAAAGTTAATGCGGAATGGAATTGGATTCTCAGTCCTCTTCTTGAAGAAATGCAGCTTTTTAGGAGCAAAATCTAAATTTGGGGAAGCGATGCTACTAGGGGCAAAACAGTGCTGATATACTCCACTGCTGTTAAAACCCTCATTTTGAGCGCATCTTGACAATGGCACCAGAGTCATCATCTCATCTTTGAGAGGTGGACTTGAGGATCCCGGGATGCGACTTTCAGCAGGAAACAGTCGGAGCAGGACTGGAGCCCTGATTATTTTTTAGACGTTGAATAACAAGCAGGTATTGAGAACGATGAAAGTGTTAGTGGTTGGTCAGGGTGGTCGGGAACATGCTCTGGTCTGGAAACTGGCTCAGTCCGAATCCGTCTCCCAGGTCTTTTGTGCTCCGGGTAATGCTGGCACCTGTCTGGATGGAACGAATGTGGATATCAGTGTTTCGGATATCCCCCGTATGGTCGCGTTTGCAAAAGAAGAAGCCATCGACCTGGCGATTATCGGCCCCGAAGTGCCACTGGTCGCAGGTCTGGCAGATGCCCTGCGGAAGGAAGGCATTCCGGTGTTTGGTCCTTCCAAGGCGGCTGCAGAGCTGGAAGGCAGTAAATCGTTCGCCAAGCAGATGATGTGGAAGGCGAATGTTCCCACAGCGAAATCAGAAACATTCAATAACTTTGAGGCGGCCGAGGCCTTTGTTGAAGACCGCGAAGAACAGCCGCTGGTGATTAAGGCAGACGGTCTGGCTGCGGGCAAAGGTGTGCTGATCTGTGACACAAAACAGGAAGCACTGGGTGCCATCAGGTCGCTGATGAAAATCAGAGAGTTCGGCGATGCAGGCAAAACCGTCATCATCGAAGAGAAACTGATTGGCCAGGAAGTCAGTATTCTGGCAATCGTCAGCGGTTCGACGATTATTCCCCTTGAAACTTCTCAGGATCACAAAGCAGCCTACGATGGAGACAAAGGCCCCAATACGGGAGGCATGGGAGCTTACAGCCCTGCACCACTGGTTACTGATTCATTGATGAGCGAGATCATCGAAAAGATTCTGGTGCCGATGGTCAACGTCATGAAAATTGAAGATCGTCCCTTTAACGGGATTCTCTACGCCGGTCTGATGATCACCAACCAGGGACCGAAGGTGCTGGAATTCAACGTGCGATTTGGTGATCCCGAAGCACAGCCGGTTCTGATGCGGCTCAAGACCGATCTGGGAGAACTCCTGCTCGCAGCCGCGGAAGAGCGTCTGGACGATATCGAGCCACTGGAGTGGGACGAACGTCCAACCGTTTGTGTGGTGATGGCCGCTGAAGGTTATCCCGGCGATTACCAAAAAGGGAAAGTCATTCGCGGCCTGGATGAAGCGGCAGCATTGGCAGATACGAAAGTCTTTCATGCAGGGACAACCATGCAGGATGAGCAGGTTGTCACCGATGGCGGGCGTGTGTTGGGAGTCACCGCGATTGGTGATTCGATCAGCGATGCCAAGTTGAAAGCCTACCAGGCTGTGAAGTGCATCCGCTGGGATGGTGCCTGGTGCCGCAAGGATATTTCCGACAAGGCTCGCTGAGTCCTGTTGTTCATCTGAAGGAAAGCGCAACCGACAGTACGAGCCATGCCTGCCGAGATACGAACCTGCTTTTTACCTGTCTTGTCACAACCTGAAGAGTTTTCAGGGAGTGTCGCTGTAATTCTGGATATTCTGCGTGCTTCGTCCACGATGACCTACGCGCTGAATTCCGGAGCCGAGGCGATCATTCCGTGTCAGGAAATCGACGAGGCCCGTGAACTGGCAGCGCAACTCCGGTCTGCAGGCGAGCAGGTTCTGCTCGGAGGCGAACGCAAAGGGATTCAGATTGAAGGCTTCGATCTGGATAATTCCCCGGCCCGCTATCCTGCTGACGTGGTACAGGACAGAAAGATTGTCTTCACGACCAGTAACGGCACACGGGCACTGAAACGGGCCATCCAGGCGCGACGAATCCTGATTGGGGCGTTTCTTAATCTGGACGCATTGCTGAAAATTCTCAAAGCGAGTGACGGGCTGATCTATCTGGTCTGTGCCGGAACGGATGGTGTCGTCACGGGAGAGGACTGTCTCTGTGCCGGTGCGATTGCATCCGAGCTGGTCGAGCAGTGCGAGCAGGATCTGGTATTGGACGATTCCACACGGATCGTGATCGATCATTACCAGACACAGATCCAGCAGCCAGACGGCCTGTTACAGGGAGTGCGCGCCAGCCTGGGAGGCCGCAACCTGATTCGGCGTGGCTTTGAAGAGGATATTCAACTATGTTGCCAGCGTGGACTGATTTCACAAGTCCCTGAATTTGATCACCAGACCGGCCTGATTACGTTTTCAGCCGGCTGAACTAATATGATTTTCAAACCGATTTCTGTTTAATCTGAAGTTGAGTATGTCTGTATAAGACAGTATGGAAAGACCAAATCAATGAAAAAAGAGATGGAAAAGATTGTAGCGTTGTGTAAACGACGCGGGTTTGTTTTTCAGTCTTCTGAGATCTATGGCGGATTGCAGGGATTCTGGGATTACGGCCCATTGGGAGTCGAACTCAAGCGGAATGTCCGTGAAGCCTGGTGGTCCGATATGATCACGACACACAACGAACTGATTGCGCCGGAAGGTGCTCCTAAACCATTCGGCATGACCGGGGTCGAAACCACAATTATCATGCATCCCAGCGTCTGGAAAAGTTCGGGGCACTTCGATCTGTTCCACGACTTCATGGTGGATTCCAAAGAGTCCAAGACTCGCTTCCGCGTAGACCATGTTTCGGTTGCAGTCGCTTATGCTTCCGATCAGAAACCGGTCGCCTGTGAAACTTATATGGCGGACATCGGTGAGGAAGGTCTCTCTAAAACCAAACGCAAGCGGCTGGAAAAAGCAATTGCTGAATATGAGAAAGACAATAATCTTTCTAACAGCGAAGAGCCGCAGATTTCGGTTTGTAACCTGATGGAATACGCGAAAATGCTGGGAAATGCTGGCATTCCCGCGACCGGAAAACTGGAAGCCCGCTGTCCGGATACCGGAGGCGAATTGACTGAGCCCCGTGAGTTCAACCTGATGTTCAAAACAATCATCGGTGCCCTCTCGGGCGAAGAAGGAACCGCCTTTCTTCGTCCGGAAACCGCACAGGGGATGTTCGTGAACTTCAAGAATGTCGTCGACAGTGGTCGCGTGAAGGTGCCGTTCGGGATCGCCCAGATCGGAAAGAGTTTCCGTAACGAAATCACGCCGCGGAACTACACCTTCCGTTCGCGCGAATTCGAACAGATGGAAATGGAGTTCTTCTGTCATCCGGATGAATCCTTCGAATGGTATCAGTACTGGCGCGACCGCAGATACAACTGGTATATTCAGCACGGGATTAACCCTGAGAATCTGATTCTCCGCGACCATACGCAGGAAGAGCTGGCGCACTACTCCGTCGGGACGGCGGATGTCGAATACGCCTTCCCCTTCATGGAAGAAAACGAATACGGAGAACTGGAAGGGATTGCCCACCGTGGTGATTTTGACCTGCGTTCTCACATGGAAGGAAAACTGGTCCGTGAAGGCGATCAGCTGGTGGTTGAAAAGAACGAGCATGGTCAGCCTAAGTACAAAGGAAGTGGAAAAGATCTGACCTACTTTGACGATCAGACGCGCGAACGGTTCATTCCCCACGTGATTGAACCCGCTGCTGGGGCCGACCGGGCCACTCTGGCGTTCCTGTGTGAAGCGTACTATGAAGACGAACAACCCGATGATAAGGGGGAGATGCAGTCTCGTACTGTCATGCAGTTCCATCCCAAACTGGCACCGGTGAAAGCAGCCGTATTCCCACTGATCAAAAAAGCGGGCATGCCGGAAGTTGCTGCCGACATTTACGGGAAGTTGAAAAAGGCTGGAATCCAGGCCGTCTACGATCAGCAGGGAGCAATCGGGCGTCGTTATCGGCGTCAGGACGAGATCGGAACACCTTTCTGCTTGACAGTGGATGGGGATACCGAACAGGATAACTGTGTGACCATGCGTGATCGTGATTCGCTGAAACAGGAGCGAATTCCCATCGATGATATCGTGGCGGAAGTTCAACGGCGCATTCACGGCTAAGAGCCAGCCCCGTTTCAACTGCATCCAGACATCAGTATATATGAGGAGCCTGACATGGCAGACAAGAAGATAGACCGCCGCAATTTTGGAAAATATCTGGCCGGTGGAACTGCCGCCTTTCTGACGGGGGCAGCCAGTGCGGCTGACAAACAACCCCTGGTTGATGGCGTGACGCGTCCCTCGAATACGCTGATTCTGGATGGAGGCGGGCAATCGGTCTGGAACTCCACCGCACAACATGTTCGTACCCGCGGTTGGGTTTCCCCTGACGGGAAGATCTTTCACGAAGCCGCCCGGAATATTCCCATCCAGGAAGAAGACGATGTGATTGTCTGTGGTGGTGGCCCGGCCGGTTTTGCCGCAGCCCTGGCAGCAGCACGCAGCGGAGCCAAAACCCGTCTGCTGGAAGTGAATGGCTGTGTGGGAGGTGTCTGGACTGCTGGTGCGTTGACACTGATTATCGATGCGCAGAAGAAGCCGGGCATCATGCACGAGATTCTGGAAAAACTCGAAGAACGTGATGCCAGCAATGTCTTGAATAACGGGTCGGTTGCCTACGACACCGAAAAAACCAAGCTCCTGCTCGAAGACATGCTGCTGGAAGCGGGAGTCAAGATTCAGCTGCATACCCGCGTGGTCGGGGCTGTGACAGACATCAACAATCGTCTGTCGCTAATTGTCACTGAATCGAAGTCGGGTCGACAGGCCTGGCGGGCGAAGTCATTCATTGACTGTACCGGTGACGGCGACATGGCGGCACAGGCCGGCTGTGGCTATGAGTTCGGCCAGCCCGGTACCGGGCTCACCCAGCCGATGAGTCTGATGGTATTGCTGACCGGCGTAACGACAGATGGGATCGCCCAGTTCGTTCGTGGCGATGCCGAGCCCCGCAAGCTGGGGAATCCCAAGAAGAACCTGCTGGCAGAATTTCAGCGTGCCGGTGTGGATCCCTCTTACGGTGGACCGACAATCTTCCGTGTGCGGGATGGACTGTTTGCGATGATGGCCAACCATGAATATGGAACACTTTCGATCGATGCTGCTCACGTTACCGACGCAACCCTGCAGGCACGTCGAGAAGTACACAAGCTGGTCAACAGCCTCAAGAAACTGGGGGATCCCTGGACCAATCTCGAAATTATCGCGACCGCAGAACAGATCGGAACGCGTGAAGGACGTCGCATTCTGGGGCGTTATTACGTTTCGAGTGAGGATCTGAAAAACGGTGCCCGTTTTGATGACGGAATCTGTCATGTCCGATTTGGAATCGACGTGCATTCCACCAACCCGGGTAAAACCAAGGCGATTGAAAAGAAACCATTCAAATCGAAACCCTATGACATTCCGCTGAGGGCTCTGATCGCCCGGGATGTGAACGGCCTGATGATGGCTGGACGCTGTATCAGCGGTGACTTCATCGCGCACAGTAGTTACCGGGTCACCGGGAATGCAGTCGCGATGGGAGAAGCAGCCGGAGTCGCATCAGCTGTGGCGGCGACTTCAGACAAAATGCCTCACGAAGTCCCCTTCTCTGCCGTTTCCAAACAGCTGGCACAGATCCGCGGGGAAGATCAGCGGCAGGTAAAAAGCTAGAAGTTAGTCGAGCTTTTTTAGACCACCTGAGTCTGTTAGAGAAAAAAGCGGCTGAAGGGAATCGAACCCTCGTCACCAGCTTGGGAAGCTGGGGTAATACCATTATACGACAGCCGCGAATTCAAGATTATGACAGACTAAACTGGAGTGAGGTTCGGGTCAAGCATCCGGATGATCGAGGCTCCGGTATTCCTGAATTTCACGGCCACTGGTTCCGAAAACAGGGCTTTTGACGGCAGCCTGCACTAAGGCACTATTACAACGGAGAGTCCAGCAGATTCTCCAGTCCCCGGGTTGGGTTCTGGTAATCAATTTCCACTGCACTGTGCATCCCCTGCAGGATAATCTTCCGCAAGCGGGGGTCGATCTGCATCTGCAAAATCGTGTCCTTGAGGATGTTATCCTTGAAGCCGATGGTCTTGCCTGTCCGGGTGTCAAGAATTTCGAACAGGAACGAATAACTCCGGGTCCGGGATTCCGTACGGATCTTGCTCATGAAGATCAGGAAAGGCAACTGGTACTGGGATGTGTCGATCCAGGAGCGTTTAGGCAGATTGCGGTTCCAGAGGATTTTGCCGGACTGCTTATCAATGCTCAGCAGGTCATTATCGATGTGCACGACATTCAGGAATGAGTCACTGATGAAGAAATCATTCTGCGGAGTGCGACGGCGCGGCGTGGTGTAAGAGAAATTAAAGTAATAGCGGCCATGGTCGGAAAAGCCGATGAACTTGTTGAGGTTTTTGAGATATTCATCAGGGATGTCGGTCTCGATCATGGTCTCGCCTGATTCCACATTCAGAACTCGCAGCCGGTTCGGAGGCAGCAGAATCGCCAGCTCGGTATCGGAGATCTGTGTAGAGAAACCGGAGTTGTCCACCGGCTCATCGAGAAGCAGTCGATCAGTCAGCGGATCCCAGAGGCGGACTCGCTTTTCGGTTGTGGAAGTGGTTTCATAAAACAGCTTGCGACCAAATACGTGTCGAATGCGGCTGTTGAGCTCAAGTTCTCCCTGGCGAATCCGTTCTCCAGTGATGGCGCTGTAAACATCGTAATTCGTACGATTGATGCTGAAAGCGACAATCGCTTCCTGATCACCGACAAGTCCCTTGCTGGAATCACTGAGGAAACCGGATTTGGAAGGGATGTTCTTCCGCTCCCAGAGCACTTTTCCATTGGCAGGATTCAAACCGAACAGACGGTTGCCCCACTGAAAGACACAGACGCGAGGTCCGGAGGGACCGACATAAAACAGCGATTGTGAGTTATTCAGATCATCGAATTCGGTGGTCCAGAGAGGCTCTGAAACATCATCCTCCAACTGTAGCAGTGAAACACCATGAATTTTATGACTGCTTCCCAGGGGAATAAAATGACCCACGCGCGTATTTCGCGAATGATAGGGATAGGAAATCCGGTCCGAGACTTTCACCTGGCCGATCGATTGACCAGCGTGACGATTAACCACAGTGAGCAGAGAGCCCTGTTTCAGTAACAACTGTGAGATCTCTGGTGGCGGCAGAAACTTTCGTTCATAGTTTCGGTAGGTAGCCGCGATTTGCGGTGCGGGAGCAGCGACGTCGCTTTGACGAATATTAACCCGGGTTACGTTATCTCGCAAAGGCTGCATGGCCTGATAGATCGACCAGGCGGCAGACCCTCGGTCATAACGTGCGACGTATTCTGCTCCGGTGAGTCCATTCTCCAGCGGGATGTTCGCATACTTCTCATTGAGCTCTTTCAGGAGTCCCGCCGCCTCATGAGGTAGGCCAACTGCTTCCCAAAGCTCAAGCAACTGCCGGGCCGCTTCTGCGGCAACATGGGGATTCGCATCGGCGTGGTTCTGCATCAGTAGAAATTCCGCCTGTTGAATCTGTCCGGACTGCATCATTTTTTGGGCCAGTGTACTCCGTACTGCTACTGCCTGTGACCAGCTGCCGTAGGTGTCCAGAAAAGCCTGAAGTTCTGCGGTGGTCGCTCCCTGCAAGGCCGACTGTTGATCTTCGATAATAATGGAGTTCAGCGTTGCCTGGTCATTCTGATCTGCTTTGTCTGCGATCCGCTGCATCAGCCCGGCGATCAGGCTTTGTACGGTGACCAGATGATGTGTGTCTCCCGCCATGGCCAGCGGCTGATTGACCTCAATTTTTTTGAAGTCCTCAGCGACCTGCATCAGCCCATGGTAGTCTTCCTGGTCCAGCAGATACTTCGATTTACGAGACAGGAAGCGTCCCCGCTCCAGAGGTGTCTGGGCCAGCGATTCCAGCTTGCTTAGAAGTTCCGCCTCACTCTGACCACTACGATTGAGTTCGGCATAGAGCAGTTCCCGCAGCAGAGCGGTGGAACGATCCTGAATGTCTGGGACTGACTGGTTGGATAAGAGAGACTCCAGGCGACGCTGGGCACCGGTCAGGTTACCCAGGGCGAGTTCGAGTTCGGCTTTGAGCAGTTGGTCGATCTGTTTCTGTTGAGGGGATAACGACTGCTGATTGTCAGGCAGGCTGGCCAGCATCGATTCGGCCTGGGGAAACGCATCGATCTGCCAGAGACCCAGCGAAATAATCCGCCCACGATGGGCAATGATATTTCCGGGAGCCCAGTCATGCTGTTTCTGCTCTGAAGGAGATGGCTCCCCATTCCGCTTGACGACCTCATAAGCATAGGCTGCACCCTCTTGCAGGTCCTGTTTAAACTCGTGGTTCAAGATACTTGAAATCTGATTCGTATTGCTGAGGGAGAAGCCCGCTTCCTTTCCGGTGGGAACATGGATTTTGAGCACATGCCCTGCTCTGGTCGGCAGCAGATAGTTCTCCTGAGAAAGAAAACCGATGCCGGAAACTGGTCCTACCTGCAGATGCCAGAGCTCTCGACCATCCTCGATATGCCGACCGCGGCAGTAGTCAGACCCGAGCACCAGCACGGTCTCATCGACTACGGCAGCGATCAGTTCGCCATCCTCTCGATTGACTTCTTCCCACAGGGGGAGTCCTGTTTGCAGGTCAATACAGTGAATGTAGGGGGAGCCACTGGGAAGGTAGAAGACGCGGTTGCCGGAGATCACTGGGGCACTCGTGAGTCCGGGATGTCCGAAACTCACCGGGCGATAATAGCGTTTCTGAGCGATCCGACGGGAGTTATCCCCTTCACCGTAATAATAGCTCCAGAGCAGGTCGCCGTTTGTAGCATCCAAGGCGACTACGGTGTCGATCTGTGTTGTACAGACAATGATCCCCTCACTAGAGGCCAGCGGTGCCTGCTGCCATGATCGCTCGCGATCTGAATAAATCGGCTGATCGACGTAAGCCAGCCCCTGTTTCCAGAAAATCGAGCCGTTGTGTGGGTTAATACAGAGCACAGAAAGCTGGCTGTTATGCTCGGCGATCGCATACAGGTAGTTTCCAACCGGTAGCGGCGCACCCAGGAAATAATAGCCGGAAATACTCCACAGTGGTTTCACCGGAAACGTGGTTTCTGGTTGAGGATCCTGTGAAGGAGCTCGAATCGCGGTTAACCCGTCGGCTGCAGTTGGCTTTCGTTTGACGGGAAGCGCTACCAGCCGGTTGCCTTTTTGTGAGACTAGAGGGAAATGAGTTGTATTGCGACGCAGGCCGATGTTTCTCTCGGCTGGGGGGAGCTGATCGGGAATGTAGTCCACGGCAAAAACTGCGTGGCCGTTACTGGAAAGCGTGCCGTAAATCGAGTTACAGGTGTAGAATTTCTCCAGTGACAGGTTCTGGGAATAGGCGGCATGACCGGGAGTGCGTTCGTCGACCTGATCGATCAACTGATTGAGGCTGCCGGCACTCTGAAACAACCAGGCAGTCTCACCCGAATCGATATCAACGGCTCTAACCCCTTTAAAATCACGATAGATAATCAGATTATCGACTGCAATCGGAACATTCGCGACAGCAGTCGACTGATTCTCGCGCTGCTGCTTTCGCTCCCAATTAATCAGATACTCGAGGGCACGATATTTTTCAGTACGCGCAATCGGCTGGCTCCAGTCGGCCTTAAAGTAAGGAACGCTCGATTCAACAGACTGGTTTCGTTGCGAGTTACCCTGGGAGATCAACCAGCCACGATCGGCGGGTCTACGTGGGCTGTTTTGCAGGTTCAGAGCGAGTCGTTCCATCGCCTGCGGTAATCGGTATGTCACGCCGCCCAGAGTAACCTCAGCTTTACTTTTACGGGACAGGATCCGAGTGACCTTTTCCTGTTGGTCAGATTGCTGATAAGCGACTGCTGCTTTGAGAAAGTGAACTGGTTTCATGCGGGACTGATGGATGCGGCTCTCAAGAAGCAGATCCCAATAGCGTGAAGCAAACTCGAAATTCCCCTGCTCCAGATGCCGGGTCCCCAGATAATCGATGGCTTCAAATCCGGCCCGGAGGGGATAAAAGCGTAAGATGACCTGCTCAAAGAGGCGCAGGTCCTCTGACTCTCGTGCCTGCTCCAGCATTCCATTAGCCTGAGGACCTGAGATACGTTCATAATCGGCGAGGTCCCGGGGATTGGCAGTGGAAAGGAGTTCCCGAGTCCGTTTGCGAAAATTGAATGGCTGTTTCGCATTATCGGGCCAGAAAAAATAGTCTTCCTGATGGTCGAGCAGCTTTTCCAACTGCAGGGCGCCCTCGGTGAATTCCCGTTCGTTGAATTTCTGTTCTGCACGTTCGAACTGTGTCCGCAGACTTCGATTTCGGTAGATCCGGTGAATCAAGGCTTCCCGATCTTCAGAAATCGCGTCGGGATCAGGTTCACTTTGTTCAGGAACGGCCTGTTCAGGAGGATCCAGAAACGCCAGCAGGAGCTGCCGGGCTGGTTCATCTTGTGAGAGAAGATACGTACAAGGCCCGATCAACAGGAGGGCGACTGCTGGAAGCAGTCTGGCAGTGACACTCTTCAGGGGAGAACGCCCTGAGAATGGAGGATTGATTCGTTTCATCCTGCAAATTCTCCTCGGGGGCAAAAACAGATGCCAGTGTCAAAGCGCGTCTGTGATTACAGATGTCACCATTATAGCACAATCCGTCGAGTTACAGACAGACTACTTTCAAGGGTGTCGCCTCAGATTGCGGAAGAAAATGAACACAAATCACTGCGAGGGAAATAACTTAGGTTAGTTTATTGTTGAATTGACATTCATTTATGGAATGATTGAGAATAGAATAAATTGAACTGAGAATTACTATGACATCTGGAAAATGCTGAGATCATTCCATGATCACGACAATGTCGGGAGAGAGAAATCTAAATGCCGGAATCCAGTCGCTTGAGAAACAGACCATGTTTAATTCAGATGCTCTGCTGGGGGATTCTCCTCAGTCTCACTTTGGGGTTCACTGCAGAAGTCGATGCAGAGACGAAGACCACCCCTGCAAAGTCTTCTTCACAGCCTCCCGTGGATTTTACCCAGGAGATCCAACCGCTATTAGCAAAGCACTGTTATTCCTGCCATGGTCCTGATGTACAGGAAGGGGGGCTGCGGCTGGATCAAAGCGATGAAGCGTTCAAAAAACTTGAGTCGGAAGCAACGGCGATTGTTCCCCGGCATCCGGAACAGAGTGAATTGATTGCCCGGATTTCCCCCCGGGATGATGGACTGCAGATGCCCCCGGAAGGAGAGCAGCTCAAGCCGGCCCAGGTGGAACTGCTGAAAAACTGGATCTCCCAGGGCGCAGAATGGAAAAAACACTGGGCCTTTGAGCCTCCCCGAAAGCAGGCACCACCCGCCACCCAGAACCAGGAATGGGTTCAAAATCCAATTGATGCGTTCATCCTGAGAAAACTGGAACAGAAGGGGCTCTCCCCTGCACCACCTGCAGACCGGGTCGCACTGATTCGTCGGGCATATTTTGATCTGACCGGGCTGCCTCCCACTCCCGAGGAAGTCGATCAGTTTGTCAACAATCCTGCTCCTGATGCCTACGAAAAAATAATTGACCGCCTGCTGGATTCGCCTCACTATGGAGAACGCTGGGCGCGGCACTGGCTGGACCTGGTCCGCTATGCTGATACCAACAGTTATGAACGGGATGGTAACAAACCCAATGCCTGGCGTTTCCGGGATTATGTCATCCGCTCCCTGAACGAAGACAAACCCTACGACCAGTTCATTAAAGAACAACTGGCAGGGGACGAACTGGATCAAGTGACTAATGATTCTATTATCGCCACCGGCTATTATCGACTGGGGCTCTGGGACGATGAGCCGGCTGACCCACTCTTGAGTTACTACAATGAGCTGGATGATATCGTCACCACGACGAGTCAAGTGTTTCTGGGACTGACACTGAACTGTGCCCGCTGTCACGAACATAAAATCGACCCGATTCCCCATGAAGACTATTACCGCTTTATGGCGTTTTTTCATGGTCTGAACTCATACGGGATCCGCTCTGATCAACTCTCTTACAACCAGACTGACATCACGGGGACGAAGCTGGTCACCCGCTATGCAGAGTTGGACGAAAAACAGGGCGAGCTGAAGCAGAAAATGCGTGCGATTGAAGAGACAGGCATCAAAAAAATGTCGGGCGTCGATCAGCGGCGTTCTGAGACCAGGGAACGCAAAAAGTTACTGGAAGAAAAACTGGCACAGTTTCTGGAGCCTGCTCAGATGCAGGACTATCAGAAGATGCAGTCCGAAATGCAGGAACTGAATGCGGAGCGGAAAAAACTGCCTCCCCGCAAGATGGCGCTGAGTGTCAGTCGCAGCCTCAAAGAACCCCGAGAAACGTTCGTTCTACTGCGGGGAAATCCGCATGTGAAAGGGGATCCGGTCCAGCCCGGGTTTCCCGAGATCTTCGGGGGTGAGCAGGCGACGATTCCCAAACCCTCTGCGGAGCAGAAAACCTCCGGTCGCAGACGCGTACTGGCTGATTGGATCGCCGATCAGGATAATCTGCTGACTTCGCGGGTCATCGTGAACCGGATCTGGCAGCATCACTTTGGTCGGGGAATCGTGCAGTCACCCAATAACTTCGGACAGCTGGGGGTCCCACCGACTCATCCGGAGCTGCTGGACTGGCTCTCGCTGAAATTTAATGATGAGGGACAGCGGTTCAAAGCCTTGCACAAGCTGATCATGCTGTCGAATACCTATCAGATGTCCTCTCAATTCTCGGAAGAAGCGGCTGCCGTCGACCCGGCTAATGATCTGTTCTGGCGGTTCAATATGCGACGATTGAGTGCTGAGGAAGTCCGCGACAGTATCCTGGCGGTCAATGGACGCTTGAATTCAAAAATGTACGGACCGGGCTTTTATCCACAGATTTCTAAAGAGGTCATGCAGGGGCAGTCGAAACCGGGACAGGGTTGGGGAGATTCGTCGGAAGAAGAACGGGCGCGGCGAAGTATCTATATTTTCGTCAAACGTTCGCTGCTGACTCCCCTGCTCTTCAATTTTGACTTTGCCGATACCGACAGCAGCTGTGCTGTGCGCTTTGTGACGACCCAGCCGGCACAGGCACTGGGGATGATTAACGGTGCCTTTGTCAACAGTCAGGCAGAACACCTGACCGAACGACTGCTCAAGGAGGCGGGACCGGAATACCCGGCATTCGTAGCACGGGCAATTCGCCTCGCCTATGGTCGTCAACCCCAGCCCGGTGAGGTGGATCGGGGAGTTCATCTTATTAAGAGCCTGATTGACAAACACCAGTTATCAGAGAGACAGGCCCGGGACTATTTCTGCCTGACGATCTTAAACCGTAATGAGTTTGTTTATCTCGATTAAGATTTTGATATTACGATATTGATATAACGGGTTTGAGAGAGCCTGAGAGCGTATAAAGGATCAGGATATGAGCTTAGAACAGCAACCCCAACAGCCAGCCGGACATGCCCAGTTTTGCCGACGAACACGGCGGGAATTCCTGTGGGAAGCGGGAGGCGGATTTGGATCAGTCGCCTTAACCGGGATGTTGTCCGCGGATGGGTTTCTGAATTCTCAGGCGGTCGCCGCTGACGGAGTAAGTCAGTTCCGGAATCCTCTGGCACCCAAAGATCCCCACTTCAAACCCAAAGCGAAGAGCGTAATCTTCCTGTTCATGTACGGTGGCCCGAGCCATGTCGATACGTTCGATCATAAGCCTAAGTTGTATGGTTTGGACGGGAAGACGATACCCGTCAAAACCAAGGGACGCGGCGGCGAAAAGAACGAAGGACGCGTCGTCGGTCCCAAATGGAAGTTCAAACAGTATGGCCAATCGGGGCAATGGGTTTCGGATCTGTTTCCGCATCTGGCGACCTGCGTCGACGATATTGCATTTCTCAAGTCAATGACCGCGGATTCTCCAATCCATGGCTCAGCCATGTTGATGATGAATTCAGGACGCATTTTGAGCGGGTTCCCCAGCCTCGGCTCCTGGCTGAACTATGGTCTGGGAAGCGAGAATGAAAATCTGCCCGGCTACGTGGTGATGCTCGATCCGACAGGTGGACCGATCAGCGGCGCCAAGAACTGGTCCAGCGGTTTTATGCCGGCCACTTATCAGGGGACGACAATGCGTTCCAAGGGAGCACCACTGGTAGACCTGCGACGACCCGCAGGCATGAGCAGAGCCGTTCAGCGAGAACTGCTGGATGCGCTGAAAACGGCCAATGAAAAGCATGAAGCAACCCGGGCCGGGAATTCGGAACTGGCGGCCCGGATCGCCAGCTATGAACTGGCTTTCAAGATGCAACAACACGCACCAGAAGCAGCAGATCTGGCTTCAGAGACCCAACAGACTCAGGATATGTACGGGCTGAACAATCCCCGGACTGCTGATTTTGGCAGACGCTGCCTCCTGGCCCGGCGTCTGGTCGAACGCGGAGTACGTTTTATTCAGCTCTACTCAGGCGGAAATCATAATGATGCTAACTGGGATGCCCATGGGGATCTGGTCAAGAATCACAGCTATCATGCCGGGAATACCGATCAGCCGATCGCAGCGCTGATCAAGGATCTCAAAGCACGGGGCCTGTTCGATGAGACTATGATTGTATGGGGGGGCGAATTCGGACGTCAGCCCACTGCAGAATACGCGAAAGGAACCGGCCGCGATCATAACTCCTTCGGATTCACCATGTGGACTGCGGGCGGTGGAATCAAAGGCGGAACTTCCGTGGGGGCAACCGATGAACTCGGCGCTGCCGCCGTGGAGAAACCATTCCATGTCAAACGACTGCACGCGACGATCCTGCATCAGATGGGCCTTGATCCGAATCGCCTGTCTTACTTTTACGGCGGACTGGATCAGAAACTGGTCGGCGTTGAACATACCGAGCCGATTTCAGAAATCATCTAGTCCGCAGACTGACTGGCGGTGATCTGTCGCTTCATGCGTGTGGCGATTTCGGGATGTTCTTTAGCGAGATTGTGAGTCTCTCCGATATCCGTATCGAGATTATACAACTCTAGCGGTTTACCGGGGCCAGTCTGGACGGCTTTCCATTTACCAGCCCGCAGAGCCACTTTGCCCCGATATTTCCAGAACATCGTCTCATGCGCCTGTTGCGACTGGCCCAGTAGTTCCGGCAGGTAAGAAATGCCATCAATGTTTTTCGGTGGCTGGATCCCCGCCAGTTCACAGGCAGTCGGCAGGAAGTCCCAGAAAGCACTGATGTGATCGGAAGTGGTACCCGGTTTGATTTTTCCCGGCCACTTGACAATTAGCGGCACCCGGATGCCTCCCTCATACAGATCACGTTTGTATCCTTTCAGCGGTCCGTTAGAGTTGAAGAATTCCACCTGATGCATGCCCTCCTGATGAGGACCATTGTCCGAAGTGAAAAAGATGATGGTCTTGTTTTCCAGTTTGAGTTCTTTCAGCAGTTCGACCATCCGGCCCAGGTCCCGGTCGAGGCGGGTTACCATCGCGGCGAAGCCTTTTTCGGGCTGAGGCCACTCGCGATCCTGGTAGTCGCCATATTCAGGGACTTCCATGCCGTCTCCGGTAGCGCGGCCCCCTTCATTGTTCGCGTGTGGAATTGTGTAATGTGCCTGCAGGAAGAAAGGTTTATCTGCATTCGCCCGGATAAAGTTGAATGCTTCGCGGGTCAGCAGATCATGCGAGTAGGTTTCACGCGAGATCGAGACCCGTTTGTGAGGCCCCACCTTGTTTCCCGGTAATGAAACTTCCTGTTCGTTGCTCCAGAGGAATTCAGGATAAAAGTTATGCGCGTTGCCCTGGTCCAGGTAGCCGAACCAGAAATCAAAGCCCTGCTTGCTGGGAACACCCGTTGATTCCGGAATACCCAGGGCCCATTTTCCTACGCCGCCCGTCGCATAACCCTGTTCTTTGAACAGTGAGGTGACGGTCGTTGTGTTTTCCGGGAAATAATACTGTTCATTCTGACTGATCGGAGTGTGTCCCGAATGCTGTCCGGTGAGTAGGACCAGCCGCGAAGGACGACAGACGGTGTGCCCCGCATAGTGATTGGTGAACCGCATCCCCTGCTGAGCAAGCTGGTCGATATTGGGGGTCTTGATGATTTTCTGACCGTAGCAGCCCAGGTCGCCGTAGCCCATGTCATCTGCCATCACATAAATGATGTTGGGGCGGTCCTCCGCTCATAGATCGGAAGTTGTAAAGAGCAGACAGAAGATCAATGAAAAAAGAACACGACAGGTCTTGTCAGAAATCATTATTATGAAACTCAGAGTCAGGGGGATTCAGTGATGGAATAGTTCGATTATGCCTGTTGTTTCGCAGGGAAATCAACGATGACTTTGATAGCCCCCTCGCGTCGATCGCGGAAAAGTTCGAATGCCTGCTGAATTTCAGCGAGAGGGAAGCGATGTGTGATAATCGGACCGACATCAATTCGGCCTTCAGAGAGCCATTGCATCGCTAGCGGAAAGTCACGGTTGAAATCCGGATTGATGCTGGAATGAACGGTAATGTTTTTAAATACCAGATCCCGTACTCGAAAATTGTCGATCGTCTCAGGGGGAACCCCGAAGACCAGAATCTGACCAGCCTGGCGACAGAGTTCAACGCAGAGATTTATTTGCTGATCGGCGTGACCAACGGCCTCAATCACGATGTCGGGCAATTCTCCCTTTAATATTTCCCGGACGGCAGTGACTGGATTGTTGTTCCTGTTACAAATTGTGGCGGTGGCGCCCATGCGGGGACTGACTTCCAGCCGGGATTCGAGTAGATCAATGCCGATGATCTGGCGCGCACCCATGTTGTTCAGGGCGGCATTCATAAGTTGTCCCATCGGTCCCTGTCCCACTACAGCGACGGTCTTGTCCAGCAGATTGGGAAGTTTTTTGAGTGCGAAGAGGGCCGTCCCCAGGGGTTGGGCCATCAATGCATGTTCCTCAGGAATGTTGGTTGCGATGGAAATGGTGCGGGATTCATCCAGCAGAAATCGCTCCTGCAGTCCCTGTTGCATCACGGGAACAGCCAATACGCGGTCCCCTGCTTTCCAGCGGTTTCCATTAGTCGCGGTAACCGTGCCAATCATCTCATGTAGAGAGTGACCGATTTCAATTTCCCATTCGTCGGTGCCATTGAAATAAGGGAGATCGGAACCACATAGACAGGTGGTCTCAGGTTGAAAGATAATCTGCCCCGCACAGTCTGCAGGTGGAGAGGCTGGCAATTCGGGTTCGGGAACGTCAATGAGTTCAAGTTGACCGGGCGCTACGAGATGACTTGCTAACAAAGAACTGGTCCTGAAATATGTGACAGCTTCCTGTTCCAGAATCAAAGTTGCTTCTGGCAGGAACAAAGCGGAAAGGATATATTCATATAAAATATACGATGTCGATTCAAATGCAAAGTCATGCCCCCAGGTGGACCGCTTAACCTTGGGGAATCTGAGGGAATTCTGCGATGAGTAAACAGATTGATGTGGCCGTGTTGACCAATGAG